>JAJLKH010000076.1:0-2263 GCA_033839205.1 Rhodobacterales bacterium | reverse complement strand
TGGCCCCGGACGCGTGGTCCGGGGCCTGCGTGGTGGTCTGGCTGCGGATTATTCCGGCAGGATCACCGCGTCGATGACGTGGATCACGCCATTCGAGGTTTCGATGTCTGCGGTCACGACATTGGCGCCGTTCACGGTCACGCCGCCTTCGGTCATGATCTTTACATCGCCGCCCTGCACGGTGGTGGCGGACATGTCATTGGACAGATCGCCCGACATCACCTTGCCGGCTACGACGTGGTAGGTCAGGATCGACACCAGCGTGTCCTTGTTTTCCGGCTTCAGCAGGTCTTCGACCGTGCCTGCGGGCAGGGCTGCGAAAGCCTCGTCCGTGGGGGCGAAAACGGTGAAGGGGCCTTCGCCTTTCAGGGTGTCGACAAGGCCCGCGGCCTGCACGGCGGCGACCAGCGTGTTGAAGCTGCCGGCTTCGACGGCGGTGTCGACGATATCCTTGGACATGCCGCCGGCAAAGGCGGGGCCTGCCATCAGGGCGGCTGCGGTCATGGCGAGGTAGGTTCTGCGGAACATGTGTTTCTCCCAGTGTTGCAAATCAGGACGCCTTCAGTGGCATCGCGACGATTACGCGCCTTGCCTGCCGCTGGTTCACCGGGGATTTCCGCCTGTGCGGCTTGACGAAAAAGGGCGCCGGCCTAAGCCGCGCCCTTTTCCGGTTTCCAATGATAATCATGTGATCCGGCGCGAGTGCGCCGTGATCTGATCCGCCTGTGGTTGCGGCGTCCTACTGGCCGATCGCCGCGCGGGCGATGGTGTCGAGCAGGGCCTCGACCTCTTTCATCGGGCCTTCGGGATAGCTGCGGAACCCGATCATCGTCTGGTCCGGCGTCTCGGGCGAGACGGCGACGAAGATGTCGTAGGGGCAGAAGACGATGTTCATCGGGTCGGCCTCCATCACCTTGCGCGACACGGCGGCCGAGCAGAAGCTGTAGACATCGGCCTTGAGGAAGATCGTCACGTCCGATCCCACATCGCCCTTGGTGCGTTCCAGCATGTCGCCCACATGCGAGGTGCCGTCGATCACGAGGCCCTGGTCGATGATGGCGTTTTCCAGCCCGAAGATCACATCCTCGAAGGCCTGATCCGTGGTGTAGGTGATCATGTCCTGCGCCGACGCCGCGGTCGCGAGGCAGGCGGCGAGGCCTGCTGTCATCAACAGAGTTCTCATCTTGGTTCCTCCTTGGGGTGCATTGGCCGCCGGGTCATCCGATCACGGGGTCGCGTTGCGATCACCTCTGTCCGATGCCCCGACATGCCTTGTCGCAACGTCTTGAATTTCGCACTGTAGCGCGATGGTCAAGCGTTGCATTGATACAAATCAAAAGGACTGAATGTATGGATTTCGCGATGAACGCGCTTTTGTTTCTGGCGCTGCTGTTTGTCATGGTGCTGGGGATCGCTGTCCTGACCGCGCTTCTGTTTTTCATCGTGGACAAGACGCAGACGGGCGACGCGGTGCGGCGCAACTATCCGGTGATCGGGCGGTTCCGGCATCTGTTCACGGCGCTGGGCGAATTCTTCCGGCAGTATTTCTTTGCGATGGACCGCGAGGAGATGCCGTTCAACCGCGCGCAGCGGGACTGGGTCTATCATGCCACCAAGGGGCAGGGGAACACGGTGGCCTTCGGATCGACGCGCAACCTGTCGATCCCGGGCACGCCGATTTTCGTCAATGCGGTGTTTCCGCCGCTGGATGACCAGTTTTCCGTCACGCAGCCGATGATCATCGGGCCGACGGCGGCGATCCCGTATCGTGCGAAGTCGATCTTCAACATCTCGGGCATGAGTTACGGCGCGATTTCCCGGCCGGCGGTCGAGGCGCTGAGCCGGGGGGCGGCCAAGGCGGGGATCTGGCTGAATACGGGCGAGGGCGGGCTGTCGCCCTTTCATCTGACCGGGGCCTGCGACATCGTCTATCAGATCGGCACGGCCAAATACGGTGTGCGGGACGAGCATGGCAACCTGAGCGACGAAAGGCTGCGCGCGGTGTCGGATCATCCGCAGGTGAAGATGTTCGAGTTGAAGCTGGCGCAGGGGGCCAAGCCCGGCAAGGGCGGTATCCTGCCCGGTGAGAAGGTGAATGCCGAGATCGCGGCGATCCGGGGGATTCCGATGGGCTTGGACAGTGTCTCGCCCAATCGCCATCTGGATATCGACAGTTTCGAGAGCTTGCTGGACGTGATCGGCCATATCCGCAAGGTGACGGGCAAGCCGGTGGGGTTCAAGACGGTGATCGGCTCGTCCGAGG
>JAJLKH010000075.1:0-23133 GCA_033839205.1 Rhodobacterales bacterium | reverse complement strand
GTCTGCGTAGCTGCGTGCTGTCATGACCTGTTCCCACTGCTGCCGGCCATTGTCTGAGCCTTCGCCGAGGGAACTTCAACCCCGTCCCCCCGGCGCACCGCATGTCAGTGGCAAGGGATCGCGGCGCGCCCTCGCGGATGGCGTGAAATCAGGCGCGCACACCCGATCGCCCACGCGTTTGAAGGGGCGGCAAACGCCCCGTCGCGGTTCATATCGTCAGATCGGGTATCTGGCGGAGAGACAGGGATTCGAACCCTGGAGACGGTCTCCCGCCTACACACTTTCCAGGCGTGCGCCTTCGACCACTCGGCCACCTCTCCGTTAGCTGGCCTTCTATCCTCACATGTCGGGCGAATGCAAGACCCGGAATGGCGCGGTTCTGGACAGAATGACAAGGATCACCAAACATTTCCGCGTGGCCCGCGGCCTGAACGTTGAGTCTTGCGGGCAGATGCAACATAGTTGGGCCAAACCCAAGGGCCTGGCGTCCGTCAGGCTTGCCTGGGTGAACGATCCTCAGCACGACAAGGCCACCGTCCGCATGACCACTTTGCCGCCGCCCCATGTTTCCCAGCTTGACCCCTCGGCAGAGCCCGAGACCACGGCGCAAGCGGAACAAGACGCCACCACACGGCGCGGCGATGTCGGGCAATATTCGCGCATCCAGACCACTGCCCTGATCATCATCGCCTTCGCGGTGGTCCTGTTCCTGCTGGTGCAGGCGCAATTCCTGCTGGTGTCGCTGGCCACGGCGATCGTGCTGTTCAGCCTGACCTCGGATGCGATCAACTTCATCGCACGCCTGCAGGTGGGCCCATTCCGCATCCCCAACTGGCTGGCCAGCATCGCCGCACTTCTGCTGATCTCGGCCGTGCTTCTGACGCTGACCTCGATCATCCTCAGCCAGGTCAACACGGTGCTGTCCACCGCCCTGGCCTATACCGAACGCGCCCCCTTCGCCGTCGCCGCCCTCTTTTCCTGGCTGGGCGAGGATATCGAAGCCTCGATCCTCAACACCTTCCGCACCGCCGAAATCTCGGGCTACCTGCGCCAGATGGCGGCGCAGGCCGGCAACCTGCTGCAAGCCACGGTGCTCGTGATCCTCTTCGTGGGCTTTCTGTTCGCGGAACGCATCTGGTTCGACACCAAGCTCACCAATTTCTTCCGCGATGAAGCCCAGGCAAAACATGTCAGCCGCATCATCGGCTCGATCATCCACCGCGTGAACTACTACCTTCTGGTCAAGACCGCCGTCAGCATCGTGACCGGCGTGATGGTCTTCTTCGTGTGCAAGCTCTTCTCGCTCGAACTGGCCGTGGCCATGGGCATCCTGACCTTCGTGCTGAACTACATCCCCAACATCGGGTCGATCGTGGCCACGATCGTGGTCGCCCTGATCGCCTTCGTGCAGCTTGAAGATCCCTCCCTGACGCTCGCGATCTTCCTGATCGTGACGGCGATCCAGTTCCTCAACGGCAATGTCATCGACCCGATGCTGATGGGCCATGCGCTGCGCCTGTCGTCCTTCGGGATCATCATCAACCTGGCCTTCTGGGCGGCGGTCTGGGGCATTCCGGGCATGTTCCTGTCGGTGCCCATCATGGTGGCGCTGATGATCATCTGCAGCCATATCCCCGAATTGCGCGGCCTTGCAGTGCTTCTGTCGCGCGAGGGTCTGCCCGACACCGAGCGGGATCTGCCCGGCCTGACCGGCAGCATGGGGACTGGCTCATCCGACAAGGACGAAAGGCACCGCGCCGAACAGGCCGCAGCCCCCGGCGAATAAGCCAAGCGCGTCCCGCCGCGGCCTAGTCTTCCAGCAGCAGGGTGATGCGGCGGTTCTGCCGGCCCTTCTTTTCGAACTTGCCCAGGCTCACGCGGCCGATCTCGCCGGTGCGCGCAACATGCGTGCCTCCGCAAGGCTGCAGATCGACCTGGTCCGCGCCCTGCCCGATCCGCACCAGCCGGATCCGGCCCGTCCCCATCGGCGGCATCACCGACATCGTCTTGACCAGGCCAGGGTTGGCCTCCAGCTCCTCATCCGTGATCCAGTCCTCGGTCACCGGCAGATCACGCGCGATCAGCGCGTTCAACTCGGCCGCCAGGTCATCACGGTCATCGGGCGCCTCGGGCATGTCGAAATCCAGCCGCCCCTTGTCCGCGCTGACCGATCCCCCCGTCACCGGCAAGGGGATCACGACAGACAGCAGATGCAGCGCCGTATGTACGCGCATGTGCCGATGCCGCCTGTCCCAGTCCAGCTCCTGCCGGATCTGAGCGCCGACCGGCGGCAAGGCGCGCGCGCCCAAGCCCGCCTCGGGCATCAGCATGACGCGCCCGCCCTCGGCCTTGCGGGTATCAAGGATCACCATCTCGCCCCCGTCCCAGGCCACGCGACCGCTGTCACCCGGCTGGCCGCCCCCGTGCGGGTAAAAGATGCTGCGGTCGACGATCAGACCGCCTTCGGGTGTATGGGCCAGCACCTTGCCCTCGGCCTGCCTGAGATAGGCATCGCTACGGAACAGCAACTCGGTCATGTCATCGGTCTCCTTCGCCGCCGGAGTCGTCTCCGGCATCTCCCATATCGACATCGCGCATCGTGTCGGAGGGTGGCGTCATCTTGGGGTCGGTGGCACCGGACACGGGCGTTTCAGCCCCCTGCAGTGTCTTGTCAGCAGGCCGGTCATCGCCGCGCAGCGCCTCGGGATTGCGGATCCAGACATCGCGCTGTGCAAAGGGTATCTCGATCCCCTCCTCGGCAAAGCGCTTGGCGATCTGGTGGTTCATCTCGGATTTGACCGCCATCATCCAGTTGACGTCACGCAGGATCGCGCGGATCTCGAAATCCATCGAATCCGCCCCGAAGCCCTGAAAGATGATCCCCGGCGCCGGTTGCGCCAGAACCATCGGATGGGCCTCGGCGATCTCGCGCAGGACCGCCTCGACCTTGCGGGTATCCGTGCCGTAAGCCACACCCACCGGCACGATGACCCGGCCCAGCGTATTGCCGCGCGTGAAATTGGTGACCGTGCCGCTGACCAGATCGGCATTGGGCACGATCACATCGGTCCGGTCGAACGTCTCGATCCGGGTCGAGCGCACGGAAATGTCGCGCACATAGCCTTGTTGCCCGCCCACCTCGATCCAGTCGCCCTCGGAAATGGGCCGCTCGATCAGCAGGATGATCCCCGAGACGAAGTTCGACACGATGTTCTGCAGGCCGAAACCGATCCCCACCGACAGCGCACCGGCCACGATGGCGATCGACGACAGGTCGATCCCCGCCCCCGTGATGGCCACCAGCGCCGCGATGAAGATACCCACGTAACCCAGGCCCACGACGATGGCATTCTGCCCGCCCGGATCGATCTTGGTCTTGGGCAGCACCGAGGTGCGCAGCGCCCCCTGAACCGTACGCGTCAACGCGTAACCCAGCGCGAAGATCAGCACGAAGGCCATGAAATCGGTCGGCGAAATCCGCGTGCCACCCAACGAGAACCCCTCGCGGAACCGGGCCCAAAGCTCTGTCAGGTCGGCCACCCGCGCGCCCCAGATCAGGGCCAGCACAGGCATCGCAAGGATCGTCAGAAGAAAACCGATCAGCACCGGGATCAGCGCATCGGTCTGCTCGTCCGGGGCATGGGTGATCAACGCATAGGTGTCGCTGACCAGCTTTTGCAGGATCAGCACCACGCTCATCAGGGCCAGGGTCAGCACATAGGGATAGATCAGCGCCTCGGCCGCCGCGATATAGCCCACCGCCCCCGCCACGGGCGCCACCACGGCCACCAGCTTGGCGCCGCTCGACAGCAAACGCACCAGGCGGTTGCGATAGCTGGTCGTCTCGGATGCAGCTTCATGCAAGGCCATCTGGCCGGTCATGAACTGGCCCAGCCGGTAAAGCACCAGCGCGGTCAGCACGATGACGGGAAAGCCCAGCACGACGGTGCTTTCGATCGACATCTCGCCCACATCGGCCAACAGCCCCAGCGCGCTTTGCCCGACCATCAGAAAGGCCAGCGCCGTCCCGTAATAGCGCGCCTCTGACCGGCGGTCAGGCTGAACCTCCAGCGGCGGCTCGGACAGCCGGCTGGGAAACAGCCGCCCCACCAGCCAGCGCGCGCCCAGAAGGATCGCGGCCCAGACCGGCAACTCGCCCACGATCTGCGCCCCGCGAATGCCCACCAGCCCGGTCGCGAACAGCGCTTCGGTCAGCACGTAGATCCCCATCATCGGGATCGCCACCTGGGTCAGCGACACCAGGAACCCCCAGACATCACGCCCGCGATGCCAGCGCTCGTAAAAGCGCGCTCCCAACCGCGTCGCCCAACGCCGCCCCCGCAGCACCAGCACCAGCCCGATGGCCGTCAGCACCAGCGTGACCGGCAAATCCTTCAGCGTCGCCTCCCGCTGGGAAGGCGTCTCCCAGGCATCCGAAACCTCGGCGTAAAGATCGCTCAGCGTGCGCATCAGCGCCTGGAACCCCTGCGGCCACAAGACCGGGTTCAGGGGGCTTGGCCCCAACGTCAAAAGCGCATCGGTCTGCCGCTCGCGAATGATCCGGTCGATTTCCGAAATGATCCCGTTCGCGCGGGTAAAGGCCTCTTCCGCCGCCAGCACCGGCGCCTGCAGCCGCGTCAACTGCTCGGTCAGCTCGCTGCGGCGCGCCGCGATCTCCTCGGGTTCGGTCGCACCCTCCGGCACCGTGCCAAGGGCTTCGATTTGGGTGCGGATCGTCGCGATCCGGTTGCTGTTCGACGATTGCGCCGCCAGGAAAGCCTCGCGCCAGGATACGACCTCGGCGCGCAGGTCCTCCAACGCCACGTTCGACGCGCGACCGGCCTCGATCGCATCCTCGGCACGGCTGGCCGTGTCCTGCCATGCGGCATAATCAGGCCCGCTGGCCGCGTCCTGCGTGGCTGTCTGGCCCGGCTGCTGCGCTTGCGCCGTCCCCTGCGGCAACGCCATGACAAGCGCCAGCACAAGCGCGATCACGGCACTCAGCCGCGCCATCATCAGCCTGCCCTTCGGATGCAAAGGGGTCATGTGTCCGCGAAGACGGACGGCACCGCGCGACCGCTCCCTGTCAGCCAGTCAGGTTCAGGAAGTCCCTTTTCCCGCAGGAATTCAGGGTTGAACAGCTTGGACTGATACCGCGTGCCATAGTCGCACAGGATCGTCACGATCGTATGACCCGGCCCCATCTCGCGCGCCATGCGCACGGCGCCCGCGATATTGACGCCCGACGACCCGCCCAGGCACAGCCCCTCGTGGGCCAGCAGGTCAAAGACCAGTGGCAGCGCTTCGGCATCGGGGATGTTATAGCTGAAATCGGGGGTGAACCCTTCAAGGTTCGCGGTGATGCGCCCCTGCCCGATCCCTTCGGTGATCGACGACCCCTCGGCCTTCAGCTCGCCCGTGGTGTAATAGGCATGCAGCGCCGCGCCGTCGGGATCGGCCAGGCCGATCTTGACGCCCTTGGGCTGCAAGGCCATGCCCACGCCCGCCAGCGTCCCGCCGGATCCCACGGCACAGATGAACCCATCCACCTTGCCGCCGGTCTGTTCCCAGATCTCGGGGCCGGTCGTCTCGATATGCGCCTGGCGATTGGCCACGTTGTCGAACTGGTTGGCCCAGATCACGCCGTTCGGATCGGTCTTGGCCAGCGCCTCGGCCAGACGGCCGGAATAGCGCACGTAGTTATTGGGGTTCTTGTAGGGCGCCGCCGGCACCTCGACCAGTTGCGCACCGGCCAGACGGATCATGTCCTTCTTTTCCTGGCTCTGCGTCTCGGGGATCACGATCACGGTCTTGAAACCCATAGACGCGCCGACCAGCGCCAGACCGATGCCGGTATTGCCCGCCGTCCCCTCGACAATCGTGCCGCCCGGTTTCAGCAGCCCCCGCGCCACCGCATCCTTGATGATGTAAAGCGCGGCGCGGTCCTTGACCGACTGGCCGGGGTTCATGAACTCGGCCTTGCCCAGGATCTCGCATCCCGTGGCCTCGCTCGCGGCTTTCAGCCGGATCAGGGGCGTCTTGCCCACCGCCTCGGCCAGATCATGTGCTATCCGCATCGCCAGTCTCCCGCTTGCCGTTCACCTTTGGTCGGGCCTTGGCCCCTCCCTGACATCAGTAGGCATCCGGGGCCCGGAACTCAAGGCATCCCGCGCGGACACATGTCCCAACTCACGCCATCGCGCGCGAACGCGCGTCCTGCCTCAGGCCAATGCGCGCAGACGCGCGCGGTTCACGTCAATGCGCGCAGACGCGCGCGGTTCAATCCAGTGCGCGCAGACGCGCGCGGTGCCGCGCCAGCCAATGCCCGGCCAGAACCAGCGGCCCCACGGTCAGAAGATCACGGTCCAGCACGTCCTGGAACTGCGCGTAGGGCAGGATATGGCTGCGGATATCCTCATCCTCGGTTGCAACCCCGCCCAGATCGTCACGGCGATCCGGCAGATCGCAAAGACCGACGAAGATATGAAAGAATTCAGACGTGGACCCCGGCGAGGGATAGCTGGAACTGACCCGCTCCAGATGCCGCAGCACCAGCCCCGCCTCTTCCCCGGCCTCGCGATGCGCGGCCTCCTCCGGCGTCTCGCCCGGATCGACCCGCCCCGCGACCGGCTCCAGCGGCCAGGGCGCCAGATCGCCGCGCGCATAGGGCCCGGCGCGAAACTGCTCGATCAGCAGCACCCGGTCGCGCACCGGATCATAAGGCAGCAGGATCGCCGCATCCGAGGCCACGAAGACCGCGCGCTTGACCACCGGGCTTTGCACCCCGTCAAAGCGGCGAAAGGTCAGATGATGCTCTTCCACCGCAAAGAAATCCGCATAAGGCCGCGCCAAGCCCTGCGGAATGACATCCGCGCGCGTCATGCCGCTGCCCGGCAAGGCCGGGTCGGCCACCGCCCCCCTTCGCGCCGCCACGCGCGAGGCCGCGCGCGCATGGATCATCGGATACATCCGCGCAATCTGCGCCTCGTCGCGCTGCCCGAAATAATCCATCATCTCGACCGCGGCCTCGATGTTGATCGCCCCCCAGCGCGCCGTCCAATCGGCCAGATCAAAAGGACCCGCAGCCTGCCAAAGCCCCGCATCCGGGAACCAGACCTGCGCCTCGGACAGACCCGCATCGGTCCGCACCTCGCGCCTTGCCAGGTGATAGCCGAAACCGCCCTCGTAGAAATTCAGCCGCGCCATGTCCGCATCGCTCAGACCCGACAGCAGCAGCCCCTCGGCCTGCGCGCCGGCCTCCTCGACCAGGATCGGAAAGGCCTGCCCCACGGCCCATCGCGCCAGATGACCGGGCAGCACCGCGGGCGCCGCCTGCGCCGGTGCCACGGGATGCCCCACCACCGCCTCAAGCAGCGGCAGATGCCGCAACGTGCCGTAAACGAAAAGCGCGGTCATGCCCGTCAGCGCCAGTACCGGGCCGAGATTTCCGCCAGCACCGCCGCCACCACGCCGCCCACGAAAAGCGTGCCCAGCACCGGCACCGTCGCCATGGTCAGCGCATATTCCATCCCGATGCGAAACAGATCGGTCAGCGCCTCGACCGGGCCATCATAGCGGCGTCGCAGCGACAGGCGCAGCATTTCGTTGCCGGCCTGCAGGAACAACCCCCAAAAGATCAGCGCCGCCGCCCCCGTCAGGCCATTGTTGACCGCCGGCACAACCCCCCGCCCGATCCGCGAGCCGATCACGATCCAGCCGCACAGCGCGCCAAGCCCAAGGTTCACAAAGGAAAACAACCCGAACTGCGTGCCCTCGGGCATCAGGGGCTTGATCAGTTCAGATCCCAGAAATCCGACGCCCCCCAACAAAAGGGCTGCAACCAGTCGGGGCGCTGTCAGCATTTATCCGGGCCTTGTCACTGTGATCTGCGTCACATCGCAATTTCCGCTATGGAAGGTCGCAGCGCAAGAGGTCAGGTAATAATTCCACATCCGGCGGAACCGCGCGTCAAATCCAAGTTCGGCCACCTGGTCCCATTTCTCGTTGAACGTATCATACCAGCGGCGCAGGGTCTGGCTGTAGCTTTCCCCGAATTCGATGGACCGCGAAAAGGTCAGCCCCGCGCGCTCCACCTCGCGCTTGAGCACGGCAGGCGATGGCAGCATCCCCCCCGGAAAGATGTATTTCTGGATGAAATCCACCCCGTTGCGATAGAGCTCGAACCGGTGATCCTGCACCGTGATGATCTGCAGCGTCGCACATTTTCCCGGCCGCAACCGCTCGCGCAGCGTATCGAAATAGACGGGCCAGTATTTCTCGCCCACCGCTTCGAACATCTCGATGCTGGCGATGCCGTCATAGACACCCTTCTCGTCGCGGTAATCCTGCAACTTGAATTCCACCATGTCCGAAAGTCCCGCCTTTTCAATGCGGTCCACGGCATAGTTGAACTGTTCCTTGGAAATGGTCAGACAGGTCACGCGCAGCCCGCGTTCCTTGGCCGCATATTCGGCGAACCCGCCCCAGCCGCATCCGATTTCCAGCACGTGATCACCCGCCTTGGCGCCCATCTGGTCCACCATCGAGGCATATTTGGCGATCTGCGCCTTTTCCAGGCTTTCCTGGCCGCTCTCGAACATGGCGCTGGAATAGGTCATCGTGTCGTCCAGCCACAGCCGGTAGAAATCATTGCCCAGATCGTAGTGATAGCTGATGTTCTTGCGCGCCTGCTTCTTGGTGTTGGACCGCAGGAAATGGCGCAGCCGCTCGAAGGCGCGCACAAAGACCATGCCCGGATAGCCATCGAAAATCGCGTCATTGTCGGCATGGATCAGATCCATGAAGGACATCAGGTCCGGCGTGCTCCACCAGCCATCCAGGTAGGCTTCGCTGAAACCCAGATCGCCCTCGCGGATCAGGCGCGCAAAGCAGTCGGGATTGTGGATGTGCAATTCCCCCACCGGTCCGGGGTTCTTGCCTTCCGCGCGGAACACTCGGCCATCCGGCAGGACAATGTCCAACCGCCCGTTGGTCAGGCGCTGCGCCACGGCAAAGCCACGCGCGAAATAGCGCGGCAGGTTGGGTTGATTGTCGGTACTTGTCAGGATCATCCGCGTCTCCATCAGGCGGTTCTTCTTTTTATACACGCGGGACGCCCCGCTCAAGTTTCGGGTTGGTCCCTGTCAGGCAATCTTTGCAACACCGTCACCTAGAACCCGCGGTTCTCATAAGCCGCCAGGGCCGCCTTGCGCCCCGCATCCGCCGACACCACCGGTGCGGGATACGGATCTTGGGGCGACAATCCCCAGCGCCGGGGAACCGCATCGAAATAGGACAGCGCACTGTCCGACGGGGCCTTGCGCCCCTCAGCGATCCACTGGGCGACATATTCACCCTTCGGATCGAATTTGTCGAGTTGCGTGACAGGGTTGAACACCCGGAAATAGGGTGCTGCATCCGGCCCCGACCCCGCCGCCCATTGCCAGCCCATCGCATTTGACGCCGGATCCCAGTCGATCAGGCAGTCCTCGAACCATTTCAGGCCGATCTTCCAGTGGCTCATCAGATGCTTGGTCAGATAGGAGGCCACGATCATGCGGCCCCGGTTGTGCATCCGCCCCGTCACATACATCTCGCGCATGGCGGCATCGACAAACCGGATGCCCGTGCGCCCCTGTTTCCAGGCGATGACATGCGGATGATCCTCATCCTCGTTCCAGGGAAAGGCGTCCCAGTCGGGCTTCCAGTTCCCGCTGAGAAGATGCGGCGTGTGATACATCAGGTGATAGGCAAACTCGCGCCAGACCAGTTCCTTGAGGAACGTCTCCGCCCCGGCCTTGCCCTCCGCCATGGCGCGCTGCCCGGCATGCCAGCACTGGTGCGGGCTGATCTCGCCCAGGGCCAGGTTTTCCGACAAAAGCGATGTGCCCGCCACATGCGGCTGATCGCGCGTCTTGTCATAACGCCCGACCCATGTGTCGATGAACGCGGCCAGACGGTCCTGCGCCGCGGCCTCGCCCAGCCGCACATGGGGGCGCACCACCTCCGCACCCCGGTTCATCGCATCCCCCATGCCCCAATCCGCCAGGGCGTCCGACGCAGGGAATGCATCCGGCGCAGGGATGCGCGACGGCGCGGCCAAGGGCGCATCCACCTCGCGCCCGCGCACCGCATTCCACATCGGCGTATAGACGCGGTAATAGCCGCCGGTCTTGGTCTCGACGGTCCAGGGCTCGAACATCAGATGCCCGCCAAAGCTGCGCGCCTCGATCCCCTCGCCCTTCAGCGCCTCTTTCACCGCCGCATCGCGGCTCTGCGCCTGCGGGTCATAAAGCCGCGACCAATGGACCGCGCGCGCGCCGGTCTCGGCAACCAGCTGGCGCAACACCTCCAGCGCCTTTCCACGCCGCAGGATCAGCCGGCTGCCCTTGTCGCGCAGCGCCTTGTCCAGGGCCTCCAGCCCCAACCCCAGCCGCCATTTCGGCGCGGCCCCAAGGCCTGCCACCGCATCGTCATGGATGAACACCGGAATGACCGGCCCGCCGCGCGCGACAGCCGCCGACAGGGCCGGATGATCGGTCAACCGCAGATCACGCCGGAGCCACAGGATTACAGGAGAGGTATCCGACACGGGAAATTCTGCCGCCTTGTTATTGCTTTGATAACGTTACGCGCCAGAACGCTGATCGGATTAAAGAATTTCGTCCAGCGCCGTCATCAGCCGTTCCATGTCAGCCTGATCGGTGTAATGCACGAAACTCAGCCGCAGAACGCCCTTGGCCAGATCGACACCCATGCCCTGCAGCGCGCGCCCCGCATAGAAATCGCCGCCCCCCGCCATGATGCCCAGCGGCGCCAGCTTTTCGGCCAGTTCGCGCCCCGTATGCCGCGTCTCGATCGCCACCGTGGGCGCGCGGCGCGCCGCATCGCGCGGCCCCAGCACCCGAACGGAATTCTTGGCGCCAAGATGATCCAGCAGCGGTTGCAGCAGCCGCACCTCATGCGCGCGCATCAGGTCATGCACCCCCGTGGCGCGCTGCGCCGGGCTGCCCGTCACCCCGTGATGATCGGCCAGCGCATCCATGTAATCGGCCATGCCGGCGCAGGCCGCGATCTGCGCGTGATCGGGCCCGGCGGGCGTGAAGCGCTTGTATAGAACCTCGCCGTTGAAATGATGCCCCTGGTTGGGCAACTGCTTTCCCAGCGCGCGGCGGATCACCATCAGGCCCTGGTGCGGCCCATAGGTCTTGTAGGCCGAGAACAGGTAGATATCCGGCCCCATCAGCCCCACATCGGGAAAGCCATGCGGCGCATAGCTGACACCATCGACGCAGACAAAGGCGCCCGCCGCATGGGCCATGGCCGTGATCTCGACCACCGGGTTGATCTCGCCCACCACGTTCGAGCAATGCGGAAAACAGACCAGCCGCACGCTTTCATCCAGCAGCGGCTCCAGGTCCTCGGGGTTCAGATGCCCGGTCTCGGGATCGTGCCGCCATTCGCGGATCTCGATCCCGTCGGCAGCCAGCCTGCGCCAGGGGCCGGAATTGGCCTCGTGATCCTGGTTCGTGACCACGATCGCCTCGCCCGGCTTCATCCACTGCCGAAAGGCCTGCGCCAGCGCATAGGTATTGGCCGTGGTCGAGGGCCCGAATGACAGCTCATCGCCCTCCACCCCCAGCATCGCCGACAGCCGCGCGCGCGCCTCGTCCATCTCGGCCCCGCCCAGCCGGCTGGCCTCGTAAGGCCCGTAAGGCTGCACCTTGCGCTCGGTATAGAACCGGGTCAGCCGCTCGATCACGGGGCGACAGGTGTAAGACCCGCCCGCATTCTCGAAAAAGCTCTGGCCCTGCAGGCTGTCCACGGCAAAGGCCGGAAATTGCGCCCGCACGAAATCGACATCCAGCACCATCTTGTCCCCCTTCGGTCTTTTCGCGCAGACTGAGGCGCGCGCCGCCCCGCGTCAAGCTGACGGGGCGACGCAAGACTGCGCTTGCCGCAAGGTCAGGCGTTCACATCCACCACCACGCGGCCGCGCACCTGCCCGCGCAGGATCTCGGCGCCCAGTTCCGGCAGATCGGCCAGTGTCGCGGGCTGGATCATCGCCTCCAGCTTCTCCATCGGCAGATCGCGCGCGATCCGCTCCCAGGCGCGCAGCCGGTTGGCATAGGGCTGCATCACGCTGTCGATCCCCAGCAGGTTCACCCCGCGCAGCAGGAAGGGCACGACCGTGGCCGGTAGGGCGGCACCGCCCGCCAGGCCC
The DNA here is from genome assembly GCA_033839205.1 of Rhodobacterales bacterium. GTDB lineage: Bacteria > Pseudomonadota > Alphaproteobacteria > Rhodobacterales > Rhodobacteraceae > Seohaeicola. Next base: position 10,910 of record JAJLKH010000075.1, on the reverse strand, counting down.
ACCGCCGCAACCGATGCGCCGTATTTCATCTGCCCCAGCACCCGCGCCAGCATCGCGCCGCCCACCGCATCGATGCAGCCGGTCCATGTCTCGGATTCCAGCGGCCGCTTCACGGTCTCGGCCAGTTCCTCGCGCGGCACGATCCGGGTGGCCCCCAGCCCGCGCAGATATTCTTCGGTCTCGGGCCGCCCGGTGACGGCGGCCACCTCATGCCCCAGCGCCGACAGGATCGCCACCGCGACCGATCCGACGCCGCCCGCCGCACCCGTCACCAGCACCTCGCCATGCCCCGGCTTCAACCCGTGATCCTCCAGCGCCATGACCGCCAGCATCGCGGTAAAACCGGCGGTGCCCACCGCCATCGCCTGCCGCGTCGTCAACCCCTGCGGCAGCGGCACCAGCCAGTCGGCGCGCACCCGCGCCTTCTGCGAATAGCCGCCCCAATGGGCCTCGCCCACGCGCCAGCCCGTCAGCACCACCTTGTCGCCCGGCTTGTAACGCGCATCCGACGATGTCTCGACCGTGCCCGCGAAATCGATGCCCGGCACATGCGGATAATTCCGCACCAATCCGCCACCGGGCCCGATGCACAGCCCGTCCTTGTAATTGACCGTCGAATACTCGACCGCCACCGTCACATCGGCCTCGGGCAGGTTCGCCTCGCTGATCCGCTGCACCGAGGCGCTGGTCTTTCCGTCCTCGTCCTTCTCGACAACCAATGCGTTGAACATGGGCCTTCTCCTTCCCAGTGATCGGCCGGGGAAAACCCCCCGCCTTCTTCTTGCTTCAAATATCCAGATCTCCGCGCCGCCCCGCAGGACAGCACCTGAACGGGGTCGCGCGGGTCACAGCCAGGGACCCTCCTCTGGCATGAAGAACAGGTCCGAGACGGGCGCCTTCGCGCCCGCCGCGGTCAGCATCGCATGGATCTGACCCCGGTGATGAGTCTGGTGGTTGAACATATGCACGATCAGCGCGCCCTTGGGGCGCGTCACATCCCGCTGCATCGCCCCCGAATACCAGCTCAGATCGCCCACAAGATCCAGCGCATGCAGCTTTTCCGCCCAGAGCAGGATACGCCCGTCCATGCGGAACCGCGCGGCGCTCCAGGCGGCCAGGGTGGGATGCAGGGCGGTCGACCCCGCGATCCCGCCGGGCGGCAGCTCCGTGCCCTGGAACCGCGCCATCCACATCTGGTCGCCCCACAGCAGATGGTTCGCCGTGGCCAGGATCGACCCGAAGAAGGCGCCGCGATCCGCGCGCAGCGCCTCGTCCGAAAGCCCCTCCATCGCCGCCATCATCTGCTTGTTCTGCCAGGCGTTGTAACGCGCCATCGTCAGCACATAGCCGGGATTGATCATCTGCACCCCCTGTCCGGCATCCTGGTTCAGCGCGGCCCGTGCCAGTCGATCTGGCAGATCTCGGCGCTGCGCCCGTCGAAATCCCACACCCGGCCAAAGGCGCGCACGCGGCCCTTGGTCGCGGTGGCCACGGTGATATCGGGACCCATCCAGTATTCGGTGTTGGTCACCACGATTTCCTGATCGGGGTCCTTGCCGGCCACCGGGATCACCTCGCCCTGGATCGCCTTTCCCACCATCAGGCGGCGCGCCTTGCCTTCGGTCTCGAAGATCACCGGCGCGCGTTCCGCGCCCAGGAATTCGCTGACCAGCACCTTGAACAGACCCGTGGTGCCCCGCGCCGCACCCGAGAAGATGTTGACCAACCCCTCATAGGCCGCGTCCGTGGCGCGCTCGTCGATATAGGCCGCCGCCTTCCAGTTGCCGCGCGACATCAGGCCGGGGATCTCCAGCAACAGGCCCACGTTCAGCCCGCTGATATCCTCGTCGCCGTAATGCCCCTCGTCGATGCGGATGCCCGACCACGCCTGGCAGTAACCTTCCGTCGGCGCGTGTTTGCCAAGGCTGACCACGCAGGGGCAGAACACCGTGCAGTTGCAGTTGAGGATCAACTCCCCCTTGATCGCCCAGGGCACAGTGCCCACCGCGTTCTGATCCAAAGCCATGTCTTTTCCTCCGTCAAACGGCGCCAAGCGCCACAAAAACCGCAGATACGATCAGCACCGCGCCCAGGGGCCGCGTCAGGACGCGCCCGTATTGCGGCAGCTTCTCGATCACCATGATCAGGGTCGCCAGCCCCATGAAGGCGATGTTCATCACGCCCCCCACGAAGGCCAGCAGCATCAAGGCCCAGCAGCAGCCCAGGCAGACCAGCCCCAGCCGCACCCCGTTGCGCAGCGCGCCCTCGTCCCAATGCGCCATGAAGAACGTCAGCGGCGCGCGGCATTTGCTCAGGCAGGCCTCCTTGACCGGCGAGAACTGGTAAAGCCCCGCCACCAGCAGCAGGCCCGCCGACAACCAGACCGACAGGCTGTCACCGAAGGCGCTGACCAGGCCAGCCGTGAAAAGGCCCATCTGCAAGCCCCCCGCCAGCACCGAAAAGCCCAGCCAGACGATCAGGTATCCCGCAACCAGCGCGCCAAAGCGGGTCTGCGTGCTGCGCCCCAGATCGTCATATGTGGCGAATGCGGGCAGCGCGGTTGGCGCCATCATCGCGGCCGCCATCAGCGCCCACATCAGGACAACCCGGCCAAATCCGGCCGCATCCGGCGTGACCGTGCACAGGCTTTCCCAGAACGCCGCCCCGAAAATCCGGGCCGAGGCGCGCAGATCGGCCGGCAGCGCCATCGCATATAGCGCAAGCCAAGCCCCCAGGATCACGCCGAACAGCGCCAGCCAATGCGGCGCGCCCATTGCCCTGATCCGGTCTGACAGCATGGCACCTCCCCCGAAGGCCGCGACTCAACCCGCCGCCTTTCACTTGCAATTAAATTGTCAGACAATTACCTTCCGCGTAAAGCCCCAATTGTCAGACAAATGAAACTCGACCCCGCCAGCCCCAAGGACCTCTCTGCCCAGATCGCCGCCGCGATCCGCGATGAAATCGTGTCGGGCAAGCTGATCGTCGATGCGCGCCTGCCCTCCGAGGCCGAGCTGGCCGATCATTTCGACGTCTCCCGCCCCACCGTGCGCGAGGCGCTCAAACGTCTGGCCGCGCAATCGCTGATCCGCACCCAGCGCGGCGCCACGGGCGGCGCCTTCGTCAATCGTCTGTCTTTCGAAGAAGCCTATGGCCAGCAGATCACCACCTCGACCCTGCTGCTGTCGATGAACGCCGTGTCCTTCGATGTCGCCTGCGAGGCGCGCTATACGCTGGAACGCGCCTGCGCACCCCTTGCGGCGGCGCGGCGCGGCCCCGATCACCTCGCGCGGATGCGCCTCGAAATCGCCCGCCAGGCGCAACCTGACCTCTCGGACGAGGATTTCTGCGCCTCGGACGTTGCGCTGCACCGCGCGCTGGTGGATGGCGCGGGCAACCCGGTGCTGTCCTACCAACTCGCCGGCGCGGTCGAGGCGATGCAGCCCCTGATGAACATGATCACCTTCACCGCCCGCTCGCGCGGCGCGATCGTGGCCTTCCACACCCGCATCGCCGACGCGGTCGAAGCAGGCGATGCCACCGCCGCCGACACCGCCCTGAGCGAACTTTGCGACTATACGCTCACCCTGGGTCGCGACGTGATGCAAGCCCGCGCCACGCGCGCGCAGGACACCGCCGCAGGCACCGCCGACTGATCGCGCCGCATCTCGCTTTTGCCCCTTCAAAAGCGCCATGCCCTGCCCTATATTCATCCTGTCTGGCAACAGACTATGGACATAAACGCGCTCGTAATAAGCGGATCGGACCCGGGGGCGGTACCCGGCAGCTCCACCAAAACCCGTTCATTTGGCGGCAATGGGGCTGAAACAGGATCGACGAACGTCTAAAGGGGTATGCTTTGTCTCGGTGAGGTACCACCGTTATCGGTCCGAAAAGTACAATTGCAAATGACAATCGTGCTCCGGTGGCAATGGCTGCGTAAGCAGTCGGAGAAACCGAAAACTAAGTCCTTGGGCCTAGCAGCCTAAGGCGGGGTTCGCAGGCACCTGGCAACAGAAGCCTGCACTTTCCCCCTCGAAATCACCCCGGATCGATGCGTCGCCCGCACCCGCGCAGACCCGTTGCACGGGACGCGGCCAGCCCCCGCAGGACGCCTGTCAGTTTTTTTCCCTGCCTGTCTTTTGTTTTACCCCGAATCCCCTATGCTGACCTCATCTGGTCCAGGGATTATTCAATGTCGCGCACCATCGATTACGGTAACCTGATGCATCGCGCGATGCGCGGTCTGATCCAGGAAGTGTTGCAGGATGTGGCCGATCACGGCCTGCCCGGCGCACATCATTTCTTCATCACCTTCGACACGACCCATCCGCAGGCCCGCCTCGCCGGCTGGTTGCAGGACCGTTATCCCACCGAAATGACAGTCGTGATGCAGAACTGGTACGACAATCTCGAAGTGCGGCCGGACGGCTTTGCCGTGACCCTGAACTTCGGCGATCAGCCCGAACCGCTCTATATTCCCTATGACGCGATCAAGACCTTCGTGGATCCTTCCGTCGAATTCGGCCTGCGCTTCGAAACCCAAAGCATGGACGACGACTTGGATGACGATGATGACGGGGACGACGACGATCACGATCCCGGCGGCCCGTCAGGCGGCCACAAGGAAGCCGAAGTCGTCAGGCTCGACCGCTTCCGCAAGTAATCCCGCACCTGGGGGCCCGGCCCCGGTATGCAACCGCATGCAATATTGATCTTGCCGCCCGTTCCGCTATGAGGGGGCAACAGCAATCGCAAGGGGCTATGCCATGACGACCACCCGCACCGAGACCGACAGCTTCGGCCCTCTCGAGGTTCCGGCAGACAAGTACTGGGGCGCGCAGACGCAGCGCTCGATCATGAACTTCCCGATCGGCTGGGAACGCCAGCCCGTGGCCATCGTGCGCGCCCTCGGCGTGATCAAGAAGGCGGCCGCCATCGTCAACGAAGGCTTCGGCGATCTGGAACCCACCCTGTCCAAGGCGATCCAGCAAGCCGCGACCGAGGTGATCGAGGGCAAGTTCGACGACAACTTCCCCCTCGTCGTCTGGCAGACAGGCTCCGGCACCCAGTCGAACATGAACGCGAACGAGGTGATCTCGAACCGCGCCATCGAAATCCTGGGCGGTCAGATGGGCTCGAAAAAGCCCGTGCATCCCAATGACCATTGCAACATGGGCCAGTCCTCGAACGACACCTTCCCCACCGCGATGCATGTGGCCATCGGCATGATGGCGCGCGACACGCTGCTGCCGGGCCTGCGCAAGCTGCATGGCGCACTGGCCGCGAAATCCGAAGAATTCAAGGATATCATCAAGATCGGCCGCACCCATACGCAGGATGCGACACCGCTCACGCTGGGCCAGGAATTCGGCGGCTACGCCCATCAGGTCGCCAAGGGAATCGAACGCGTCGAGGCCTGCCTGCCCGACATCTACGAACTGGCACAGGGCGGCACCGCCGTCGGCACCGGCCTGAACACCCGCAAGGGCTTTGCCGAAAATGTCGCGGCCGAAATCGCGGCCATCACCGGCCTGCCCTTCGTCACCGCCCCCAACAAGTTCGAAGCCCTCGCCGCCCATGACGCGATGGTCATGTTCTCGGGCGCGCTGAAAACCGTGGCGGGATCGCTCTTCAAGATCGCCAATGACATGCGCCTGCTGGGCTCCGGCCCGCGCTCGGGTCTGGGCGAACTGATCCTGCCGGAAAACGAGCCCGGATCCTCGATCATGCCCGGCAAGGTCAACCCGACCCAGGCCGAGGCGCTGACCATGGTCTGTGCCCATGTCATGGGCAACGATGCCGCCGTCGGTTTCGCAGGCTCGCAGGGCCATTTCGAACTCAACGTCTACAACCCCATGATGTCCTACAACGTGCTGCAATCCATGCAGCTTCTGGGTGATGCGGCCTCCAGCTTCACCGACAACATGGTGGTCGGCACTCAGGCCAATGTGGCGCGCATCGACAAGCTGATGAAGGAATCGCTGATGCTGGTCACGGCGCTCGCGCCCACCATCGGTTATGACAATGCCACCAAGGTCGCCAAGACCGCGCACAAGAACGGCACGACCCTCAAGGAAGAGGCGATCGCGCTGGGTCTGGTCGATGCCGAAACCTTCGACCGCGTCGTGCGTCCCGAAGACATGATCGGACCCAAAGGGTGAGCACACCGGTCAATCTGAACCGTGTGAGAAAAGAAAAGGCGCGGGCCGAAGCCAAGGCCCGCGCTGACGAAAACGCGGTGAAATTCGGCCGCACCAAGGCCGAGAAAGACCTCGAAAAGGCCCGCGCCGCACAGGCGCGCAAGGCGCTGGACGCGCATCGCAAAGAGCCTTGATGCCATGGCCACGGGTCCGCAGAAACACTCGCTGACCCTGCGCGGCCACCGCACCAGTGTCACGCTGGAACCTGCATTCTGGCAGGCGTTCCGCCAGATCGCCGAAGAAAAATCCATAGCAATCAATGAACTGGCGGCGCAAATTGATGCAACGCGCGAACCCGATACCGGGCTTGCCTCGGCGATCAGGGTCTATGTGCTGAACCACTACCGCAGCGCGGATCGGGGTTAAGCGCCACCCGCGCGCGGCTCTTGAACTTCTTGCGCGCGCGGCACGACGCGCAGCCAGATGCCGTCCTTGGCCCGCACCGTCAGATGCGCCACAGGCACCGGCACCTTACCGGGCACCAGCTCGAACCGGTATTCCCGCAGCAGCATCGACAGGATCAGCGGCCCCTCGACCATGGCAAACCCCGCCCCGGTGCACACCCGCGCCCCCGCCGAAAACGGAATGAACGCATCGCGCAGGCAGGTCTTGCCATTCTCGGTGCTCCATCGCGCGGGATCGAACCCGTCGGGATTGTCCCACAGCCGCGTGTGCCGGTGCAGGTGCCATGGGCTGACAACGATCTGCGTTCCCTTGGGCAGATCACGCTCACGCAACCGCTCGGGGCAGGCTGTCTCGCGCACCATCATCGGCACGGGCGGATAAAGGCGCAGCGCCTCGCGAAACACATCCCGGCTCAACCGCAGGCGCGACATCACCGCGAAATCGGGCTGCGTCAGCACCTCCGCCTCGGCGGCCAGCTTGTCCTGCCATTCCGGGAACATGGCAACAAGGTAAAGACACCACGCCAGCGCCGAGGCGCTGGTCTCATGCCCGGCCAGGAAAAAGATCGCGACCTGATCCACCATCTCGGCCGTGTCGAACCGCTCGCCCGTCTGGGGATCGGCGGTCGTCATGATCTTGGTCGCCAGGTCATCCGGCGCCGTGCCCTCGGCAATCCGGTCCATCCGTTCCGCCGTCAGCGCCGTGATCAACCCCCGGATCGCCGCCGCGCTGCGCCGCGTGCGGCGGCGATGAAACCGGGGCATCCAGCGCGGCAGCGGCAGAAAAGCCGCGATGTTCAGGATCGGCTGACTGCGCTGATAATCCCGGAACTCCGTGAACACGCGGGTGGCGATCTCGTTCTCGATCGGGATCGAAAACAGCGTGCGAAAGATCACATCGGCGGCGGCATGGCTGGTCACCTCCTCGATCTCGACCTCGCGCGCCCCGACCGCCCCGCCCGTCTTGTCGCGCAACCGCGCCACGGCCGATTCCGCCGCCTGCCACATGGCCGGAAAGGTATCGCGCAGCCGCCCGCCCTCGAAGGCCGGGTCGATGATGCGCCGCTGCCGCTCCCATACCGCGCCATTGGTCAGAAACACCGAATGGCCCAGCAGCGGGCGCAGCCCTTCGGCCACGCGCATGGATTTCGGAAAATCCCGCGGCCGCTCCTTCAGAACCAGCCGGACAAGTTCCGGCTGATTGGCCAGCACCGACCGGAAGAAGGGCGTGCGAAAATCCGCCATCCACGCCCGGTAAAGCCGCGCGGGCTGCGCCGACAGGATATCTTGCCGGAACAGGCGCAAATAGCGCAGCAGCGACACGCGCTCGGCCCGCACGGCGGGTTTGGGCGGCAGCGGCGTCACGGGGCCACCGTCACATGGCCCGACACGGCCTTGTCGATCAGCGACTTCGACGGCGCGCGCCCGCGATAGCGGTCCGCCAGCGTGACAGGGCCCGCCGTGATCGCGAAATAATCGTAATCCCCCGGCCGGTCGAAGGCGCAAAGATACTGGAAATGCAGCCGGAAGAACCGCCAGCGCAGCGCCTTCCACCGCGCGGGGCTCAGCGTCTGGGTAAAGGCTGCCGACAAGACCAGTGGCCAGCGTTTGCCCGGACGCGCCACACCCGACACAGCCACCGGATCGCACAGCGCAAAGGCGCAGCCATCGCCCGGCGCTGTCACATCAACCCATGTCAACGCCCCGGATTCGCTGAGGAATTGCAGATCCGCCCGAAGCCGCTGCGCCTGCGGCAGAAAGGACATCATCGGCACCACCTGCCCCAGCGACAGAAACGCCAGCGAAGGCCCCGAAGCGGGCACCCGGCCCGCGCGGATCAGATCGGCCAGCACAGACACCGCCAGATGCGCGCCGGATGAATGGCCAACCACCAGCACCTCGTCCACCGGATCGGATAGGGCTGCCGCAATACTCTCGCCGAATTCGGCCATCCGCGCCTCAAGCGCGGGCGGATTGGCCCCCTGCCACCGCGCGGAAAAGGCATAGTCATGCATCAGGTAATAGGCAAAGAACCGGCCATCCTGCGCACGGAACCAGCGCAGGACCAAAACGCCCGCCACCAAACCCAGCACCGCCGACAGCAGGATCAAGGCCACAAACCCCGCCGTCCGCGCACCCTCGGTCAACCACAGGGCCGCCCCCGCCCCCAGGCGCGTGACGCCATAGCCCACCGCGCAGGCCAGCGCCAGTTGCACCAGCAGGAACACCACCGGGTAAAGCGCCGCGATCACCGGCCCCTTGCGCAGCCGCATCAGCCGCCACAGCGCGCCCGACCCGATATAGGCCCATGCCGTCTGCGCCAATTGCTGATAGGTCGCCGGGATCGAATTCGACATGCTGTCGCGCACGATATCCGACCAGATCAGCACCTCGACATCCGCCGAAACCGTCTCGGACCCGAACCGCCCCTCGACCTGCCAGCCATAGGCCCCGCCCCCGGTCTTGGGCCGCAGCGCGATGTCATAGCCGGAGATCGCCGCCTGTGCGGCGCCCTCCTTGCGATAAAGCTCGCGGTAGCGGCGCGGATGGATCGGATCGTATCCCGGCACATAGAACACCCTGCGCCGCGCGACCTGTTGTTGGGACATACTGCTCATCCGGACCTCGTTACCGGGTCACAGTATCGCAGCTTTCGGGCGGGGTTAAGGCTTTTGACAGGCCGCAGCGTGGCCCGCCTCACCCCAGCGCGGCAAGGGCCGGGAATGTTTCCAGCAACCAGAAGGAAAAGGCCGAAAAACCGCCCGTCAGCATCAGCAGGCCAATCGTCCACAGAAGCAGGCCCATGATCTTCTCGATCCGGTCCATATGCCGCTTCATCCAGCCCATCACACCCGTCAGGCGCGGCAGGAAGGCGGCCACCAGCAGGAAGGGAATACCCAGACCCGCCGCATAGACGCCCAGCAGCAGCGTGCCCCGCGCCACCGACGCCTCGGACGCGGCCAGCGACAGGATCGCACCCAGTTGCGGACCGATGCAGGGCGTCCAGCCGAACGCAAAGGCCAGGCCCAGGATATAGGCCCCAAAGGCCGATCCGCCGCGATCCCCCGCATCCAGACGCGCCTCGCGGTCCAGAAAGGAAATGCGGTAGATCCCGATGAAATGCGCGCCGAACGCCATCACAAGGATGCCCGCGACCGTGTTGAAATAGTCCTGGTATTGCAGAAACGCCGCCCCGATGGCCGAGGCGGTGAAGCCCAGGAACAGAAACACCGTCGACAGCCCCAGCACGAAGAACAGCGCAGGCAGGATCGCCCGGTTGCGCGCCTGCCCCTGGCTTTGCAGATCGGACAGCGACACGCCGCTCATATAGGCCAGGTAGGGCGGCACGATCGGCAGCACGCAGGGGCTCAGGAACGAGACGACCCCGGCCAGAAGCGCCACGAACATGGCAGGCAGCAGGCCCGCGTCGATGATCTCGATTCCAAACATGGGCCAGCCTTACGCCATCACGCGCACAAGGTCACGCGCGCGGTTGTCACATCCTTGTTGATGCGGCGTGACCATGGCGCACCGGGCAGGCCAACTGGCGGCACCACCAATGAAAAACCGCCCCCGAAGGGGCGGTTCATCTTGCGTGCCAGGGTCAGCAGATCAGCGACCCAGCGACCACCAGCCCTTGCGCTTGGGCTTTGCAGCCTCCTCGGCGGTCTCTGCCGTCTCGGCCTTGGTCTCGGCAGGCTTTTCTGCCGCTTTCGGTGCCGCCGATTGGGCCGCCTCGGCGGCCGGGGCCTCGGCCATCGCGGGCTCGGCCACCGGCTGCGCCTTCGGTGCCTCAGTCACTGGAGCCTCTGTCGCCGGGGCGTCTGTCACCGGGGCGTCAACCGCATCCTTGGCCGCTTTCGTGCTGCGGCTGCGCGTGGACGGCTTGCGCGCAGCAGGCTTGTCCGCCGCATCGGCATCCGCCTCGCCCTTCGCATCGGTGCCGGCGGTGGCAGCATCGGCCTTGGCTGTGCTGGCCTTGGACGAAGTCCTTGGTTTCGCAGGCGCTTTCGGCTTTGCAGGGGCCTTTTCGGCATCGCCCGTCTTGGCCTTGCTGCTGCTCGACCGTGTGCGGCTGACCGTCTTGCGGGCCGGTTTCTCGGCCTCTTCCGGGGCAGCCTCTGCCGCAGGCTCTTCCGTCTCGGCTGCCGGTGCTTCGCTGTCGGTGACTGCGGCAACGGCCTCCGCCTCTGCCTCGGGCGCATCGGTCGTGGCCTCCGCCTCGGCCGTATCCTCGGCCTCGTCGCGCTCGTCCTCGTCCGTCATGCTGTTCTGGCCGTTGTCGCCATCCTGTCCCGATTTG
>JAJLKH010000074.1:0-9297 GCA_033839205.1 Rhodobacterales bacterium | reverse complement strand
GAACTGGCGCGTCTGTCCGTGACCGATCTGCCCGGACCCACGGGGGAATCCAACCGCCTTTCGACCTATGGGCGGGGCATTGTCCTGTGTCTGGGCCCGACGGCGGCGGATGCGACCGAACAGGTGCGGATCGCGCGCGATAATGGCTGTCATGCGCTGGCCGTGGCGCCGGGGGTGTCGCCCGCGCTGGGCATCGACGGGGTGCTGCCGCGTGGCGCACTGGAACATATGCGCGGTTTCGACCTTGTGGCGCTCTGGTCGGATGTGCGTGATCTGCGCGCGGCGCGCCGGGCGCTGGCCGCCCGCGATGGCGCGCTGATCGGGCTGGCCTGCGGCAATGATCTTGCGGCGCGCTGCCGGATCGAGCGGCATATCTGCGTCGATACGACGGCGGCAGGCGGCAACGCCGCCTTGCTCGCCGCCGAGGCGGAAGAGGGCGTCAGGATCGCGTCCATGTGATTGCCCGCGCAGGGCTGACCCGGCAAGCCCCCTTGAATTCCCTAATCCGAAGGCGTTTACCATGCGGGATGAGGAAAGAGGGCCCCGCGATGGAACAGACGCTTCGGCTGGATGTTACGGGTTTGAGCTGTGCAGGCTGCGTGCGGCGCGCCGAGGCGGCATTGTCCGGTGTAGAAGGTGTGCATGAGGCCCGCGTGAACCTGGCCACACGGCGGGCCGAGGTTACCCATGATGGGGATGTGACACCCGCGCGCGCCGCCGAAGCCCTGGCGCGTGCGGGTTATCCCGCAGCCCATGAAGATTTGCGCATGATGGTCGACGGCGCGACCTGCGGGTCCTGCGTGGCGCGGATCGAGGCTGCGTTGCGGGCGGTGCCCGGTGTCGTATCGGCCACGTTCAACCTTGCCGATGGGCAGGCGCGGTTGCGCATCCTCTCTGGCGCTGTCGACGAGGCGGCGCTGATCGCCGCCGTCAAGCGCGCGGGCTATGCAGCAAGCCCCGTGGCCGAAGACCGTCCCGACGCCGGTGCCGAACGCGACGCCGCAGAGATCGCTCACCTGCGCCGCGATACGATGATCGCCGCTGCGCTGACGTTGCCCGTCATGGTGCTGGCCATGGGTGGGCATGTCTGGCCGCCCTTTCATCACTGGGTGCACGGCACGATCGGGACCGGAACAAGCTGGATCATCCAGTTCCTGCTGACCACGCTTGTCCTGTTCGGCCCCGGTCGGCGGTTCTTCAAGCTGGGTCTGCCTGCGTTGCTGCACCGCGCACCGGACATGAACGCGCTGGTGGCGCTGGGCACATCCGCCGCTTGGGGATTTTCCACGGTGGCGACATTCGCGCCGGGCATCCTGCCGCCCGGCACGGCCGAGGTCTATTTCGAGGCGGCGGCCGTCATCGTGACACTGATCCTTCTGGGGCGCTGGCTGGAGGCGCGGGCGCGCGGGCAGGCGGGCCAAGCGATCCGCAAGCTGGCGGGTCTTCAGGTGCGCGAAGCCCGTGTGCGCCGAGATGGTGTCATGCAGACGGTCGCGATTGCCGATCTTGTAACGGGCGACGAGATCGAACTGCGCCCCGGCGCTCGCGTGCCCACCGACGGCACGGTAATCGAGGGGCGTTCGGATATCGATGAATCCATGGTCACAGGCGAGCCTTTGCCGGTGATGCGCGGGGTCGGAGAAAGGGTGATAGGCGGCACCGTCAACGGGGCAGGGGCGCTGATGATCCGCGCAACCGCCACTGGCAAGGACACCGTGCTGTCGCAAATCATGGCCGCCGTGGCCGATGCGCAGGGCGCGAAACTGCCGATCCAGTCGCTGGTCGACCGGGTGACAGCGGTATTCGTGCCGGTGGTCATTGCCGTGGCGCTGCTGACCTTGGGGCTTTGGCTGGCCTTTGGTCCCGCGCCGGCGCTGGGCCTTGGACTGGTGGCGGCGGTATCCGTGCTGGTGGTCGCCTGTCCCTGCGCCATGGGGCTGGCGGTGCCGGTGTCGATCATGGTGGGCACGGGCCGCGCCTCGGAACTGGGTGTGCTGTTCCGGCGTGGCGATGCGCTTCAGGCCTTGCAGGGGGTGCAGATCATGGCCTTTGACAAGACCGGCACGCTGACCATCGGCAAACCCGAGCTGACAGGTATCACGGTGATCGAGGGCGATGAGGATATGGTTCTGGCGCAGATTGCAGCGCTCGAAGCGACGTCCGACCACCCGATCGCCCGCGCCGTGGTCGCCGCGGCAGAAGCGCGCGGTCTGCATCTGCCTGAGGTCATCGGATCAAGGGCCGTTCCCGGTCTGGGTGTCGAGGGCGAGGTTGAGGGCCGGGCGCTGAAACTGGGGGCTGCAAGATTTTTCGATACGGTGCCCGCAGCCCTGTCAGGAACCGTGGAAAGCTGGGAACGCGAGGGGCGCAGCGTGCTTTTCGCAGCCCTGGATGGCCGGATCGTCGCGGCTTTGTCGGTGTCTGACCGGATCAAGCCCGAAGCACGGGCCGTGATCGACACGCTCAAGGTCGCAGGGGTGCGCCCCGCGATGATCACCGGCGATAGCCAGGCTGCGGCGCAGGCCGTCGCTTCTGCTTTAGGCATTGATACGGTGATCGCGGGCGTGATGCCGACCACCAAGGCCGATGCGATGACGGAACTGGCCAAGCAGGGCCGGGTCGCATTCGTAGGCGACGGGATCAACGATGCACCAGCGCTGGCCGCGGCCGATGTCGGCATCGCGATGGGGTCAGGGACCGATGTGGCGATCGAGGCAGCCGATATTGTGCTGATGTCGGGCGATCTGCGCGGCGTGGCCACGGCCCACAAGATCAGCCTCGCGACCATGTCGAATATCCGGCAGAACCTGGTCTGGGCCTTTGGCTACAACGTGGCGCTGATCCCTGTGGCGGCGGGCTTGCTGGCGCTCTTCGGTGGTCCGATGCTGTCACCGATGCTGGCCAGCGGAGCAATGGCGGCATCCTCTGTTCTGGTGATCACCAATGCGCTGCGGCTGCGCCGACTGCGGGCGATGGCGTGACCCTCTTGGCCCTTGTCCCGTCTTCCGGTGCGCATGAGTATTTTCGGAAGGATGAAGCAGGGGCTGTGGTCTTCGGTCGCGCGACGCGGTAGATCGGGCCGCCTTATGCTTGGACACTGATGCTCACATGCCCCTCAAACTGACCACACTTGGCGCGCTGGCGGCGCTGCCCTTCGATCAGATCATCGATGTGCGGGCCCCGTCCGAATTTGCAGAGGATCATATCCCCGGCGCGATCAACCTGCCGGTCCTTTCGGATGACGAACGCGCCCAAGTCGGCACGATCTATGTGCGGCAGGATCGGTTCCTGGCACGAAAGGTCGGCGCGGCACTGGTTGCGCGCAATGCCGCGGCGCATCTCGAAGGGCCGCTGGCTGCGAAAGACGGCGGGTGGCGGCCATTGGTCTATTGCTGGCGGGGCGGGCAGAGGTCGGGCTCCTTCGCCTCGATCCTGGCGCAGGTCGGCTGGCGGGTGGAGCTGATCGAGGGCGGCTATAAAAGCTATCGGCGCCTTGTGGTCGCGGCCATGTATGACCACCCCGTGCCGCATCGTCTGATCCTGCTGGATGGCGGTACGGGCACCGCCAAGACACGGGTGCTGGCGCGTCTGGCGCAGGCCGGCGCGCAGGTCATCGACCTCGAGGAGATGGCCGCCCATCGCGGTTCGCTTCTGGGCGGACGGCCCGGCGGTCAGCCTGCGCAAAAGACATTCGAAAGCCGTGTCGCCATGGCATTGGCACGACTTGATCCGGCGCGGCCGGTTTTCGTCGAGGCCGAAAGCAACAAGATCGGGCGGCTGATCATTCCACCGATGCTGTGGCAGGCGATGATCGGTGCCGATCATCTGCGGATCGAGGCGCCGATCGAGGCGCGGGCGCGCTATCTGTGCCGCGCCTATGCCGATCTGCTGGCCGATACCGATCTGCTGATCGCCAAGCTGGCGCCTTTGCGCACCTATCACGGGGCCGAACGGGTCGCAGCCTGGCAGGCCCTTGCGCGCGCGGGTGACTTTCCCGCGCTGGCGGCGGAACTGGTGCTGCATCATTACGATCCGCGCTACATCAAGGCGCAGTCCCGTCAGGGGCGCGCGCCGCTGGCGCGGCTGGCCCTTGCCGGGCTGGAGGATGCGGATCTGGACGCGGCAATCCCCGACATCCTGGCCGCCGCCTGCGCCTGAGGCGGATCAGACGCAGCTGATGGCCGGAGCACCCGCGATCATCCTGCCGATGATCGCGGCCTCATGGCCAAGGGCCTTCACCTGTTCCAGCAAGGCTTGTGCCTGATCGGACGCGACAGCGGCCAGCAGGCCGCCTGCGGTTTGCGGATCATGCAGCAGCACGCCACGCGCCCCTTTGGCCGCGGTCACCGGGGCCGAGGCCAGGTTGGCAGGCCATGCTGTCGAACGGATACCTTCCTCGGCCAGCGCCTCGGCGCCGTCATAAACGGGAATGTCGCCCAGGCTGATCTCGGCCGCGAGCCCCGAGGCGCGGCACAGCGCCATCAGATGGCCGGCAAGCCCGAACCCTGTCACATCCGTCATCGCATGGGCCCCGCGCAGCACCTGCGCCGCGTCCGCCTGCAGCTCTGCCATCTGCGACAGCAGCGCCGCCACATGCCGCCCGTTGGCACGCATCTGCATTTCGGCGGCCAGGATCGTACCCGATCCGATGGGCCGCGTCAGGATCAGCATGTCGCCCGGGCGCGCACCCGCATGGGTAATAGCTTCGCCTTCGCAAATCCCTGTCACGGTGAAGCCCAACGTCAGTTCTGCCCCTGTGGTGGAATGGCCGCCAACGATATCGGCCCCGGCGGCGCGGAACACAGCGGATGCGGCCTTCATCACCTCGGCCATGGTGCGGGCTTGAAGCGCGGGCGCCATTGGCGGCAGGATCACCGTGGCTGTGGCGGCCTGTGGTGTGCCACCCATCGACCAGATGTCGCCCAAGGCGTGAACGGCGGTGATCCGCGCCATCAGCGCGGGATCATCGGTGAAGGCGCGCAGATGATCGGTTGTCATGACCTGGCGCACCCCGCCTGTTGCCAGCACCGCCGCATCGTCGCCGGGCAGGCTGAGGATATCGGCGCGCTGGGGTGCGGGCAGTTGCGACAGGACCTTGTGCAAGGCATCCGCGCCCAGTTTGGACCCGCAGCCGCCGCAAAGCGGCTGATCATTCCCCGGCGCCTCCGGCGCGCCGAGGGCCTGCAAAGCAGGGCGTGCAGCGGCCGGCATGGCGGGCAGGGTTCGGAACTTGTCCATGAAGGCCTGATCGATCCGATCCTTCCACCGCCAGAGCCATGGCCCCGAAAAGGCGAGGCCGAATTTCTCGGCCACGGCCGATTTGTCGCCCAGCGATATCAACTTGAGATAGTCGCGCTGCGGATGAAACGGCCGGGTCGCTTGGCCGGTGAGGGCTGCGCGCAGGTTGTCGTATAGCACCGGGGCGGCGCGCACGGCGAAAACGCCGGCCTTGGGCCGCGGGGCATGGGCGATATGCGCGCAATCGCCGGTGGCGAACAGCGTCTCGACCCCCCTCACGCGCAGATCGGGCGCGACGATCACGAAACCATCATCTGTCAGAGGCAAGCCGGTGTCGCGCAGCCAGCGATGGGCAAAGGCCCCGGCCGCGCCCACGATCAGATCGGCGGCGATCTGCCGGCCGTCAACCAGTTGCACCGCGCCCGCCACGATCCGCGCCACGGATGCCCCTACATGAAGTGTCACGCCATTGTCGCGCAAGGCGCGCAGCAGGCGCGCGCCGGTCGCGCGGCCAGTTCCGGTCAACCCTTCGGCGGCTTCGATCAGATGGACCTGCGGGGTCGCCCCCGCTTGCCTGAGGGCATGGGACATGGCCATCGCCAGTTCCACCCCGGCCACACCTGCACCGATCACCGCCACCCGGGGCTGGACCTTGCCCAAATGCAGGTCCTCAAGAAACGCCCGCCAGCGCGCGGCGTAGCTGTCAAGCGGCTTGGCGCCAAGGGCATGATCCGCAAATCCCGGGATCGCAGGCATTTCGGCGGTGATCCCGATATCGAGCGAGGCGATGTCATACTCCAGCACCCGTCCTGACGCGAGCGTCACCTGCCGCTTTATGGCATCAAGACCGACAGCCCGCTCCAGGATGACGCGCGCCCCTGCGGCACGGGCCAGGCGCACAAGGTCGATATCCAGATCCTCACGCGCGTAATGTCCCGCGATATGGCCGGGCAGCATCCCGGAATAGGGGGCCGTGGGGGCAGGGTTGATCACACTCACCCGTGCCCCGGCCAAAGGGGCCATGGCCCATTTCCGCAGAACCAGCGCATGGGTGTGCCCACCTCCGATCAGCACGAGGTCACGGGTCAGGGGATGGGGCATCTGCATGGTCGGGCCTCGGGCTTTGGCACCACTGTCTTAATCGATCCGCGCGCCAAGGGCCATGCGGCGGGGCGCAATGCGCGCAGGGCAATGCGCCGCAGCCGGGCGTATGCCGGACCGGGTCAACCCTGTGAGGCCAGTTGATAGCCCGGCGCCGTTGCGGATTGTACGGTCGTGATCGGCTGATCGCCGATCCAAGTGGTCCGTTCGATGATCAACAGCGCCTCGCCCGTGGCTATGGCAAGCTGGCGCGCGATTTCACCCGCGGCCTTGATCGCGTAGAAGCGCACGTCGACCCGGCTGTAAGGCTTGTTCAGAACCAACCATTCATTAGCGCTTTGCCTGGTCAGGTCGATGTCCAGGATTTCGGGCGATGATCCGGTGTCGATCCAGCGATCCTCGTAGATATAGGGGCGATTGTCGGCCAAGTGCACTGCCTTGACGTGAAGCATGGGTATGGGTTCGTGGATGCCGAACCGGGCCATCACGGGCGGTGGCGGCGCCTCCATCTGGCGGCTGACCAGGTGATAGCCATAACGGCCGCCGCGTTGTTCCACTTCGCGGCGCGTGATCGGGATATCGAAGGTGGCGCGCGTGACGGGATGGGCGCGCACATGGGTGCCGCCCTTGCGCTTGCGCTCGACCAGGCCGCTATGGGTCAGGTCCTGCATTGCGCGGTGCACCGTGGCCCGCGCGCATCCCAGTTCAAGCGCTAGATCTTCGTCCCGTGGTAGCCGGTCACCGGGGGCATAGGTCCGGTTCAGGATGCGGGCGCGGATCGTGTCCCGGACATCCGTCCATGACAGGCGGCCGGGGGCTGTCATAGCCGCGTTTCCAGTTGCCGCATGACAGCCACGAAATCCGCCAGGATCGTGTCGCGTGCCACGTGGTGGCCTTGTCTGACCATGTGACGGCCTGCGCTCCAGACATCGGTGATGCATTCCTGTCCGCCGCCCGAAAAGATCAGGCTGTCCAAAAGTGCATCGCCCGTCCGGTTGCAGAGCCAGCGGTTATCGACATCCAGCGCGATCAGGTCGGCCCACTGGCCCGCTGCAATCTGCCCGGCCTGTCGTCCACCGGCCTGCGCGCCCCCCGCGTTTGCGGCGTCGAACAGTACACGACCGGTGGAGCGGCCTGGCAGGGCTAGTGCCGCACGAGAGCGATCCCGCAGCCTTTGCGAATATTCCAGCGTCTTGAGTTCCTCGAAAAGCGAGATCTGGATGTTGGAATCCGATCCGAACCCGATCCGACCCTTGGCGTCAAGATAGGTGGTGCCGTTGAATATCCCGTCACCCAGGCTTGATTCCGTCAATGGGCAAAGCCCTGCCACCGCGCCCGTCGCGGCAAGGGCACGTGTCTCGTCCGGGGTCATCTGTGTGCAGTGGATCAGGCACCAGCGTGCATCGACCGCGTGCTGTGCCAAAAGCCACTCGACGGGGCGCGCGCCCAGATGGGCCTGAACCTCGTCCACCTCGGCCAGTTGTTCGGCCAGGTGCATGTGGATCGGCCCCGTCGGATTGGCCGCGACGATCTCTCGCAGACCGGATGGCGCGACGGCGCGCAACGAATGGGGGGCCACCCCGATGGCATAGTCGGCCGAGGCTTGCCCGATCGTCTGCGCGGCCTCGGCGTGCAGGGCCAAGAAGCGGTCGGGGGCGTTGCCAAAGCGCTGTTGTCCCCCGACAAGCGCGCGCCCGTCGCAGCCCCCGAACTGATAGTGCACCGGCAGCAGGGTCAGGCCGATGCCCGCGCGGATTGCCGCCGCGACGATCCTGTCCGACATTTCGGACAAGCGCGCATGGGGCTGCCCGCCCACATCGTGATGCAGGTAGTGGAATTCGGCCACTGCGCCATATCCCGCCTCCAGCATCTCCATGAAGACAACGGCCGCGATCGCTTCGACCTGGTCAGGCGTCAACTGGTCCAGAAATCGGTACATCAGGCGTCGCCAGCTCCAGAAGCTGTCGCTGGCGTCCGGCCCGCGCGCCTCGGTCAGACCCGCCATCGCCCGCTGGAAAGCGTGGCTATGCAGGTTGAGCGGCGCAGGCAGGAGGAGTGCGACGCGCGCCATGGCCTGTCCGGAAAAAGGGCCGACGCGTGCGATTCGTCCGCTCTTGTCGATATGAACCTCGATATCCGCGCGCCAGCCATCTGGCAAAAGTGCTTGAGATGCTTGGATGATTTGCACGGTGGACATCTCCGTTGACAAAAATAAGTAACTACATATTAAATTTAAGCATGTTGTAAATCAAGGCATCCTGATGCACTCCAGCTACCTTCTTGTCGGGATTTCCGCGGCCACCATGCAGGGGGGCGATGAAGGCTATGGCTTGATTGCGGATGCGGCGATCGCAGTGCGCGACGGCCTGATCGCATGGGTTGGGCCGCGCGCTGCAGTGCCCCCGGAATTTGCCGGGTTACCGCATCGGGATCAGAAGGGGCGGCTGGTCACCCCGGCCCTGATCGATTGCCATACCCATATCGTGCATGGCGGCAACCGCGCCCGCGAGTTCGAAATGCGCCTGAATGGGGCCAGCTATGCCGAGATCGCCCGTGCCGGCGGCGGTATCGTGTCTACCGTGGCGGCCACTCGTGGCGCATCCGAGGCCGCTTTGCTGGATGCCGCCTTGCCCCGCATCGATGCGCTGATCGCGCAGGGTGTCGCGATGGTCGAGATCAAGTCGGGCTATGGCCTGGATGTGGATACCGAACTGCGGATGTTGCGTGTCGCCCGCCGGATCGCGCAGGAACGACCGATCCGCGTGTGCACGACCTTTCTGGGCGCTCATGCCGTGCCTGCCGGTCATGATGGGGATACCTATATCGACCGTGTCTGCCTGCCCGCGCTGGACGCCGCCCATGCCGAAGGGCTGGTCGATGCGGTGGACGGCTTTTGCGAGGGGATCGCCTTCAGCGCCGCCCAGATCGCGCGCGTCTTCGAGCGTGCCGCAGCGCTGG
>JAJLKH010000073.1:0-9513 GCA_033839205.1 Rhodobacterales bacterium | reverse complement strand
CACCTCAATCTTCATGAAACAGGTCTCCTTTCGTGCCGGTTTCCAGGTAATCCGCCGCTTGCCGCGCCAGTGCCGGGGCCATCAGGTAGCCGTGCCGGAAAAGCCCGTTCAGGTGCAGGACGCGGCCTTGCCGGATCACGCGGGGGACGTGATCGGCAAAGGCGGGGCGCAGATCGGCGCCGGTTTCGATCACCTGCGCCTCGGCGAAGGCGGGGTGCAGCGCATAGGCGGCTGACAGCAGTTCCAGCAGGGCGCGGGCGGTGACGGGTCCGGGGGCGGCGGTTTCGATCTGGGTCGCACCCAGCATGAAGACACCATCGCCGCGCGGCACGATATAGAGGGGATGGCGCGGATGCAGCAGGCGCACGGGGCGCGACAGCGCCACCTCGGGCGAGCGCAGCATCACCATCTCGCCGCGCACGCCGCGCAGACCGGGCAGCTTGGCGGCAAGGCCGCGACAGTCGATGACGGTGCCGGGGATGTCGTCGGGCGAGGCTTCGGCCTGTTCGATTGTGATGCCCTTGGCGGCAAGGGCCGCGACCAGATCGGCCAGCGCGCGGCGGGGGGTCAGATGCGCCTCGGTCCCGAAGAAGAGCGCCTCGCGCCCCGGTAAGGCAAGGTCGGGTTCCAGATCGGCCAGCGCCGCGCCGCCGATGCGGCTGTGGCCCGAGGTGCGGCGGGCGAAGCGGTCAAGTTCGGCCCGGTCGCGGGCAAGGGTGACCACGAGGGAGCCGTGCCGGGCGACATCCGTTACCTTGGCCCAATCGCTTGCCGCTTGCTGGCCATGTGCGATCACGGCGGGTTCGGATGTGGCACCTTCGCAGAAAGGGGCCAGCATGCCGCCCGCCCACCACGAACAGCCATGCGCGCCGGGGGCGCCGGCGCGGTCGATCAGGCGCGGGGTGATGGCGCGCTGCGAAAGGGCATAGGCAGCCC
Source organism: Rhodobacterales bacterium (assembly GCA_033839205.1). Taxonomy (GTDB): domain Bacteria; phylum Pseudomonadota; class Alphaproteobacteria; order Rhodobacterales; family Rhodobacteraceae; genus Seohaeicola. Next base: position 8,577 of record JAJLKH010000073.1, on the reverse strand, counting down.
AGAGGCCCGCAACCCCTGCGCCGATGATGGTCACGTCAGCCATCTGACCAGACCGCGTGGAAATGATGCACGGGGCCATGGCCATGGCCGATGCGCAGCCTGTCGGCGGCGGCAATCGCGCCTTGCAGATAGCCATGGGCGCGGGTCACGGCGTCGGCCAGCCCCATGCCCTGCGCCAGCCCGGCGGCGACGGCCGCGGACAGGGTGCAGCCGGTGCCGTGGGTGTTGCGCGTCAGGCGGCGCGGCGCGGTCAGGCGCAGGGTGCCATCCGCCGTGATCAGCAGGTCGGTGCAGATATCGCCCGCGCCGTGCCCGCCCTTCATCAGCACGGCCGTCGTGCCAAGCGTCAGCAGGGCGCGGCCCTGGTCCTGCATCGCGGCCTCGTCCTGCGCGGGGGCGCGGTCGAGCAGGCGGGCGGCCTCGGGCAGGTTCGGGGTGAGCAGCGTGGCCATGGGCAGCAGATCGGCGCGCAGGGTGGCCACGGCGTCATCCGGCAAGAGCGCATCGCCGGATTTGGCGATCATCACCGGGTCAAGGACCAGCGGGATCAGCCGCCCGCGCAGGCCCGCGGCGACGGTACGGATCGCATCGACCCCGCCCAACATGCCCAGTTTGACGGCGCGAATGTCCAGATCGTCGAAGACCGCCGCGATCTGCGCGGCGATCATCGCGGGGCTGGCGGGTTCCACATGCGTCACCGCGCGGGTGTTCTGCGCGGTCAGCGCGGTGATGACGCTGGCACCATAGACGCCGAGGGCCGAGAATGTCTTGAGATCGGCCTGAATGCCTGCGCCGCCCCCGCTGTCGGAGCCTGCGATGGTCAATGCGATGGGGGCCATGCCCGGTCTTCCTTGCGTCTGGGGGATCAGCGGCGGCAAGGAGACGGATCAGGGGCGCGAAAAGCCCATGGATGGCACCGTTCCCTCCGCCGGTATGACCCGGATCAGGTTCGATGGGTTGGCGTAGCGCCTCTCAGCCCCATGCGGGGCACCCCAACGGTTTGCAAGAGAAAGCTAGGTGAGATTCGGGGCCGCTTCAAGTGTCATTGCGCGGGTGCCGCGCGGGGGTGATTGCGCGGGGGCCGCGCGGGGTCATTCCCATTCCATCTGCTCATAGGCGGCCTGCGCGTTGCGACCGGCCAGCGCGTCAAACTGTTCCAGATGGGCAAAGGCCGACTGGTCGATGCCGGGGGCGTCGATGATGGTGCCGCCCGCCTCGATCAGAGCGCCGATCTGCTGGCGCAGGTTGACAAGATAGTCATGGGTGTCGCGCGTCGCCTGTTCCAGCGTGGTTGCCGCGCCATGTCCGGGCACAAGGTGCAGGGGGTCAAGGCTGGCCATCTCTTCGAAGACGGCGATCCAGCTTTTGACGTTGGATTGCGGCCCGTTGCCCAGAAGGCGTTCGGTATAGACGATATCGCCGGTCAGCACGGTCTGGCGGGCGGGGACCCAGACATAGCTGTCGCCGGGTGTATGGGCCTGGCCGCGATGCATGATCTCGATCCGCAGGCCGCCGATCTCGAGGCTGTGATCGGTCGCGAAGGTGATATCGGCAAAGGCGGGTTCCGTGCCGGCCAGCCCGTCGCCCAGGAACTGCGCCAGCGCGCTCATCTGCATAGAGGCGCGGGCGGTCTGATCCGCGACCGCGTCATCCGAGGCGATGACCTGCGCGCCCTGCGCCTGCCAGTAGCCATTGCCCAGCCAGCGGTGATCCTGACCGCCGGTGTTGATCACATAGGTCACCGGCTGGTCCGTGATGCCGCGGATGGTGTCATGGATCATCGCGGCCCCGTTCCATGATCCGCCGGGATCGACCAGAACCGCGCCGTCCTGCGTCACGATCAGACCGAAGGTGGCGTTATTGGCCAGGTTTTCGGCGTCGCGCTGTTCCTTGGGGCCGACAAGCGCCCAGATGTCCTGCGTCACGGGCTGCACGGTCAGCACATCGGCAAGGGCCTGCACGGGGGAGATCATGCAGATCAGCGCAAGAGCCGGGGCAAGGCGCCGGAGCAGGGGGGCGGGTGTCATGGGGATATCCTCCAATTTCTGAATATGATCTGCCAAGGCGTCGGGGCTGTCCAGTGCCAAACTCTCTGCTATGGAAGGGCGATGACCCGGACAGAGGGCTCCCGCATGACGATCCGGCACCAGCGATGAGCACGTGGTGGCACCAGGCCCGGCTGGAGGCGGTGCTGCGCGAGGTGCAGGCCAGGGGCGCGGCGCGCCTGCTGGATCTGGGCTGCGGGTCGGGCGATCTGATGCTGCGGCTGCTGGACCTGCCGGGGGTTGCGCGGATCGTGGGGCTGGATCTGGACCGGGGCGCGCTGGAGCGATGCCGCGCGCGGCTGTCGCGCCATCCGCAGGGCGCGCGGGCCGAGGCGCGCGAGGCATCGATGACCGCGCCGCATCCCGATCTGGCCGGGTTCGATTGCGCCTGCCTTGTCGAGACGATCGAGCATCTGCCGCCCGCGCAACTGCCCGCACTGGAGCAGGCGGTGTTCGGCGTCATGCGCCCCGAGGTGGTGATCGTGACCACGCCCAATGCCGAATTCAACGATCTGCTGGGGGTGCCGCGCACACGGTTCCGCCGTTCGGATCACCGGTTCGAATGGACAAGGGCGCAGTTTCGCGACTGGGCGGGCGGGGTCGTGGACCGGACCGGTTACACGGTGCGGATCAGCGATGTCGCGGGAGCGCATCCCGATCTGGGCGGCGCCAGCCAGATGGCCGTCTTTTCAAAAGGATAAGGCGCGCACCTGCGTGGTGCGCGCCCTGTCGATCAGCGGGTGTGATGCCTGTCACCCGGCGGCCATCGCCTGCTGAACGGGGGCTGTATCGTCGTCCTGCGCATCCTCGATCAGGGCCTTGTGCAGCACCTTGATGGTCTGCGCCATCTGGGACTTGTCGACCATCACCTGCATCTCGACCCGGCGGGTGCCCTGCTGCATGGCGATAGGGTGGATGCCCGCCGCATCCAGCGCATTCAGCGCGCGGCGCATCACGCCCAGGCTGGACAGGTCGCTGCCGATGACCGAGACCAGCGCGAGGTTGCGGGTCGTGATCTCGGCCGTGGGGAAGCGCTTGGCCAGATCGCGTTCCGCCCGACGGATGGATTTCAGCGATCCGTCCAGCCAATGGGTGATGCAATTGGCGTTCGATGTCTTGGACACGATCCAGATGTCATGCCGCGTCAGCGCGTCCAGGATGGCCGCGTCATAGCCCTTGGCGCCGACCATGTCGGGCTCGAACAGCTCGAAGGCATAGACGCCTAGGCCGGTGACCATCTCGACCCGGCCCGCCGTGCCGCCTTCGGGGCCGATGAAGGTGCCGGGGTCCTCGGGCTCGAAAGCATGTTTCACCCGCAGCGGCACATCGGCCTGGCGCAGGATCTTGGCGGCATTGGGGTGGATCGCCTCCATCCCCAGGTTCGACAGCTGATCTGCCACGTCATAGGAGGTGCGACCGATCTTGCGCACTGCCTCCAGCCCCACCAGCTTGGGATCGGCGCTGGAAAGGTGGAATTCCTTGTGGATGATCGCCTCGGCGGCGCCGGTGCGCGCGGCCAGATGGGCAAAGACCACTTCGGTATAGCCACGGTCATATTCGCGCATCAGACCTTCGGAACATTGGGCATAGCCCGTGACGATCGGCAGATCCGAGGCCAGGTCCAGCCCTTCCAGCCCCTGTTCCAGGCGCTGTTCAAGGCTGGGCTGGCTGTCATCGCGCCAGCCCGTCAGGTCCACGAAACGCGCATTCACGCCGTGCCGGTTCAGGAGCAGCGTGGTGACGAAGGCCGAATGCGCCTCGCCCAGGCCCGACAGCAGCTCGCGCAGGGTCATCAGATGCGCGTTGATCCTGAAATGGCCGTAGGAACACAGGCGCTGCAGGTCGATCATGCAGGCGCGCGCGCCCTCGATCCGGTCGCGCACGAAGGCATCGGCGCTCTGGCGGTCGCCGATGTCGGTCAGGATCTCGCCATGCACGCGCATCATTTCCGCGCCGGTGGCGGTCAGCGCCTCGGACCAGCCTTCGTCGTTATCGGCATCCGCAAACAGGGCATAGACGCCGGACTGGCCGGATTTCTTGTGTTCCAGCAGCGCATTGGTGATCCCGCCGAAGGCCGAGACCACGAAGATGCGCCCATAGGGATCATCGCGCAGATAAAGGCTGTCCAGTAGTTCGGGGGCGCGGCTCATGCAGGTGCCGCCGATCTTTTCAACGGTATGAGTCATGTGGGAATCGCGCCGGCCAGTGACGGCCGGTCGCCCTTTCGTATTGGGATGATCTGGATCAGGCGTGGCGGGCCCTATCAATCGGCCAGCGCATAGGAGCCATCGGCCCGGTGCACTTCCTTGCCGGTCACGGGCGGGTTGAAGCAGCAGGCAAGGACCAATTCCTTGCGCGCACGCAGCGTGTGCTTGTCATGCAGGTTCAGCGCATACATGACGCCGGGCGTGATCTGGTGGACCTTGCCGGTGGCCAGATCCTCGATCTCGCCCTCGCCCGAGATGCAATAGACGCTTTCGAAGTGGTTCTTGTAGTGGAAGGTATGCTCGCTTCCGGCCTGGATGGTGGTGATGTGGAAGGAAAAGCCCATTCCGTCATCGGCCAGCAGCAGGCGCACGGATTCCCATTTCTGATCCGCAACCCGGCGGTCGGTCTTTTTCTCGATGTTGAAATCACGAACGATCATGTCGGCTTACTCCGCTGCAATCTTGTGGCTGTGGCTATGGGTGGCGGTCTGGGCGCGGGTTGCCTCCTCGAGGATGTCGAGACCGGCCTTCAGCTGCGCCATCGGGATGGTCAGCGGGGCCAGCACCTTGACCACCTCGTCATGGGCGCCCGAGGTTTCGATGATCAGGCCGCGCGCGAAACAGTCGGCGCAGATCGCGCCGGCAAGCTCGCCCGAGGTCACGTCGATACCCTGCATCATGCCGCGCCCCTTGAGGGTGGCACCGGGCACAAGGCTGGCGATCTCGACCAGGCGCTGGTTCAGCAGCTTGGCCTTTTCCGCGATCTCGGCCTGGAACCTGTCGTCCGACCAGAACTTTTTCAGCGCGACACGCGCCGTGATGAAGGCATGGTTGTTGCCCCGGAAGGTGCCGTTGTGTTCGGCGGGCTTCCAGATATCCAGTTCGGGCCGGATCAGCAGGGCCGCGAAGGGCAGGCCCATGCCGGACAGGGATTTGGCAAGCGGAATCATATCGGGGACAACGCCCATCTCTTCGAAGGAAAAGAAGGTGCCGGTGCGCCCGATGCCGGCCTGGATGTCATCCAGGATCAGCAGCGCGCCGTGACGCTTGGCCAGGGCCGCGATGCCCTTGATCCATTCGGCGGATGCGGCGTTCAGACCGCCTTCGCCCTGCACCGGTTCCAGCAGGAAGGCCGCGGGCGCATCCATCCCCGAGGAGGGGTTGTCGAGCATCATCTCGATCTGCGCGAGCGTATCGACCTCGGGGCCGAAGGCGCCTTCATAGGGCAGGTGCGTCACGCCGGGGATCGGCATGCCCGCGCCGCCGCGCTTGCCTGCGTTGCCGGTTGCACCCAGCGCGCCCAGCGTCATGCCGTGAAAGCCGTTGGTGAAGGCCACGATATTGTGCCGCCCCGTGACCTTGCGGGCCAGTTTCATCGCCGCCTCGACCGCGTTGGTGCCGGTGGGGCCGGTCAGCATGATCTTGTGATCCATCCCGCGCGGCTTGAGGATCAGCTCTTCGAAGGTTTCCAGAAAGGCGGTCTTGGCCTGCGTATGCATGTCAAGGCCATGGGTCACGCCATCCGCCGCGATATGGGCGATCAGCGCGTCTTTCATGTCGGGATCGTTATGCCCGTAGTTGAGCGAGGAACACCCCGCCAGGAAGTCGATATACTCGCGGCCCGATGCGTCGGTCATCGTGGCGTTGCTGGATGAGACGAATTCCGTGGGAAAGCTGCGGCAATAGCTGCGGGCCTCGGATTCGCGACGGGTATAGATGCCGGAGACACCGGCGATGTCGGTGCGTGTCATGGTGTAACCTTTCGGATTGGGAAGGGGGATCAGGCGGCCTGCTGGCGCGCGCCGTCCTGGCGTTGGGCCGCGTCGGATGCCGCGCGGGCGGCGTCCTGCACCGCGGCCTTCGTGGCCTCGGAGAAGTCGATTTCGACCAGGTATTCGGTGGCATGCGCGCCGTCGAAATGGGCGCCGCGTTCGAAATGGGGGGCATGGGTCAAGGTGCCGCCACGCTTGCGCGCGAAGGCACGGAACAAGCCCCAGGAGGGTTTGTTGTCACGCGTGATCGTGGTTTCGATCCGGCTGACATCGGCCAGTTCGGGACGATCGAAGAGGGCGCGCAACATGCGGCCTGCCAGGCCAAGCCCGCGTGCCTCGGGGCTGACGGCGACCTGCCAGACAAACAGCGTGTCGGTTTTTTCGGGCGGGATATGGCCCGAGATCCAGCCGACGATCTGGCCTTCACGCTCTGCAAGGATGCAGGTGTCGGCGAAGTGGTCGCACTGGATCAGGTTGAAATACATCGAATTTTCGTCCAGCGGTTTGCAGGTGCTGATCAGCGCCCAGACATCCGACCCGTCTTCGACGGTCGGTTTGCGCAGCCGGACGTTCGGCCTTCGGGTCTTGAGCGGATTTGCAGTGTCAGACATCAGTCCCTCATGTCGCTATTTAATTCGATGACCGAAACATAAGCTTTGATCATCGAATTGCAACCCCTTTGATCAAATGGGGTCTGATTTGCTATTTTCAGCTTATTTTACTATATATAGCTGTAACTCGTGGAGTTCCTCGGTTTCCATCGTGAAAAAATACTTCGATAACCGAATATAAAGGAGGAAGCATTATGCTTCGTCAGTCTAACGATATTCTTGAAACTGCGCGGGGTTCCGTCCAGAATGGCGCGCCGTCCACTTGGGGTATCGACATGACCAGCCGTTCCGAATCTGCCCTCATCACCCTGCGCCGCATCATGCATGTCACGGATACGAATGCCCGCGCGCTGGCGCGGCGCACCGGTCTGACGCTGGCGCAGATGATCGTTCTTGAAATCGTGGCCGAGGATGACCGGACCACACCCAAGGAGATCGCCCGCCGGTCCGGCGTGAGCCAGGCGACGATCACATCCCTGATCGACAAGCTTGAGGCGCGCGGACTGGTGACTCGCCGCCGCAGCGTGCAGGACCGCCGGTTGATCCGTGTGGCGGCGACTGAAGAAGGGCGCAAATTGCTGGCCAATGCACCGAACCCGCTTTACGCGGCCTTCAGTGACCGGTTCGAGCGTTTGCCGGAATGGGAACAGTTGATGCTGATGGCGGCGCTGGAGCGTGTGGCAGGTCTGATGAATGCCGAAACCGCCGATGCGCTGCCCCAGGCGGAAGAGACGCGCGCCGCCAATATGTGAAATTTTGCACAATAAATCACACTCCGGTGATGTTTCGTGCCTTTTTGCAAGATGGTATGGTCAAGTCATCCTGAACCCTTAGTGAATGAGGCCGAAGATGAGCTGGAATCCCGCCCTTGATCCCCATTGCCCCACCGGCGATGACGTTGACGCCATCGAGACCGTGATCGTGCCGCGCGCCCGCGACCTGGGCGGGTTCGAGGTGCGCCGCGCCTTGCCCGCCCCGCGCCGCCAGATGGTGGGACCCTTCATCTTCTTCGACCAGATGGGGCCCGCCGAATTCGTGACCGGGCAGGGCATCGACGTGCGGCCGCATCCGCATATCGGGCTGGCGACTGTCACCTATCTGATGAAGGGGCAGATCCATCACCGCGACAGCCTGGGCACGGATCAATGGATCACGCCGGGAGCTGTCAACTGGATGGTGGCGGGCGATGGCATCACCCATTCCGAACGCACCGATGGCGAGATTCGCAAATCGCCGCACAGCCTGCTGGGGATCCAGACATGGGTGGCCCTGCCCAAGGGGGCCGAGGATGGCGCGGCGGGGTTCGAGCACGCGCCGCAGGACGCCTTGCCGCTGCTGGAGTCCGAGGGGAAATCGGTCCGCCTGATCCTGGGCGATGCCTTCGGGGCGCGCGCGCCGATCAAGACCCCGTCCGAGATGTTCTATGCCGATGCGGTGCTGCAACCCGGCGCGGCGATTCCCATGCCGGATAATCACGAGGATCGCGGCGTCTATGTTCTGCAAGGTGAGGTCGAAATCGCGGGCCAAAGCTTCGCTGCGGGCCGGATGATGGTGTTCCGCCCCGGTGACCGGATCAGCGTCAAGGCCGGGCCGCAGGGCGCGCGCCTGCTGCTTCTGGGGGGCGAGACGCTGGAAGGGCCGCGTTACATCTGGTGGAACTTCGTGGCCTCGTCGAAAGAGCGGATCGAGGCCGCCAAGGAGGCCTGGCGCGAAGGCGATTGGGCGCATGGCCGCTTTCGCCTGCCGCCGGGCGATGACGCCGAGCATATTCCCCTTCCCGAACGGTGATCCTTGACCTCCCTCGGGCTGTCGCTTTTTGGGTAAATCGTTGTTGACGGGGCGGGATGGACCGCATAAGTAGCCTCTCACGCTTGGGAGACCATGCGGATAGCGAGCGGTTGTAGCTCAGTTGGTTAGAGTACCGGCCTGTCACGCCGGGGGT
>JAJLKH010000072.1:0-10704 GCA_033839205.1 Rhodobacterales bacterium | reverse complement strand
GGTCCGCGACGACAGGACAGGTAGAGCCTTGGGTCTATCAGAGGCTGAGCGAGACTTTCGTTCTGGATGAGGCGATGCGCAAGCGTCTTGCCGACCTGAACCCCGCATCGTCAAGCCGCATGGCCAATCGCCTGCTGGAGGCGAGCGATCGCGCCTATTGGACACCCGATGCCGCCACGCTGGCTGCCTTGCAGGCAGCGGCGGATCAACTGGAAGACCGGCTGGAAGGGATTGCTGCGGAATGACACGCGCCCTGACACCCTTGACGACATCACTGTGGGGGCCTTCCCCCACACCCCCGGGATATTTCCGGCAAGAAGATACAGGGCGCCATGCCCGGTTTGAAAGGAGGCTTTCATGAGCCCACGCGACGAAATCCCGAACCTGCGCGGTCTTGACGGTGAAGGATCCGTGCAGGTTCACCAGGATGCAGAGGCCAAGATCGAAGGCGCCAAGGTTTTTTCCGTCTACGGGAAGGGAGGGATCGGGAAATCGACGACCTCCAGCAACCTGTCCGCCGCCTTTTCCAAGCTGGGAAAGCGAGTCCTGCAGATCGGATGCGACCCGAAGCATGACAGCACCTTTACGCTGACCGGTAGCCTGGTGCCGACCGTGATCGACATCCTCAAGGATGTGGATTTCCATTCCGAGGAACTGCGCCCCGAGGATTTCGTCTTCGAAGGGTACAACGGGGTGAAATGTGTCGAAGCGGGCGGCCCCCCGGCTGGAACAGGATGCGGCGGCTATGTCGTGGGCCAAACGGTGAAGCTGCTGAAACAGCATCACCTGCTCGAGGATACCGATGTCGTGATCTTCGATGTGCTGGGCGATGTGGTCTGCGGCGGTTTCGCGGCCCCCCTTCAGCATGCCGATCTGGCCTTGATCGTCACGGCCAATGATTTCGACAGCATCTACGCGATGAACAGGATCATTGCCGCCGTGCAGGCCAAGTCGAACAATTACAAGGTGCGCCTGGCTGGCTGCGTGGCCAACCGCAGCAAGGACACCGACGAGGTCGATCGCTACTGCAGCACCGTGGGGTTCAACCGCATCGGACACATGCCGGATGTCGATGCGCTGCGCCGCTCGCGATTGAAGAAGAAGACCCTTTTCGAAATGCCTGATGACGAGGACATCGTGCAGTGCCGGGCGGAATACCTGCGGCTGGCAGAGGCGCTTTACAATTCGACCGAGACACTGGCCCCCGCACCCCTGCCTGATCGCGAGATCTTCGAACTGCTTGGATTCGATTGATGAGCTATGACCGCACCCTGACGCGTGTCGAAACCTATTTCGACAAGACCGCGACCCGCACCTGGGAGCGTCTGACCTCGGACGCGCCGGTGTCGCGCATCCGCGAAACGGTGCGGCGGGGGCGCGACGTCATGCGCGCGAAGATGCTTGCACAACTGCCGCAGGATCTGCGCAACGCGCGGGTTCTGGATGCAGGTTGCGGCGCAGGGCAGATGACGGCCGAACTGGCCGCACGCGGGGCCGATGTTCTGGCGGTGGATATCTCTCCCGCGCTGGTCGAAATCGCCCGGCGGCGGTTGCCTGTCGATCTGCCCGGGCGCGTGACCTTCGCATCCGGCGACATGCTGTCACCTGATCTGGGCGGTTTCGATTACGTCATGGCCATGGACAGCCTGATCTACTATGGCGATTCCGATATCCGCAACGCATTGGAAAAGCTGGGGAAACGTACCAGCGGTGCGGTGATTTTCACCGTTGCGCCGCGCACGACACTGCTGATGGGCATGTGGTACGCGGGCAAGCTGTTTCCACGTTCGGAACGCTCGCCTGTCATGATCCCGCATTCCCCCGCCTCTCTGGCGCAGGGTCTGCAGGGTACTGGCCGCATTCGCGATCTGGGCCGCGTCGCATCTGGCTTCTACATTTCGCAAGCGCTGGAGTTCAGGACATGACACGCAAGGCGCCCCAAGTCCTGAGCCGGATCACAACCCGCATGCTGCCTTTTGCGGACGCGGCCAGCGCCGAGTTGCCGATGGGCCAGTTGCTGCGATTGTCGCTGTTCCAGGTATCAGTCGGAATGGCATCGGTGATGCTGCTGGGTACATTGAACCGGGTCATGATCGTCGAGTTGAACCTGGCCGCGATGATCGTCGCTTTCATGATCGCTTTGCCCGTCTTGATCGCGCCGTTTCGGGCTTTGCTGGGCTTCCGCTCGGACACGCACCGCAGTGCGATCGGCTGGAAACGCATTCCCTACCTCTGGTTTGGCTCATTGTGGCAGTTCGGCGGGCTGGCCGTGATGCCCTTTGCCCTGCTGGTGCTGGGTGGCGATGTGGTTCATTCCATCCCCTTTGCGGGCGAAGTCCTGGCGGCGCTGGCCTTTCTGATGACTGGCCTCGGCCTTCACATGACACAGACAGCCGGGCTGGCGCTGGCCAGCGACCGTGCAACAGACGAGACGCGCCCCCGCGTGGTTGCCCTGCTATACGTCATGTTCCTTTTGGGAATGGGCGCATCGGCCCTGATCATCGGGTTTTTGCTGCAGGACTTCACCAGCTTGAAACTGATCCGCGTGGTGCAGGGCGCCGCCGTGATCGGTATCGTTCTGAACGTCATCGCGCTTTGGAAACAGGAACATGTCCGCCCGATGAGTCGGGAGGAACGCGAAGCCCCGCGGCCAAAGTTCTCCAATGCCTGGGCTGATCTGATGGCGGGCGGCACCGCGGGCCGTTTGCTGGCCGTCGTTTTCCTGGGAACGATGGCCTTCAACATGCAGGATGTTCTGCTGGAACCCTACGGTGGCGAGATCCTTGGCCTGTCCGTTGCGGCCACGACCACCTTGACCGCGCTCTGGTCTGCCGGCGCCTTGCTGGGCTTTGCCATGGCGGCGCGCATGCTGAGCCGCCGCGCCAATCCCTACCGCATGGCGGGCACCGGCATCCTGTCGGGTATCATCGCCTTCTCCATCGTCATATTCGCGGCTCCCATGAACTCTCCCGCCATCTTCTTCGCGGGTGCGATGATGATCGGCTTTGGCGGCGGGTTGTTCGCCATTTCGACACTGATGGCGGCGATGACCATGCCGGCGCAGGGCCTTGCAGGGCGGGGGCTCGCGCTTGGCGCCTGGGGTGCGGCACAGGCGACAGCTGCAGGGTCATCCATCGCTTTGGGTGGCACATTGCGCGACTGGGTCAATCACCTGGCGCTGAACGGACAACTGGGCGATGCGCTGAACAGCCCCGCTACGGGCTATTCGGTGGTCTACCATACTGAAATCGCGATCCTTTTCATTACCCTGGTTGCCTTGGGCCCGCTGGTGCGGACCGCCACGACCAGATCCGACCAACCCGACCAAGGACCGACCGGCATCGGCCTGGCCGACTTTCCCACCTGATCCAAGGCTCCCCTAAGGAGGATACGACAATGACAGAGACTTTCTTCGGCGAATTCGATCTGGCCAGCCTGGCGCTCTGGCTGTTCTACGGCTTTTTCGCCCTGCTAATCATATACATCCAGCGCGAAAACATGCGCGAAGGCTATCCGCTTGAGGATGACGACGGCAATGTTTCGGCCAACCAGGGCCTGTTCCCGGTGCCGGACGACAAGACCTTCAAACTGTCCCACGGGCGCGGTGAGGTGACCGTTCCCAGCGGCCAGAACCCCGAACGCAGCGACATCGCAGTGCGCAAGACGGCGGCGGGCAATGGGTTTCCCTTCGAGCCGACCGGCGATCCGATGATCGACGGTGTCGGCCCTGCATCCTGGGCGCCGCGCCGCGATGTGCCCGAACTGGACGGCAAGGGTCATCCGAAAATAATCCCGATGGCCGCGACCGAACACTTCCATGTGTCGGCCGGGCGCGATCCGCGTGGCCTGCCGGTGCAGGCAGGCGATCTTGAGATCGTCGGCAGCATCGTCGACTTGTGGATCGACGAGCCGGAACAGCTGGTGCGCTATCTCGAGATCAAGCTGGACCCTGAATGGGGCGAAGGCACGCGTCTGGTGCCAATGACCCTGTGCCGCATCAAATCGGACCGCGTCAAGATCCACTCGATCTTCGGCAAGCACTTCAACAACGTGCCGAAAACCGCGTCGCCCCGGCAGGTCACCCTGCTCGAGGAAGACAAGATCTCGGGCTACTACGCAGGCGGCAAGCTTTACGCCAGCCAGGACCGGCTCGAGCCGCAACTCTGATACGCAGAAAGGGGGTCCATCATGTCCCATGACGATTTTGCCCAGGAACCGGTAAAAGGCCTGCCAGAACTTCCGCCCGAAGGCGAAGTGATCCTGTGGCAAGGTCGTCCCGACTGGTGGGCCCTCACCCGCGAAGCCCTGAATATCTACTGGGTAATCGGCTACTTCCTGTTCCTCTTTGCCTGGCGCTTCATCGTGTTGAGCGATCAGGTGACGCTGGCGCAGGCCATCAGTGGTTCCACGCCTTTCCTGGTATTGGGGGCCATTGTCTGCGCCCTTCTGATCCTGACGGCGGTGACCCAGGCGTGGGCCACGGTCTATACGATCACCAATCGCCGTGTCGCGATGCGGATCGGGGCCGCTCTGACAGTGACCTTGAATCTGCCCTACACGCAGATCGCCAATGCCACACTGGATCTGCGCAAGCGTGGTACGGGCACGATCGCGCTGGATCTGATGGGTGACACACGCCTGTCCTATCTGGTCTGCTGGCCGCATGTGCGCCCCTGGGTCATCCGCCGCACACAGCCTGCGCTGCGTTGCATCCCGGATGCCGCGAATGTCGCAAAGCTGCTGAGCGAGGCTGCGGAAAAGCGCGTCTCGAACCCTGTCATCACCCGCAGCGCCGCACCCGCACAGGGTAGCGCCGTAGCGGCGGAATGAGGATCCGACCATGACGATGCCTGTTCATCCCTACAAGGCAAGCCCGGAGGCCGAACTGATACCGCGCGTCCTGGGGCGCGCCCTGACGGCGCTGGTGCTGATCTGCCTCGCAATGGTGGCAATGGCCCGCCTGACCGACCGCCCGCTGGAAGCGACGCCGCCGGTGCTGCCCATCGTGGCAGAGCGAATGATCATCCTGTCCGGCGACATGAGCGGCGCGGCGCGCGTATTGGATGCCAACGGACAAGTGATTGCAGAACTGACGCCCGAACAGGGCGGCTTCATCTCGGGTGTCTACCGGGTTCTGGTGCGCGAGCGCACCAAGCACGGTGTCGCCCTTGATGCACCTGTGCGGCTGGTCCGCACGCAAGGCAACCGGATTGCCATCTACGACGACACGACCGGATGGAGCGCGGACCTCATGGGGTTCGGGCTTACAAACACCAGGGCCTTCGCCAGGCTTCTGGACTGACTTCGAAAAGGGAATCGAAATGGGACTGTTGACGAAAGACTTCGAAAAAGCGCCTTGCACCGTCGAGGTAAGCCACAGGTTCGAAAGCCTGCATGCACATGTGAAATTCAACAACGGCGCCGTGATCTATCCCGGCGACGAGGTCAAGGTACATGGGCCCATGATCATGGCCCCCTACGGCGAGGTGGTGATCGAGGATCGCGAAGCCACGATCATCCGCGCCAGCAAACTTGAACGGCTCTGGACACGCCTGACGGGCGATTTCGAATTCATGGAGCTTTGCGAATTCTCGTTCTCCGAGGAGGTCACGCTATGAATGTTCATTCCGCAGACGCCCTGACCGCAGAAGAGGCTCTGGCCACCCAGGAAGCCAATCAGGAAAAATTCGACAGCGAAGCCGCAACCCAGGTTGCGATGCAGGACACCCTGCTGACACCGCGGTTCTACACCACCGATTTCGACGAGCTGGACGCGATCGACGTGACGCCGGTACGCGCGGATTGGGACAAGCTGATCGCCCAGATGCAAAGCGACCCGAACCGCGGCCATTTCAAGAAGAACGAGAACTGGGATCACGTGGATTGGGACGGCATGGAGCCGCAGTTGAAGAAGGAATTCCTTGATTTCCTGATCAGCTCCTGCACCGCCGAATTCTCGGGCTGCGTGCTTTACAAGGAAATGAAGCGGCGCGGCAGCAATGCCGATATCACGCAACTGTTCCAGCTCATGGCCCGCGACGAGGCGCGCCATGCAGGTTTCATCAACGATGCGCTGCGCGAAGCAGGTGTTGCCGTGAACCTGGGCTTTCTGACGCAGAAAAAGAAATACACCTATTTCCGTCCCAAGTTCATCTACTATGCCACCTACCTGTCGGAAAAGATCGGCTATGCCCGCTATATCACGATCTTCCGGCACCTCGAGGCGCATCCCGAACACCGCTTCCACCCGATCTTCAAATGGTTCGAGGAATGGTGCAACGACGAATTCAGCCATGGCGAGGCTTTTGCCCTGCTGATGAAAACCGATCCCAAGCTGACCAGCGGCATCAACGTGCTGTGGATCAAGTTCTTCCTGACGGCCGTCTATTCCACAATGTACGTGCGTGACCATCAGCGCCCGGCCTTTCACAAGGCCCTTGGCGTCGATCCCGATTGGTATGCCCATGAAGTGTTCAAAAAGACCTCGAAACTGTCCGAGCAGATTTTCCCGATCACGCTGGACATCGACCACCCGCGCTGGCAGCGCGGTCTGGTCCGCCTGCAAAAGGCGAATGCCGATCTGGCGCGCGCCAAGGCGGAACAAGGTATCGGTGCAGCCCTGCGGCGTGTGACATCCCAGGCGCGCGCAGCTGCGGCTTTCGTGTCCTTGTTCACGATCCCGACGAAGAAGCACAAGGTCCCCGCCAATACGCGACTGGAGCCTGCATACTGATGCTGGACAACCCCTGGATCACCGGCCTTGTGGCCCTTTTCATCTGGTGGTTCTCCACCGGGGTGATCCTTGTGGCCGTGCGCTATGCCGACAGGCATGGCGCGCGAGCCTGCAACTTTGCGACATGGCTGACTGTGCCGCTGTTCGGCATCGGCCTCTGGGGTCTTCACGCGACCTCCACGGATGGATCGGTGGCTGGCGCCTATCTTGCGTTTCTCTCGGCCATCGCGGTCTGGGGCTGGATCGAACTGGCCTTTCTGACCGGGATCATTACCGGCCCCAATGCCCACACCTGCCCCGAGGAG
The DNA here is from genome assembly GCA_033839205.1 of Rhodobacterales bacterium. Taxonomy (GTDB): domain Bacteria; phylum Pseudomonadota; class Alphaproteobacteria; order Rhodobacterales; family Rhodobacteraceae; genus Seohaeicola. Next base: position 3,666 of record JAJLKH010000072.1, on the reverse strand, counting down.
CTGCCTGAATGGGAACGGTTCATCCGCGCATGGGGCACCATCGCCTATCACGAGATGCTGTTGGTGGCGGTGCTGATCCTCATCATGCTCTATTGCTGGGGCGCCGAAAACACCTTCGGGATGTGGACTTTTGCGGTGCTCTTCTTCGCCCGTGTTTCGGCCAAGCTGAACCTGTTCTTCGGCGTGCCCAAGATCAACGTGGAATTCCTGCCAAGCCCGCTTGCGCATCTGCCCAGCCATTTCCGGCTGTCTCGCATGAACTGGGTATTCCCCTTTTCGGTCACCGCCCTGACCTTTGCCGCCGCGTGCTGGCTTGAACGGCTGATGGCCGTCGAAACCGCCGGCGATACCGTGGGGTTCGCCCTGCTGACCGCGATCACCAGCCTTGCCCTGCTGGAGCATTGGCTGATGGTCGTGCCCCTGCCCGATGAGAAACTCTGGCGCTGGATGCTACCCGCGCCGAAACCCGCCCATACCGACAGAACACCCCTGAAAAAGACCTAAGACATGAGGACGCCCATGGACTACGACGCCCTGTTTCAGACACAGCTCGATGCATTGAAGGCTGAAGGCAATTACCGGATCTTCGCCGAACTCGAGCGCCAGCGGGGCCAGTTTCCGCGCGCCATCAGCCATAGCGAGAATACGCCCGACCAGGTGACGGTCTGGTGTTCGAACGACTACCTTGGCATGGGTCAGCACCCCGCGGTGATCGATGCGATGAAGGCGGCCGTGGACAGTTTCGGCGCGGGTGCGGGCGGGACGCGCAACATCTCAGGCACAAATCACGCACACCTTCTGCTTGAACGTGAACTGGCCGATCTGCACGGCAAGGAAGCGGCGCTTCTGTTCACATCAGGCTATGTGTCGAACTGGGCCGCCCTCAGCACGCTGGGTTCGCGCCTGCCGGATTGCGTCATCCTGTCGGACGAATTGAACCACGCCAGCATGATCGAAGGCATTCGGCACAGCCGGGCGAAAAAGGTGCTGTGGAAGCATAACGACCCCAAGGATCTGGAAGCCAAGCTGGCGGCCCTGCCTGCAAATGCGCCCAAGATCGTGGCCTTTGAAAGCGTCTATTCGATGGATGGCGATATCGCCCCCATCCGCGAGATCGTGGAAGTCGCCGAGAAATATGGCGCGATGACCTATCTGGACGAAGTGCACGCCGTCGGCATGTACGGACCGCGCGGCGGCGGTGTTGCCGAACGCGAAGGCCTGATGGATCGCATCACCCTGATCGAAGGTACGCTGGGCAAGGCTTTCGGTGTCGTGGGCGGCTATATCACCGGATCTGCGGCGCTGTGCGATTTCATCCGCTCGTTCGCAAGCGGTTTCATCTTCACGACCGCCCTGCCCCCGGCAGTCGCAGCCGCCGCACAGGCCAGCATCGCGCATCTGAAGACATCGGATGTCGAGCGCACGGCACAGCAACGGCAAGTGGCAAGACTGCGCGCCAGGCTTGATCGTGCCGGCATCCCGCATCTGGACAACGAAAGCCACATCATCCCCGTGATGATCAAGGATCCGGTCAAATGCCGTCAGCTGGCCGATATCCTGATGCAGGACTTCGGAATCTATGTGCAACCGATCAACTACCCGACGGTTCCCAAGGGAACCGAACGGTTGCGCTTCACGCCCTCGCCCTATCACAGCGATGCGGATATCGACCACCTGGTCGCGGCGTTGACGACCCTGTGGAAACGCTGCGCGGTCTCGCACGCCGTCGCCTGACAGGTGAATGCGGCGGATTAAAAAACCCCGCCGCCTATTTCAGCCGCAGACCCCGAACCTGGTTTGGCGAAACGCCAAATCGGCGACGGAACGCGCGCGAAAAGCTGGTGGGATCAACGAAACCACACCGCAAGGCGATCTCGCGCAGGCTGTGACGCGTATCGATCACCATGCGGCGCGCGGCCTGCAGGCGCAGTTCAAGATAGGCGTTGGCAGGCCCCTGCCCCAGCCCCTCGCGGAACAGTTGCTCCATCCTTCGAATGCCCAGCCCCATGGCTGCGGCGATCTTGGCCAGGGGCAGCGGCTCCTCCAGATGCGCGCTCATCAGATGCAGCGCCGCCGCAAGACGCGGATCATTGGCCAGCGGCAACATGCTGGGACGTTGCGGGCGCGCACCATCCGGCTGGGCTTCATACTGGAAAGACGCCGCAACCTGCCCGGCCAGTGCTGCGCCAAAGCGCTGCCCGATCAGGTGCAGCATGACGTCGGCGGCGGGCGCCGCCCCTCCGGCGGTAAAGCGATTTCGCGAAATGACAAACCGGTCAGGAACGACCTCGACCGCGGGATGCATCTGGGCGAAATCTTCAAGATCCTCCCAATGGACCGTGGCGCGATGACCATCTAGCAACCCTGCGCGCGCCAGAACCCAAGGCCCTGCATCAACCGCGCCGATGGCACGAAACCGCCCGGCCATGCGCCTGATACCCGTGATCAGCGAACGTGTCGCGATTTCCGACTGGTTGTAGCCGGCAATGACGATCAACACATCAGCCCCTTCAGCGGCCTTGAGCGGTCCGACCGCCGGCAACTCGATCCCGCAGGTCAAGGGCACTGCCCCGCCATCCGGTGAAACGACGCGCCAGCGAAATCCCTCGCGCCCCAGGTGGCGATTGGCATTGCGCATGGGATCAAGGACCGAGGCAACCTCGAGAATCGAGGCGCGCGGCAGGACCAGCACAGCGATCTCAAGCGGCGCCTCGGACGCGGAAAAAACGGTTTCGCTTTTTGTCATTTAAAATTCGTAAATTGCCAAGTTCAGGGACGCAAGCCTGATAGCGTGAGGGCAACAAGGGAGGGGATCATGCCATTAACCATGAATCGTGAGGTTTTCATCACCTGTGCCGTGACAGGCTCGGGCGGAACGCAGGACATGTCACCCCATGTGCCCCGCTCACCCGAGGCCATTGCCGCCTCGGCGATCGAAGCGGCCAAGGCAGGCGCCGCCGTTGTTCATTGCCATGTACGTGACCCTGAAACAGGTGCCCCCGCCCGCGACCCGGCGCTTTACCGCGAAGTGACGGAACGTATCCGCGATGCATCCGTCGATGTTGTCCTGAACCTGACCGCAGGCATGGGCGGTGATCTGATGTTCGACGGAACAGAAACGATGAACCGGATGTCACAGCGTTCGGACATGGCGGGCGCGACAGAACGGGTCCATCACGTCGTTGAATGCCGCCCAGAAATCTGCACGCTGGACTGTGGCACCATGAACTTTGCCGAGGCCGATTATGTCATGGTGAACACGCCGGGCATGCTGCGCGACATGGCAAGACGCATGACCGAAGCAGGTGTGCGTATCGAGATCGAGGCCTTCGACACCGGCCATCTGTGGTTTGCCAAGCGATTGGTCGAAGAAGGCGTGATACCCGATCCCGTCCTGGTGCAGCTTTGCATGGGTGTGCCATGGGGCGCCCCCGATGATCTGAACACCTTCATGGCGATGGTCAACAACGTGCCGAAGGATTGGCACTGGTCCGCCTTTTCCATCGGCCGCAACGAAATGCCCTATGTGGCAGCTTCGGTTCTGGCTGGCGGCAATGTCCGCGTGGGTCTGGAAGATAACCTTTACCTTGAGAAAGGCGTTCTGGCGACCAATGCGCAACTGGTCGATCGCGCCGTCACCATCATCGAAAACATGGGCGCGCGGGT
>JAJLKH010000071.1:0-4819 GCA_033839205.1 Rhodobacterales bacterium | reverse complement strand
GCTTACGGTTGAGCCGTTGCCCCGTGGATATTTGAAGCAAGAAGAAACAGAGGGTCAGGCGACAATCAGGCGGCAGCCGTGGCGCAGGCGCGCGGCGATCCATTGCAGGTGATCCCGGCGCAGCGCAACGCAGCCTTCGGTCGGGTATCCGGCGCGGCGGCGCTGGTGGATGAAGATGGCCGAGCCGCGCCCGCGTTCCGCCCTGGGCCAGTTCCAGTCGGTAATCAGGATCAGATCGTAAAGCGGGTCGGCGCGGCGCAGCTTTTCGTGGCTGAAGGGGTAGGGTGCGCGGACCATGAGGTTGTAATCCTCGTGCCGGGGATCGTCGGACCACAGGTCGCCGGGGCGGATCGGCAGGGCCCAATCGGCAGGGCGCGCCATGCGGTCGGGGCGATAGAGCATGCCCACGATGCCATGGATGCCGCGCGGGGTGGCGCCGTCGCCTTCGCGTTTCGTGTCGCTGAGGCCGCCGCGCCCGATGGAACAGGGAAAGACGCGGCCGCGAAACCGCAGGCCCATCGGTGTCAGCACCATGTCGGACGCCCGCGCGGTTGTCACAGAAGATGCCCCGATTTCGCGGATTTCGTCGCCAGATAGGCGCGGTTATGGGCGTTTTCGCCCACTTTCAGCGGCACGCGTTCGGTCACGGTGATTCCCTGCTTTTCCATCATCGCGATCTTGCGCGGGTTGTTGGTCAGCAGACGCACCGAGGTGAAGCCCATCGACTTGAGGATCTCGGCACCAAGGCGGAAATCGCGTTCGTCATCCTCGAATCCCAGGCGATGGTTCGCCTCGACCGTGTCGAAACCCTGGTCCTGCAGGGAATAGGCGCGCATCTTGTTGGCAAGGCCGATGCCGCGCCCTTCCTGGTTGAGATAGAGCAGCACTCCCGCACCTTCTTCGCCCATCTGGGCCAGGGCGCCATGCAATTGCGGTCCGCAGTCGCATTTCAGGCTGCCCAGCACATCGCCGGTGAAGCAAGCCGAATGCAGCCTTGCCAGAACGGGCTTGTCGCGATCGGGTTGGCCTATCTCGAACGCGTAATGCTCCTCTCCTCCATCTTCGGGGCGGAAGATGTGCAGGCGGCCTGACTCGGCCGCCGAAACGGGCAGGCGCGCACTGACGACCGGATGCGGTTCGGGTGCGGCAGCGAGCAGGGGGCGGGCACGCGGCGCATCGATCCGGGTCAGGCCATGGGTGGCGGCGAAGCCTGCCGGATCGGACAGCGGCAGCACCAGCGCCGCGGGCAAAAGCCGCGCCGTCTTGGCCAATATCACGGCGAGGCGATGCAGTTCGGCCGAGCCGTCACGCTGCGTGACCAAGGGGCCTTTCATCGGCATTTTCAGATCATCCGCCGGATCGGCGAGGCTAAGCACCCAAGCCAGGTTTGACCCGGACGGCAGGATCACGCGGGCAAGATCGCCATCATAGGCGCGCGCCTTCAGCGTCTGGGCGCGCCGCGCGGTCAGGGCCAGAACAGGCGAGCCGCCCATCGCGTGAAGATCCGCCAGCCTTTGGGCATCCAGTGTCTCGGCAGCCAGGACAAGCACACCGGTATCGTTTTCTGTCAGCACAACCGGCACGCCCATGCGCAGATCAGCGCGGGCGCGGGCCAGGATTTCTGTAACATCAGGGCTGAAGCTCATGCCGTTTGTTGCGCCTCTGCGTGCTGCGATCGGGGTTTTACGCTTCTATCTGAAACATTTGCACACTGCTTTACACGACAGCGTGAGAGAATGGCACCCTGTCTTGCCGCCATTGTCCCGCAGGCGCATCTTGTCCGCAAGCACAGGAGGGAAACCTATGGCACAGTTGAAGAAAATACTGCTGGTGGACGATGACGAGGATCTGCGCGAGGCGTTGAGCGAGCAGCTTGTCATGACAGAGGACTTCGATGTCTTCGAGGCCGGCAACGGATCAGAGGCGATGAAGCGCGCGAAGGAAGCGCTTTACGACCTGGTGATCCTTGATGTGGGCCTGCCGGATACAGATGGGCGCGAACTGTGCCGCCTGATGCGCAAGCAGGGTGTCAAGTGCCCGATCCTGATGCTGACCGGTCACGACAGCGATGCCGATACGATCCTGGGCCTGGATGCCGGGGCCAATGACTATATCACCAAGCCGTTCAAGTTCCCGGTTCTGCTGGCGCGTATCCGCGCGCAGCTGCGCCAGCATGAGCAGAGCGAGGATGCCGTTTTCACGCTTGGGCCCTACACGTTCAAGCCCGCGATGAAGATGCTGGTCACCGAGGATGACAAGAAGATCCGGCTGACCGAGAAAGAGACCAATATCCTCAAATACCTCTACCGTGCGACGGAAGGCGTGGTGCCGCGCGACGTGCTTTTGCACGAGGTCTGGGGTTACAACGCAGGTGTCACGACACACACGCTGGAGACGCATATCTACAGGTTGCGTCAAAAGATCGAACCCGATCCGTCGAACGCGCGCCTGCTTGTTACGGAATCGGGTGGATACCGTCTTGTTGCATAAGGGATGCACTTTCGACATGTCTGCATGGCGCCCACTGTCTTGATGCAGATCAAAGTGGTATTCTGGGATCAGAATTAGTTTAGCTGCAGCATTTCAAGAGATCCCGTCGCATATGCGGGTCATCATATGCACCTCCCTGTTGGACTGCCCCGGCCTGGTGCCGGGGTTTTTTTTGTCCCGGGTCCGGTCGTGCTTGGTGCTGCCGCGCCTTGCAAAACAACTGTTTGGTTTTCTTGGATATTTGCGGGCAGTTTCCTTGCCGTGGCCGTGGTGATCACCTTTGTACAAGGTGACATTGTCATTTCGGGGCGTCCGGATTCCCGGTAGCTGCATCCCAACAACCATAGACTTGCTGCGCAAAACAACCCCTTGGTGATTCTGCGGGGCAAGTCGTGATGACCGTTGCCCTTGCGGCTGCTTTTCCAGAACGCCTAAACCTTGGACGCTTTTCTTCTAAAAATGGGGCAAATGCTTCAAATCGGGCGCTTCGCCCTTTCAGTGTCCTAAAAATGCTGCATCTGCGAAGTGGCTTGTTGCAAGCGCAGCACCGGCTGTTCTGAATTGACACAGCCGTCGTCACACAGGCGACGCGCCGAGGCCGCGCAGAGGGCCGATCCTGGCAGATACACCCCCCTGCGCGACTGCAACACACATGTTGCGGATGGCCAGATGTCCCGCCGTGCCAGTTTCTGGCCAATGCGGGATATCAGGCACATCCCGCAGATAAGCGACTGGGGATATTATTCAATGACACATGGAACGAAATTTACCGCACTCGCCGTGGCGGCGATGTTGGCCGGTGCCGGGGCTGCATCGGCCCAGGATTGCCCGATCAAGGTTGGCGTGCTGCATTCGCTGTCCGGCAGCATGGCCATTTCGGAGACGACGTTGAAGGACGTCATGCTGATGCTGGTGGAGCAGCAGAACGCCAAGGGTGGCTTGCTGGGCTGCCAGCTTGAGGCCGTCGTGGTCGATCCGGCCTCTGACTGGCCGCTGTTCGCCGAAAAGGCGCGCGAGTTGCTGACCGTCAACGAGGTTGACGTGATCTTTGGCAACTGGACCAGCGTCAGCCGCAAATCCGTGCTTCCGGTGATCGAAGAGCTGAATGGCCTGCTGTTCTATCCGGTGCAGTACGAGGGCGAGGAATCGTCGCGCAACGTGTTCTACACGGGTGCCGCCCCGAACCAGCAGGCGATCCCCGCGACGGACTATTTCCTGGATGAACTGGGTGTCGAGAAATTCGCGCTTCTGGGAACCGACTATGTCTATCCGCGCACCACGAACAACATTCTTGAAAGCTACCTGATCTCGAAGGGCATCCCGAAGGAAGACATCTTCGTCAACTACACGCCCTTCGGTCATTCCGACTGGGCGACAATCGTGGCCGATGTGGTCGCCCTTGGGGCGGATGGCAAGCAGGTTGGCGTGATCTCGACCATCAATGGCGATGCGAACATCGGTTTCTACAAGGAACTGGCTGCGGCTGGTGTATCGGCAGAAGATATTCCTGTCGTCGCCTTCTCGGTCGGTGAAGAAGAGCTGCGTGGCATCGACACCAAGCCGCTGGTCGGGCACCTGGCCGCCTGGAACTACTTCCAGTCGGTGGAGAACCCGGTCAACGAAGCCTTCGTCAGCAAGTGGAAGGCGTACGCCAAGGCCAAGAACCTGCCGGGCGCCGACAAGGCGGTGACCAACGACCCGATGGAGGCCACCTACGTCGGCATCCACATGTGGGCGCAGGCGGTCGAGAAGGCCGGCAGCACCGAGGTGGACAAGGTACGCGATGCACTCGCCGGGCAGACCTTCAAGGCACCGAGCGGCTACACCCTGACCATGGACGAGAAGAACCACCACCTGCACAAGCCGGTGATGATCGGCGAGGTCCAGGAGGACGGTCAGTTCTCGGTGGTCTGGGAAACCGAAAGCCCAGTCCGCGCCCAGCCGTGGAGCCCCTACATCCCGGGCAACGACAAGAAGCCGGATTACGCGGTGAAGTCCAACTAACCGCTGCGGTCGTCATGGTGGATGGGTGACGCACCGATTTCGCGTCCCGATCCACCCCACGATCGCTCGGCTTTCGTTGGGCGGATCGGAACGCGTAGTCGAGACGTTCTCATCCGCCCGCCCATCGCCGCCACCTCCATCAAGAGAGCCCGCGGCGCCCCCTGGGGAATTCACGCATGAACACTGCCCTGCACCGATTATTGCTGCTGCTCCTGCTGGTTCTGCCCTGGGCAGCCCAGGCCGGAGACGCGGCCGACTACGCCAAGGCCAGCCCGGCCAAACAGGCCAGGCTGCTGGAAAGCTGGGCCGCCGCGCCCGCGCCTGA
>JAJLKH010000070.1:0-20581 GCA_033839205.1 Rhodobacterales bacterium | reverse complement strand
GCATGCGAGCCCAGCGCCGAAAAATGCGGGTCCATGGATTCGGGGCCACCACGCACCCCCATCGTCAGCGTTTGCGCCGCTGCGGCACCCGCGACAGTCATGCCCAGCGCAAACGCGAGAGGCGTAAGGAAATTCTGGTGTTTCATGAGTGTTCCTTCCCGTTGGCGGAAGAGGCAACAGACCCCATCCGGAATCGTCTTTTGATTTACTTGTTCCATTTGGAACTTGCTTTCACACAATGTGCGTAGATAATGCACCGGTCAAGTTCAATTTGGAACTCCAACCAGCCAGCCAGGGAAATCGGGAAAGAATGTCAGATCCTCAGACGGCCAGGGATGAAAAACGCGGCACAATGGAAACAGACCCAGGTCCGGACATGCTGGATGCAAAGCTGTGGGATAACCCCTGCCCTTTCACATTCCGGATCAACTACCTGGCGCTGCTCTACAACACGACGCTCTATACCTGGGTGCAGGACACCTACGGGCTGAAGCGGCCGGAATATGTCGTTCTCTACTCGCTGGGGCTGGCTGATGGCGGCAGCGCCAGGGATATCTCGCGCACCTCGGGCTTTCCGAAAAATACGCTCAGCCGTGCGATCCAACGGCTTGAGCTGATGGGCCTGATCGAGGCGCGCGACAAGGCACCCGGCGGCAGCCGGACACAGGCGCTGCACCTGTCCGAAAAGGGCTGGGCGCTGATCCACGAAACACGCCCCGCATTCGAGGCACAGGAACAGCGCATGTTGACGTCGCTGTCGGATGGTGAGCGGCAGATGCTGTTCGAACTGCTGTCAAAGGTGGTCCTTGACGCCGAAAGCTGGGCGGATTCGCTTCCGCCCCAGGCGATGACCGGAAACATCAAACACAAGGAAGGGAAAGCGCAATGAAGGTCGCCGATATGAACTGGCGTGACATCGAGGCGGCCGCCGCCCGCGATCCACGGTGCATTCTGCCCATAGGTTCGACCGAACAGCACGCGCAGCTCTCGCTCTGCGTGGACATGATCCTGGCCGAGAAGGTCGCGGTCGATGCGGCCGAGCCTTTGAACATTCCCGTCTTTCCGGTCATGCCCTACGGGCTGGCCCCCTATTTCAACGCCTATCCCGGCACGATCTGCCTGCGGGTCGAGACGTTGATGGCCGTGATGCGTGATGTTCTGGCGTCGCTGCGGCGCGCGGGTTTCCGCAAGATCCTTATCGTGAACGGACACGGCGGAAACAACCCGGTGGGCGCGCTGGCGCAGGAACTGATGTCCGACTATGGCGACACATCCATCAAGTTTCACAACTGGTGGAACGCGCCTGCGACATGGGCCAAGATCCAGTCCATCGACCCGACCGGATCCCATGCCAACTGGATGGAAAACTTCCCCTGGACGCGGCTTGCCCATGCCTCTGCCCCTGCGGGTGAAAAGGCGCAGGTCGACATGACGCTGATGAAAGCATCTGCGCCCGCGCAGGTGCGCGACATGCTGGGCGACGGGTCCTTCGGTGGCCTGTGGCAGCGCCCGGACGAAGACATGCTGGCGATCTGGGAAACCGGCGTCGCGGAAACGCGCGCCGCCCTGGAAGGCCCCTGGGGAGAGATCGCACATGACTGAGCCGGTCCTGATCTGGGGCGCGGGCGCCATCGGCGGCATTCTGGGCGCCTATTGGGCAAGGGCCGGCGTGCCGGTTCTGATGGTAGATATCGTGCCGGACCATGTCGCGGCCTGCGCCACCTCGGGCCTGTCCATCGAAGGCCCTGTCGAACAGTTCACCCAGGTCGTGCCCTGCGTGACGCCGGAACAGCTGACCGGCACGTACAGCCGGATCGTTCTTGCCGTGAAGGCACAGGCAACCGAAGGTGCGCTTGCCGCCCTCGCCCCGCATCTGGCCAAGAACGGCTTCGTTCTGTCGGCGCAGAACGGCCTGAATGAACGGGTGATCGCGCAGCATGTCGGCGCGGATCGCACCATGGGGGCTTTCGTGAACTACGGCGCGGACTGGATCGGACCGGGCCGCATCCTGTTCGGTAACCGCGGTGCGGTCGTGGTCGGGGAAATCGACGGAAGCCTGCGGGATCGCACGCGCGAAATGCATGAACTGCTGCGGGTTTTCGAACCGAACGCGGTCCTGACCGACAATATCTGGGCCTATCTCTGGGGCAAGCTGGGTTATGGCGCGATGCTTTTCGCGACCGCCTTGACCCCGGACAGCATGACCGCCAACTTTGCCGATCCCGCGCGCGGCCCCGCCCTGATGGGCCTTGCGCGCGAGGTTATGCGCACCGCCATCGCCGAGGGGGTTGACCCCAAACCCTTCAACGGGTTCGAACCAAGCGCGTTCATGCCCGATGCCAGCGAAGCGGCTGCCTTGCAAAGCCTTGCGGATCTTGCCGAATTCAACTCGAAAACCGCAAAGACGCATACCGGCATCTACCGCGATCTTGCCGTGCGCAAACGCAAGACCGAGGTTGATCCCCAGGTCGGCACAGTCGCCGAAATTGCCGCGGGCCACGGCATCGACACGCCCCTGTTGCGCAGGTTGGTGGAACTGATCCACGACATCGAAGACGGCCGGCGCAACATGTCTGCCGATACGTTCCATGAACTGACCAAGGTGCTGAAATGACGGCGCGCATCGCACTTGTCACCGGCGTGGTCGGCGGGATCGGCGCGGCGATTGCCGCGCGCCTTGCCGCGGATGGCGCCACGGTCATCGTGAACGACCTGCCCGGCGATGCGCTTGACGAAGCGGCCGGGCGGTTGGGATTGCCTGCGGTCAGCGCCGATCTTGGCGATCCTGAATCGGTCAAATCGCTGGCACAAAGGATCAGCACGGATCACGGCGCGCCGGATATCCTTGTCAATGCGGCGGGCGGCGTGCGCGGGCAGGTCGGAACCCCCCTGGAAGCGGTGCAACCGGACGCCTGGCACAGTATTTTCGCCATCAATGTCGATGCCACGCTTTACCTGTCGCAGGCCCTTGTCCCCGCGATGAAGGCTGCGGGTTGGGGCCGGATCGTCACCATCAGTTCCGGCGCCGGGCTACGGCCCAGCCTGACCGGCATTCACGCCTACACGGCCGCGAAACACGCCTTGGTCGGGCTGACGAAACAACTCAGCCTCGAGTTGGGCCAGCACGGCATCACGGTCAATTCAATCGCGCCCGGTTTCATTCTGTCCAACCCGTCCTCGCGCCGCCAATGGGACTCCTACGGCGAACAGGGACAGGCCCAACTGCTGGGGCGCATTCATACGCGCAGGCTGGGAAAACCCGAAGACATCGCCGCCGCAGCGGCCTTCCTGACCTCGGACGAGGCAAGCTGGATCACCGGCCAGATCCTCAGTGTCGACGGCGGCGTAACCTGAAAGAAGACAGACGATGACAGACCCCGTGCTCGCCCATGCGCTTGACCGGCAGCCACAGCTGATCCAGGCCCTGAAGCAACTTGTCGCCTGCCCTTCCGTGGGGGCTGACCCCGCCATGGCGCAAGGAATGGAAGACGCGCGCCAGCTTGTCGAAGCGCGCCTGAACGCCATGGGGTTTCGTGACGTGCAGCGCCTGACACCGGCGGATGGCAGCGGTCAGCCGGCCATATTTGCGCAAAGGATCGACGCACCGGGCAAGCCGACGATTCTTGTCTACGCGCATTATGACGTGCAGCCGTCCGACCCCTTGAACAAATGGGATACCCCTCCCTTCGAAGCGGTCGAACGGGACGGCAGGCTTTATGGGCGCGGCATCTCCGATGACAAGGGCCCGATGATGATCGCGCTCGATACGCTGGCGGCCTTCGTCACGGTCGAAGGACGACTTCCCATCAACGTCAAGCTGCTGATCGAGGGCGAGGAAGAAACCGGCTCCCCCTCCTTGCCGGGCATCCTTGAGACGCATCGCGACCTGCTCGCCGCCGATGCCGTGCTGTCCGCGGACGGCGCGCGCTGGCGACCCGATCTGGTCGCGCTGAATGTCGGCTCGCGCGGGAACACGGGGTTCGAGATGCGCGTGCAAACTGCCGGGCAGGATCTGCACTCGGGGCGCTATGGCGGGATCGTCGCCAATCCCTTGCACGTCATGGCCTTGCTTGTTGCCAGCCTGCATGATGCAGATGGGGTGATCCGGGTTCCCGGCTTTTACGATGGCATCGCGGAACCCACACCGGCGGAACGCGCCGACATTGCGGCAATCCCCTATGACGAAGGCATCGCCTTTGCCGCGATCGGGGCCAAACCGCATGGCGAGGCTGGCTATTCCACGCTGGAACGGCTCTGGATGCGGCCCACGCTCGACGTCAACGGCATGTGGGGCGGCTATACCGGCGCCGGGTCCAAGACCGTCATCCCGAACGAGGCCTTTGCCAAGATCACCATGCGCCTTGTGCCCGGCCAGGACCCTGAAACCACAAAGCAGGCCGTCATCTCGCATATCAGGGCGCAACTGCCCCCCTACGCCACGCTCGAGATCTTCGGCGACCGGGGACAGGGTGGCGCCTATGCCGTGCCAGCGGGTCACCCGCTTCTGAAGGCGGCGGTATCGGCGCTGGAACATACGACGGGTCAGACGCCACTGAAGGTGCGCATCGGCGCGTCCTTACCACTGACCGAGATCGTATCGCGCGTGCTGGGTCTGGATACGGTGATGTTCTCCTTCGCGGTCGCGGACGAGAATTTCCATGCGCCGAACGAGTTCTTCCGCCTGTCATCCATCCCGGACGGGCTTGCCGCCTGGGTTCAGATCCTGCGCCAGATTGCCCAGATCGACCCTGACGATTTTGCACCGTATCGCAGACCCATATCGTAGACAGGTGAAAGCGCCCGGCCACATCAACAACCGTTACGGCGCCGTGCTTCTGATCGCGGCGGCGGGGGTGTTCACCGCCGATGTGACCGTGCTGCGGTTCCTGTCACCTGATGTGCCCTTTGCGCAGGTCATCTTTTTCAGGTCGCTATGCCAGCTTGCGATCGTCGCACTCTGGATCGGCGCGACGCGCCCCGCGCGATTTGCCTCGCGACGCTGGCCGCAACTTGTCCTGCGTGGCCTGACAAGCCTTGTCTGCTGGTGGCTCTACTATGCCAGTTTCCAGACGCTGGACCTTGCGCTTGCATCCACGCTGACCTTCACGACGTCCCTGTTCGTCGTCGCGATGGCGCCATTCGTGCTGGGCGAGAGAATCGGGATGATGCGCGGACTAACCACGATTGTGGGCTTCGCCGGTGTCATCATCGCAAGCGAAGTCAGCGACCTGTCGATCAAGCCCGGCGTTTTGCTGGGGCTTGGGTCCGCTTTCGCAGCGGCGATCCTGATCTTTCAGAACCGCGTTCTGGCCCGGACCGAGCATACCGCGACGATCATGTTCTGGATCGGTCTTGTCGCCAGTGCCGGAACGATGCCCGTGGCCGCCGCAGGATGGACGGACCTTGGCCCAAGGGACACCCTGTTGCTGCTTTCAGCGGGCACGCTCGGCACCCTCGGCATGCTTCTCACGGTCGAAGCCTATCGTTTCGGCGAGGTTTCGGCGCTGGCCAGCTTTCCCTATGTGCGGATTCTGTTCGCGCTGACGATCGGTTACCTTGTCTTCGGTGAAACCGCATCGCCACGCGAATTGCTTGGCGCCGTGGTGATTGTGATCTGCGGTCTGCTGGCAGGTGATTATCGCAGACGGAGTATCCATGAAATTAGCCCACGTGACGAGAAAAGCCTCTAGGGCGCGGCAATTCGATTTTTCACCACAATTCGTGTTTGTGCAGGACAGATTCGAACCAGCCCAGGCGCAGGCCACACAGCCAACAGATGACGGTTGCCGCGACTGCGTTGCAGCCAGGAAGACCATTGGGCAGCGGTCATTTCACATCGCAACATCCGCGCACCGGCGTAGTCGCTGAACCGGACATACATGATCACCGCCAGGCGGATGATCTCAGGGCTGGTTTTGCAATGCCGAAATGGGCTGCGTTTTGCCATCCGGCGAGGCTAAGAAACTGCCCTGCCCGTCTCAAGCTGGTTTCCTCTGACAGTAACACCCTGCGGGATCATCCATGTTGACAAGCGTCGATGGGCCGCCTGATGCGCCGGAACGCCATCCGGATCATAAGCCGCCGCTACGGCCAGTCTGCATAAGATCGCAGCTCGGCGGGGCCGGCGCGTGTGCCTACGCCGCGCGCCATATGTCGCCATGCCCCAGGCCGGACGCCATACAGAGCCTTGAAGAAATTGCTGAACTGGGCGGCCGAGCGGAAACCCAGAAACTCGGCGATCTGGTCCAGCGTCATTGACGACCTTTCCAGCAGAACCTGCGCCTCGTAGCCAAGGCGTTCATGGATCAGCCGCAGCGGGGCCTTTCCCAGGGTGCGATGACAGATGTCATGCAGGCGATCCGCAGACATGTTCAAGGTTTCGGCATAGCGCGCCACTGACCAGCGGTCGCGAAAATGCGTCTCCAGCGCCTGTCGGAATTGCTGCAGGATCAGCGATGGCCGCGCCCCGGCCTGGCGCAGATCGTCCGGGCGGGCGGCATAACGCCAGAGCATCACAAGGATCACGCGGACCTGCGCCTCGATCACGGTAGCTGATCCAGATGCCCGCCCAGCCGCTTCGCGCAGGATCAGATCGAAGCAACCGGAAATGTCACGATAGAGGCTATCGCGCTCTTCAAGCGGAAGATGCACAATGCGCTCTGACAGAACACGCAGATCAACAGCCTCTGGTTTGACGCCGATCGCGTTTGCAAGTGAAGTCTCGCCCATGACAAGATGGCCGCCAACCGTACCTGCCCTGGCGCGGATCCTTTGGTTGCGGTCCCACGGCAGCCAGATTAGCGCAGGTCCTGCGTAACTTGTGCTCTTGCCGTCCCGGGTGCTGACCAACTGGCCACTTTCCAGCAAGATCACCCACCAGCTGCGCGCATGCAGGTCGACCAGCCCGCCCAGAACCTTGTCTTGCAGACCGGACTGAATGACCTCGGCATGAAAAGGAACAGGCTGAGGCCCTTTTGCGGGCTCAGGCGATCCGGTTTTCCGCGTTGATCTGGAGGCAATTCGGGACATTTCACCAGTTTTTGTAAATTTTTCGCCATATTTTCACATTTTTATGCAGTTCCCTACAGATATTTTGATGTCTGTCAAAAGTAGCGGAGCTGCGCATCGCGACTGGGGAGAGTTGCAGCCGGCCCGCGCCTCGGGGGAGGATACCGGATTGGACGCTGAACGGGTCTTTCAAAGCCCGTCCTTGACATCACCATTCAGGGTGGTGGCTTCGGGCCAGAGCGCGGCTGATGCGGCAGCCAATGCCGCTGCGGCGGCATTCTGGGATTGGTCGTCTCGTCCGGCGGCAGACCGCGCCGCGCATCTTCGGAACATGGCCGATGCGCTTGACGGCAGCCGCGCGCTTTTGGTGGAGCTGGCCGCGCACGAAGTCGGCGCGGCGCCAAGCTGGACAGAGTTCAACATCGACCTTGCCCTGCGGATCCTGCACCATTCCGCCGAATTGCCTTTCCTGTTGGCGGATCGGCACATGCCCCCAGGCGCCGACGGCAGCATGTCGATCCTGCGCCGACAGCCGGTGGGCGTGGTACTTGGTATCGCGGCCTGGAATGCGCCGATCACGCTTGCCGTGCGGGCGATCGCTACGCCCATGGCCTGCGGCAATACCGTTGTTCTGAAAGGGTCGGAACATTGCCCCCAGACCCATCGGGCGGTCGTCGACATCATGAACGGGTCGGGCTTGCCAAAAGGTGTGGCAAATGTGGTCACCGCCCTGCCCGACCAGTCCGAACCCATCGTCAATCACCTGATCGCCCATCCCGCCGTCCGTCGCGTGAACTTCACCGGATCGACACGTGTCGGCAGACAGGTTGCCGTTACCGCCGCGCAAAACCTCAAGCGTTGCGTGCTGGAACTGAGTGGTAAGGCCGCGTTGATCGTGCTGGAGGATGCCGATCTTGACGCGGCCGTCGATGCGGCAATGCATGGGGCGTTTTTCAATCAGGGCCAGGTCTGCATGTCGACCGAACGGGTCATCGTGCTTGAGGCGATAGCAGACAGTTTCGTCGAAAAACTGGTCGAGAGGACAGGTCGCCTGCGCGCGGCGGATCCGCGGCGTGAAACCGCCTCGCTTGGCACGATGATCCACGCCGCCGCGGCCGAACGCGTGGCCGCCCTGATCCGCGACGCACAGGACAAAGGCGCCGAACTTCTGATCGGTGGTCGGGTCGAAGGCGCGGTGATGCAACCGGCCGTTATCGACCATGTCTCGTCCAACATGGCGATCTATCATGAAGAAAGCTTTGGCCCTGTCGCCTCGATCCTGCGGGTGCAGGACGAGGAAGAAGCGCTTTCGATCGCCAATGACACTGAATACGGTCTGGCCTCGGCGATCTTCAGCCGGGACAAGGATCGCGCGCTGGCCATGGCGGCGCGGTTGGAGACCGGGATCTGCCATATCAACGGATCGACGGTCTATGACGATCCCGCCATGCCTTTCGGCGGCATGAAAGCCAGCGGGTACGGACGCTTCGGCGGGGATACCGCTCTCGATGAGTTCACCGAATTGCGCTGGATCGCGGTGCATCCCGAAAGCGCGCGACACAGTTTGTGAACAGGTGCCACCAAGAGCACCGACAAGACGACACCAACACCTGACCCTGGAGGAGGATCAAGATGAAACGCAGAACAGCTTTGAAATTCGCGGCGGCCCTGGCGCTCACGACAAGCCTGGCCACCGGCGCCGTCAGCGCCGAGACGATCAAGATCGGCGCCGCGGCACCCAAGACGGGCCCGCTGGCCGGTGGGGCCGCGGTCAGCCAGTGGCCGAACGTGCAGCTTTGGGCGGCACAGGTCAACGAACGCGGCGGGATCAATGTCGGCGGCACGATGATGCCGGTCGAAGTGATCGAATACGATGACCAGACCAACCCCGGCGAAACGATCAAGGCCATTCAGCGCCTTGCCACGCAGGACGAGGTGAATTTCATCGTGTCGCCCTATGGCACCGGGCTTGTGGTCGCGGCCGCACCGATCTTTGCGCGATACGGCTATCCGCTGATCGCCGTATCGGCGATCACCGACCAGCAGCCGGCCCTGTCCAAGCAGTTCCCGGACATGTTCTTCACCCTTGGCACCACATCTGCCCTGGCAGAGGATACCGTGAAGATCCTGACCGACATGCGCGACGGTGGGCAGCTTGGCAACAAGATCGCCATGGTCAACGTGGCCGATGCCTTCGGGATCGAACTGGCCGAAGTGGCGCGGGGCAAGTTCAAGGAAGCCGGGTTCGAAATCGTCTACGACACCTCCTATCCGTTGGGCACGCAGGATCTGTCGCCGGTGATGAAGGGCGCGAAAGCGGCAGCACCCGATGCTTTCGTGGCCTGGTCCTATCCGCCCGACACATTCGCGCTGACCGAACAGGCCATCATCGAGGATCTGCAGGTGCAGGCCTTCTACACCGCAGTGGCAACCCCGTTCCCCGCTTACGGCGCGCGTTTCGGTGCTGCGGCCAATGGCGTGATGGGGCCGGGCGGCGTCAATGTCGACGATCCGAAGTTCCAGGAATACGCCGCCGCGCACGAGACGATCACCGGGGCAAAGCCTGACTTCTGGGCATCCGCCACGACCTATGCCTCGCTTCAGATCCTCGAGCAGTCGATCGAGGCAGTCGGCCTGGATCGCAAGGCTGTCGCCGATCATCTGCGCAGCGGCACCTTCGATACGGTGCTCGGGCCGATCAGTTTCGACGAGAACAACAACAACCAGGCGTTCTGGACCGTGGGCCAGTGGCAGGATGGCGTGTTCAAGGGCGTCGCTTCGCGCAACCGCGACGGTGCCGTGCCCGTGATCCTCAAGAACGGCTGGAAGTAAGGATTGCAACGCGGGTGCCCCGGACCTGACCGGGGCACCTTTGTCGGCAGGGCGTATGGCGGAAACGGAACCCGGATGGATATTCTGATCACAGGGCTTTTGCTGGGCGGCACCTATGCGCTGATCGCGATGGGGCTGAACCTGCAATATGGCGTGGCCCGCATCATGAACCTGGCAAATGGTGAAATGCTTGTGGCGGGCGGTTTCGCCGCCTTCTGGATGTATACGGGCGGACAGATCAGCCCGTTCCTGACCATTTTCCTGCTGGCGCCGCTGACCTTCGCGCTGAACTGGCTGATCTACAAGATCATGCTGCAACCGCTTGTCAAACGCGCCAAGACGCGCGGGCAGCTTGAGACGGACAGCATCCTGGCCACGTTTGGGCTGTCCTTCGTGATGGTCGGGCTGATGCTCATGGTCTTTGGCGGGGATTATTTCAACTACTCCTACCTGGCGCGCCCTGTCGTGATTGCCGGCGATACATTCGCGCTGAACCGTGTCGCCTCTTTCCTTGGGGCCGTGGTGATTTGCGGCGCGCTTTACATCTGGCTGAACCGCAGCAGGCCCGGCCTATCGATCCGCGCCATCGCCGTTGCGCCGGACAGCGCGCGGCTGGTGGGTATCAACGTGGGCCAGCTTGCCGCGCTGGCTTTTGCCCTTGGCGGCGCCGTGACTGCGGTCGGCGGTGCGCTTTTGTCGACCTACCTGACGCTTGATGCATCGACCGGGGTGATCTTCACCCTCAAGGCCTTGATCATTGTGATCATGGGGGGCGTGGGTGACGTGCGCGGCACCATCGTCGCGGCGCTGCTTCTGGGGGTAGTGGAAACACTTGTCGCCACTCTGCTTGATCCGGGCCTGACGCTGGCCGCGGCCTATACGCTATTCATCCTGATCCTGCTGTTCCGTCCGCAGGGCCTTTTCGGAAAGAAGCCGACATGACCGGAACGGATATCCGCAACCTCTGCCTGTCCGCGTTGGCGCTTGGCATCTGTGCCCTGCTGCCACTGTCGGGATCGGGCTATTGGCTGTCGATCGGCGTGACCATCGTGATGTTCACCGCGCTGGCGACAAGCTGGGCACTGTTTTCAGGACCCACGCATTACATTTCGCTGGCGACGGCGGCGTTCTTCGGGGTTGGCACCTATGTCACCGCGCTGGGGTTCGAAACCCTGCCATTCTGGTCACTGGTGGGCATAGCGGCCATTCTTGGCGCGCTGTTGGCGGCCTTGGTGGGACTGGCCACCCTACGCCTGTCCGGGGTCTATTTCGTGATCTTCACGCTTGGCCTTGCCGAACTGGTCCGTCAGGTCATCACCTGGATACAGAACCGGTCCGGGCAGAAGGGCCTTTATGTGCTGACCGACATTTCCGAGGCCGACATCTACTGGATGCTTTTGGCCCTGGCGGGCGCCGTGTTCCTTGCAGGCTGGCTGATCGGACGCTCGCGGCTGGGGTTCGCGCTGCGCATCATCGGCGATGACGAAACAGTGGCGGTGCATTCCGGTATCAACACGGCCCTGTCGAAGGTGTTGCTGTTCATGGTGCCGGGATCGGTCGCCGCGATGACCGGTGCGATCCTTGCGCCACGCTATGTCTATATCGAACCCAGCCTGGCTTTCGCGCCCATGTTGTCGTTCCAGGTCGTGATCATGGCCCTGCTGGGAGGCGCGGGGCGTTTGTGGGGGCCGCTTGTCGGTGTGATCCCCTTTACACTGCTGTGGGAAAGCATCTCGTCCAGTTTCCCGCAACAGACCACGCTGCTTCTTGGCGTTGCCTTTCTGGTCATCGTCTACCTGCTGCCACGCGGCTTTATCGGGTTGCTGGACCAGATCCGCCAACGAACAGCCCCCAAGGATGCGGAGGCGCAGGCATGAACACGCCCGTCCTTTCCCTGCGCAACGTGACCAAACGCTTCGGCGGTCTGGTCGCCGTGAACGCGATGACCTTCGACGTCGCCGAACATCAGGTGATGGGGCTGATCGGCCCCAACGGGTCGGGCAAATCCACGACGATGAACCTGATCTCGGGCGCATTGAAAGTGTCCGGCGGCGAGGTCCTGCTGCGCGGCACGCCGATCACCACCCTGCCCGCCGAACAGATCAACCGGCGCGGCATCGCGCGCACCTTCCAGCTTGTGCGCCTGCTGCCCTCGATGAGCGTGCTGGAAAATGTCGTGGCGGGGGCCGTCTTTGGCCACAGACGCCGCTGGGGGCATGAGGCGCACGCCCATGCCGAAACCCTGCTGGCCCGCGTGGGGCTTGAAGGCAAGGGCCACCTGCGCGTGGGCCAACTGACCTATATCGACACAAAGCGTGTGGAACTGGCCCGTGTTCTGGCCAGCGACCCCAAGCTGCTGTTGCTGGATGAATGGCTGGCCGGCCTCAACCCGACCGAGTTGCAGATCGGGATCAGCCTGATCAAGTCGCTGCGCGACGATGGCCGCACGATCATTCTGGTCGAACATGTGATGGATGCGATCAGGTCGCTCTGCGACACCTGCGTGGTCATGGCCTCGGGCACCAAGATAGCCGAGGGCACCCCGCAGCAAGTCCTGTCCGATCCTGATGTGATCCGCGCCTACCTGGGGGATGACGATGTCTAGAACCGGTGGTCTCGAAGTCCGCAACCTCACAGTCGCTTACGGCAAGCATCGCGCGCTTGAAAATGCCTCGGTCACGGTTCGCCCCGGCGAGATCGTCGTGATCCTCGGCGCGAACGGCGCGGGCAAATCCACACTTCTCAAGGCCATCAGCGGGATCTGCGAAGGGAATGTCGAGGGGCAGATCACGTTGGACGGTGAAAGCCTGTTGGGCTTGCCCGCCAATCGGATCCTGGATCAGGGCGTGGCGCTGGTGCCCGAAGGGCGCGGCGTCTTCGGCGATCTGACCGTGCGCGAGAACCTGATCCTCGGCGCTTATTCCAACCGCGCCCGAGAGGCCCAGACGACCAACCTGGAACGTGTTCACAGCCTCTTTCCCAAGCTGATCGAACGCAGCGGCCAAGTCGTGCGGACCATGTCCGGGGGCGAACAGCAGATGGTCGCGATCGGTCGGGCGATGATGTCAAACCCCAGCATCCTGACACTGGACGAGCCCTCGCTCGGCCTGTCGCCGCTGCTGTGCAAGGAATTGTTCCAGAACCTGAAAAAGGTGCGGGATCTGGGCATCGGCATCCTGCTGGTGGAACAGAACGCCAAGCAAAGCCTTGCCATCGCGGATCGCGGTTACCTGCTGGAAAACGCCCATATCGTGCACGAAGACAGCGCCGCCGCCTTGCGCAACGACCCCGCGGTACAGGCCGCCTATCTGGGGGCCGGCGGGGCCGCGGCGCCCCATACCCACGATGCGCCACAGCCGACCGGTGACACCGCGCCCGCCGATATGACACCGCAAGGTTTCACCATCACCCCGCGGCCGATGCAGACCATCTCCGCGGATGCCATCCTTGGCCGGTCGGTGGCCGATCTTGTCGCCACAGCCAACCAGCGGCAGCAATCCGCCATCGCCGAAAAGCGCGCAACACCACCCGCGCCGTCCGGGCAGGTCCAAAGCGACCGCATCACCGCAACCCTGGCCGAAATCGAGCGCGCCGCCCAAGCCGCCCGTCGTCCCCGCGTGATCGAGCGTCCGCGCCCTCAGGATCGCCCGACCGCCACGGCGACACCGGCACCCCAGCCGCAAGCTCACACGCCGGCATCCGCGCCGGTCACCATCGAAGTCTACCGCGCCCCGCGCGTCGAAGTCTGGCGACGCAGGCCTGGCGCCGATGACTTCGACCGCTCATAGGAGAAACGCAAATGCTGGATTCCCCCAATTCGAAAACCGTCAAGGGCATGTATGTCGGCGGCAACTGGATCGCCGGTCAGACCAGTTTTGACGACATCAACCCCTCGGACGGATTGCTTTATGCGCGTATCCCCGATGGTGGCCGGGCCGAAACGCGGATGGCGATAGCCGCCGCACAAGCCGCCTTTCCCGCGTGGTCGAACCTGATGTTTCAGGAACGTGCGCATTACATGCTCAAGATCGCGGATGTCTGGGAAAAGCGCGCGCCCGATTTTGTCGCCGCAGCCCAGGCCGAGGGTGGCGGCTGGTTTGGCAAGGGCATGTTCGAGGCCGGTTATGTCGCCGAGGTGTTCCGCGCTGCCGCGGGCGTTCTCTATGGCTCCATCGGCGAGGTCCTTCCATCGGAGCACGGCAAGTTCTCGACCGCCGTGCGCTATCCGATGGGGGTGATCAGTGTCATCAGCCCATGGAACATGCCCGGCATCCTGACCGCGCGCGGTTTTGCCTTCCCGATGGCGGCGGGCAACACGATCGTTCTCAAACCCTCCGAGGATACGCCCTACGCAGGCGGGCTGTTCTTCGCCGAGGTGCTGGAGGAGGCGGGCATCCCCAAGGGTGTGTTCAATGTCATCACCTGTAGCCGCGACCGCGTGCAGGAGATGGGCGACGAGATGATCGAGAACCCGCTGGTCAAGGGCATTTCCTTTACCGGGTCGACCCCAGTAGGCCGCCAGATCGCCGCGAAGGCGGGGGCGCATCTCAAGAAATGCTGCGTGGAACTGGGCGGCAAGGACAGCCTGATCGTGCTGGAAGACGCCGATATGGACCGCGCGACCAGTGCGGCCAGCTTCGGCAGCTTCATGCATCAGGGCCAGATCTGCATGAGCGTCGAAAAGGTGCTGGTACAGGAAAGCATCTATCCCGACTTCCTTCGCCAGTTCGTGGCGCGCGCCTCCAAACTCAAGACCGGCGACACCAAGGACAAGACCAATGTGATCGGTCCCCTGATCAACGAACGGCAGGTCGCCCGCGTCAAGCACCAGATCGAGGATGCGCTGGCCAAGGGCGCCAAGGCTGTGCTGGGGGGGCGCGTCTGGGATCGTTACGTCGAACCCACGATCCTGACCAATGTCACCCCCGACATGGCCGTCTGGCGGGATGAAACCTTCGGTCCGGTCGCTGTCGTCGTTCCGTTCAAGACCGATGCCGAGGCGATCGCCCTGAACAACGACACGGAATACGGCCTGTCGGCAGGCATCATCACCCGCAACGAGGAACGCGCCCTGCGCATGGCCCGCCAGCTTGAAACCGGGATGTGCCACGTCAACTGCTCGTCCATCAATGACGAGCCGCATGTTCCCTT
Source organism: Rhodobacterales bacterium (assembly GCA_033839205.1). Classification (GTDB taxonomy): domain Bacteria; phylum Pseudomonadota; class Alphaproteobacteria; order Rhodobacterales; family Rhodobacteraceae; genus Seohaeicola. The sequence continues at coordinate 5,590 of JAJLKH010000070.1, read as the reverse complement.
CGGCGGCTCCAAAGCCTCGGGCCTTGGGCGGCATGGCGGCAAGTGGTCGCTTGAAACCTTTACCGAAACGCGCTGGATCACGCTGGACCGTGGCCACCGCCCCTATCCGCCGGTGTTCTGATGGCCGCTTGGGAAAAAAGCGCCCTGCTGAAGGGCAAGGTGATCGTGGTGACAGGGTCCGCCAGCGGTATCGGGTTCGAGACCGCGCGCATTTGCACCGCGATGGGGGCCACTGTGCTGGGTGTGGATGTGACCAAGCGCTTCGATCACGTCGAAGAGTTTTACCGCGCCGATCTGTCGGATGCGCGTACGATCGACGCGCTGGTCGATGTGCTGCCCACGGGCATTGACGGCATCGCCAATATCGCGGGCCTGCCACCCACGGCCCCGGCGGAGAAGGTGCTCAAGGTGAACCTCTTCGGGCTGAAGCGCCTGACACTGGGGTTGATCCCCAAGCTGAACGACGGCGCGTCGATCGTGAACCTTGCGTCGCTGGCGGGCTTCGGCTGGCCGCAGGCAGTGCCTGCAATCCGCGCCTCGGAACAGGTGGACATGGACGATCTGGCGGATTTCATGCAGCGCCACGACATCACCAATGCCGGCGGGCGTAGTTACTTCTTTTCCAAGGAAGCCCTGATCGCATGGACGCAGGCAAACCGCTGGACGTGGCGGGATCGCGGCATCCGCATGAACGCGGTCAGCCCCGGCCCGGTCGATACGCCGATCCTTGGCGATTTCATCGAAACGCTGGGGGCGCGCGCCGAAGAAGACATGCGCGTCATGGATCGCCCGGGCCGTGCGGAAGATATCGCGCCGGTCGTGGCCTTCCTGCTGTCGGACATGACCACGTGGATCCGTGGCACCAATATCCCTGTCGACGGGGGCATGTCGTCGAACATCCTGTGCGAAATGCACGGGCTTATCTGAAGGGGAGGCTGATATGTCTGCTATGGGCTGGATCATTGTCCTGATCGTCATCGCCGCCGCGCTGATCGCGTTGGCCGCGTGGTTCTATCAACGCGCCACAAACGAAGTGGCGCTGGTGAAAACGGGGATCGGGGGCCGCCGCGTCGTCATCGACGGGGGCACACTGGCCCTGCCCTATTTCCACGAGATCACGCGGGTCAATATGCAGACGATCCGCATGACGGTTACCCGCATCGGAGAGGCGGCGCTGATCACCAAGGACCGCCTACGCGTGGATGTGGGGGCGGATTTCTACGTCTCGGTCACGCCGCAGGCTGACGCGATCACCCGCGCCGCGCAGACTCTTGGAAAACGCCTGTTCCAGCCCGACCAGTTGCGCGGGCTGATCGACGGGATGATGATCGATGCGCTGCGTTCGGTCGCGGCCCGCATGACCATGGACGAGCTGCACGAGAATCGCGCCCAGTTCGTGCGCGAGGTGCGCGAAAGCCTGGCCGAAGCGATGGCGAACTACGGCCTGCAACTGGATTCAGTCTCGCTCACCGGTCTGGATCAGACGCCCTTTTCCGCGCTGGACGAAAACAACGCCTTCAACGCCGTCGGCATGCGCAAGCTCGCTGAGGTCATCGCCAAGTCGAAAAAGGAGCGCGCCGAGATCGAAAGCGACAGCGATGTCTCGGTGCGCCGCGCCGCGATGGAAGCCGCCAAGCGCAAGCTCGAGATCGACCTAGAGCAGCGCCGTGCCGAGATCGCACAGGGACAGGAGATCGAAACCCTGATGGCCGCGCAATTGGCCGAAGTGGCGCAGCGCAAGGCCGATAGCGAGCGTACAGCCGCACAGGCCCGCATCCGCATGGAGCAGGACATCCAGTCCGCCGACATCGCGCGCGAACAGGCGATCCGCGAGGCCGAGATCGCCCAGAGCCGCGCGCTGGAAGATGCTGAGAGCGCCCGCCAGGTGCAGTTGGCGGCGCGCAGCCAAGAAGAAAGCCGCGCGCAGGCGCAGGCGGATGCCGCCCGCGCCGAAGCCGTGACCGCCGCCGAAGCTGTGCAGACCGCCCGCGCCATGGCCGAGGCCGAACGCCGTCGTGCGCTGGCGCTGATCATGGCACAGGAACAGGCCGAAGCCGCCGCAAAGCGCGCGGAAATCGCAGCCGCATCGGACAAGGCCACAGCAGCCGACAAGGCAGAAGCGCGCCGCGCCGAAGCCGAGGCGACAAAAGCCGTGGAGCTGGCAAAGGTCGAGGCCGAGCGCGCCCGGATCGAGGCCGAGAACGCCCGCTCGGAAGCCATCATCGCGATGGAGCTGGAAAAGGCCCGGCTGGAGGCCATGCCGCGTATTCTGGCCGAAATGGTTCGCCCAGCAGAAAAGATCACCGGCATCAGCATCAACCAGCTGAACGGTATGGGCGCGCAGCGCGGTGAAGGGGCCGAGCGCGCCGTATCACCCGTGAACGCCACGGTGGACGCGATCATGGACATGGCGGTGCAACTGCCAAGTCTGCAAAAGTTGGGCGACCAGATCAGCGCAAATCTGGCGCAGGTCAGCGGCAAGACGAAGCCGCGCGATTGAACGGATCCCTCTGATCCCCGGCGGCAACCCAAGATGCCGCCGGGTGGCCCCGCGCGGCGAAACGGTCAGGATCATGCAGCGATATGTACCTTCAGGTGAAGAGTTGCTTCAGTTGAGGGGCTCTACAACCTCGACCACAATCCGATTTTTCAAAAGGTCTTGGTCTCGTTATCCTTGCTTGAAGGCGATCATCATTCACAATCCCAGCGCAAGACCATCCTTTCGCGGGTCGCTGCCCCCAGTCAGAAGCCCGCTCGCCAGATCCAGTCGGATCGCCTGCGCGCCGCCCATACCGACAGGCGCACGCTCGACTGTATGGCCCATAGCGCTCAGGCGTTCGGCTACGGCCTCGGAAAAACCTGCCTCAAGCGATAGCTTGCCCGTGGTGTGATCAAGAAAACTACGCGGTGCGTCGATGGCCGACTGGATGTCCATTCCGAAATCCACGAGGTTCGACAGGAAATGCGCATGTCCAGTTGCCTGGAAAGGGCCACCCATTACGCCGAAAGGCATGGTGTATACGCCGGGTTGCTCCATGAAACCGGGTATCAGCGTATGCAGCGGGCGACGACCGCCCTTCAGTTCGTTCACATGCCCCTTGCGCAGCGAGAAACCTGCCCCGCGGTTCTGAAAGCTTATTCCAAAGCGCTCTGACGCCAGACCAGACCCGAAAGGCCAGAACGTGGAATAAATGAGAGAGACGGCCAGGCCCTGTTCATCGACAACACAGATATACACGGTGTCGCGGTGCAGTGCATCGGGGCGGCGGTCATGATGGGGCGTGGCCCGCGTCGGATCGATCCTTGCAGCCAATTCGTCGATCATCGCGTCGCTCAGCATCCGTTCGATGTCGAGGGAGGCGCATTCCGGGTCACCGAGGAATTCATCCCGCGCTTGATAGGCGATGCGCGTGGCCTCGGCCTCCAGATGGACCCGTTCGACCCCGTTTGGATCAAGCGAGGCAAGGTCGAACCGAGACAGCAAGCCCGCCAGCATCAGCGCGGTTGCGCCCTGCCCGTTTGGCGGCAGTTCGATCAGGTCATGTCCGCGATAGGATCTGCGGATCGGCGCGACATAGTCGGCCGCTACGGCTGCGAAATCGTCGGGCGTGTGCAGACCACCCGCAGCGCGCAATGTCTCCACCATGTCATGCATGATGGCACCCTCGTAGAAGGCGGCGCGCCCCTCGCGGGCGATCAGCCGCAGCGCCTCTGCCTGCGGCGCAGAGCGGAACACGTCACCTGGCCGATAGGGCTGATCGTCCTTCAGGTAATGACGGCGCCCCGCGCCCTGCAACCTCCCCCCGAATGTAAGCCAGTCGATCGCAGACCTGTGGCAGACCGGCACACCCTGATCAGCGTGACGGATTGCAGGCTGCAGCACCGTGGCAAGGTCCAGCTTTCCATGCTCGCGGACCAGCCTGTCGAAAGCGTCGACGGCACCGGGCAAGGTGACGGAATGCGCTGATCCCAGAGGAACGGAAAACAACCCCTCCTCGCGCAACCGTTCAGCATCCAGCGCGGCCGGTGCGCGTCCTGAACCGTTCAGACCGATCATTGGTCCGCCATTTGCCGGACGGATCATGGCAAACACATCCCCGCCCAGACCAGCCATCATCGGCTCGCACAACCCCAACACCACGGCCCCTGCCACTGCCGCATCCACCGCGTTTCCACCGGCACGGATGATGTCGAGCGCCGCCATTGCGGCCAGCGGATGCGAGGTTGCACACATTGCCTGCTGCGAGAAAACGACCGAGCGGCCGGGTCCCTGGTAATCATGCATCGCAGCTCACTCCCTTGCTCATGTATCGATCCAGCCGCCCATCAAATTCATGCCACGTCATTCGTGGCGGTCCGCAACGCTTCTTCGTTCTTCCCGCTCACGGTCAGAATGTCGCGGATGACAAGGAACGTATGGCCGATATGGTCAAGCATGTGCCGATGCGCAGCCTCTGCATCCCGATCAAGGATCGCCTGCACAATCGCGGCATGCTGAAAGTGGGGCACCGTCAGAAGCGTATCGAATGTTTCCAGCGTGTAAGGTGCCGCACTATAGGGACCCACACGCATCCTCATGCCACGAGCCATGTCTCGAAGCGCCGGGTTATGCGCGCCGTCATGGAGCATCTCGTGGAATTGCTCATCCAGGGCCCGACTGGCGACCCTATCGCCTGCATCGCTGGCGGATTTGGAAAGGTCGATCAACTCCTTCAGCGCAATCCGCTCGGCCTGGGTCATCCGCTCTGCAGAATAGCGCGTGCACAAAGCTTCGATCTCGCCAGTGGCCTCGAAGAATGCGGCCAGTTCGCCCATGCTCAACTTGCGCACGATGGCCGATCGCCGTGGCCTGTTCTCGACCAACCCGGATGTGCCCAGTTGCTGCAGCGCCTCACGCACGGGCGTACGCGACACGCCGAAGCGCTGCGCCAGCGCCGTCTCGTCAAGCCGATCGCCAGGCCGCAGTTCGCCCGCCAGGATCAGATCAGCGATTTTGTTCCTGAGACGGTCGCCAAGCAACGATGATTCCTCGTGGTTTTTGAACACGCTATGTGGTTATTGTGTTCAAAACAATGATTCTGTATACATTTTGCATATTTCTTATTATTTCCAGCACCTTACGCTCTTACGAAGGACAGTTTTGATGGCCCGCGATGGCAGGCAACCACTTTCAGTGCCTTTCATTGACTGGAAGGATGCCGACAGACGAATTCGAACCAGCCTCCGAATGGATAAAGCGAGGTCTCGCGGTCGAAGCTCTGCGCCGCGCTCGCGTGGCTCGCGACCCCGCGCCGGTAGCCTTGTTTCTCGCAGCCTGACGCTGTCGCCCGCCCACCCCCCTCATACAGGGGTGTGTGCTTCCAGCCTTTTTCCAGGCTTATGCTACAAACGCAAAAAGCCCCGGGACTTTTGTCCGGGGCTTTTGATCTTGCTGAACAGGTAGTTTTGCTTGCGGGAGGGCGAAAACGTCGTAGCCTACCTGAACTTCGCTGCATGGTTTGACCAGGTATTAACGACGAGGACGGTAAGTGGACGCGCTTTGTGACTGTGACCGAAGCCAGTATTCGACAGGCTAAGGATCGACCAATTC
>JAJLKH010000069.1:0-45654 GCA_033839205.1 Rhodobacterales bacterium | reverse complement strand
GCCGGCCAACCGCTCGCCTTCGGTGATCCCCAACGCCGAGATCCGGTGCGACCGCATCAGCCGCGCGGCATCCACGATCGAGGTGTCGATGGTGCAGGTGATGGGATCGGAGGCCATCAGCCGGTCCACACGGGTTTCGGTTAGCGCCACGGGGCGGGCGGCATCCGCGGCCTCGCGCGCGCGGCTGCGTGCAAAGAAGCGCCTTGCGCCGTCATTGGCGGCGATCAGGGCGCGGAAATCATCGGTCGGCAGGATCAGCAGCTGGCCATCGCTGATGGCGCGCGCATTGGTGCCGGTCAGCCCGCCGCGCATCAGGCCGCGTTCGCCGAAGGAATTGCGCGCCTGCAGATGCGAGACAACCTCGCCCGTGTCCGAGGTGATTTCCACCTCGCCATCCATGATCACGTAAAGACCCTCGCAGGGCTCGCCGTGACGATAGATCACGTCATCGGCGCGCATCGGCAGGGTGCGGAACTGCGCCGCGATCCTGGTCAGGTCCTCTGCGGGGAAGCTGTCATAGGGATGAATGGTGCCGAGAAAGCGGCGCAGGTCGTCAGCGGAAAGTGGCATCGAACCGATCCTCGGGAATGATCATGTTGCTGGTCGTCACCCCTGTCTAGCGCAGGTGGGCATCTGGCAACATCTGAAAAAAGGAAACGGGCGGTTCTTTCGAACCGCCCGCCCGTCTGTTTTTAGTGGCCGGTGGCAGCACCCGCGCCTTTCGGCACACGGATGGATTCCACCAGGTCCTGGATCTCGCGCGGGGGCTCTTTGGTCATGCCCGACACGATGTAGGCCGCGCCGAAGTTCAGGATCGCGCCCACGGTCCCGAAGGAGGCGGGAGAGATGCCGAACAGCCAGTTGGCCGGCACGTTTTCCAGGGTTGCCGTACCGGGGATGAAGAACCAGCCCAAGAACAGGAAGATGTAGATGGCGGTCGAGAACAGACCCACCAGCATCCCCGCGATGGCGCCTTCCTTGTTGATGCGCTTCGAGAAGATGCCCATCATCAGAACCGGGAAGATCGTCGCCGCGGCCAGACCGAAGGCCAGCGCCACCACCTGGGCCGCGAAGCCCGGAGGGTTGAGGCCAAGCCAGGTCGCCACCACGATGGCAAAGGCCATCGAGACACGCGCGGCCAGCAGTTCGCCCTTTTCCGTGATGTTCGGATTGATGGCGCCCTTGATCAGGTCGTGCGACACGGCCGAGGAGATGGCCAGCAGCAGACCTGCCGCGGTGGACAGAGCGGCGGCAAGACCACCGGCTGCGACCAGCGCGATCACCCAGCCCGGAAGCTTCGCGATCTCGGGGTTGGCAAGCACCAGCATGTCACGGTCGAACTTGGTCAGTTCGTTGCCGACCCAGCCACGCTCGGTTGCGATGGCCTGCATGGCGGGGCTTGCATCGTTGTAATACTGGATGCGGCCGTCGCCGTTCTTGTCCTCGAAGCCCAGCAGCCCGGTGTTCACCCAGGTGTTGATCCAGGTCAGTTCGGGGTTGGTGTTGATCTCTTCAACCGACAGGGCCTCGCCGTCCAGCGCGTTGCCGGCAACGGCGTTCGGCCAGAAGGTGGAGGTGATGTTCAGACGCGCCATCGACCCCACGGCAGGTGCCACGGTGTAGAGCAGTGCGATGAAGACCAGTGCCCAGCCAGCGGACCAGCGCGCATCGGCCACCTTGGGAACGGTGAAGAAGCGGATGATCACGTGGGGCAGGCCCGCGGTACCGATCATCAGCGACATGGTGAAGAACACCATGTTCAGCGTCGAGGTGCTGTGTGCGGTGTATTGGCTGAAGCCAAGTTCCATCACCACCTGGTCAAGCTTGGTCAGGAAGGCTACATCCCCGCCCGAGGGCGCGTAGGTGCCGAAAAGACCCAGCTGCGGCAGGAAGTTGCCGGTCACCTGCAGCGAGATGAAAATCGCCGGGATGGTGTAGGCGATGATCAGAACGCAATACTGTGCGACCTGCGTGTAGGTGATGCCCTTCATGCCTCCGAACACGGCATAGGCGAACACGATCGCCGCACCGATGTAGAGGCCGGTATCGGTCGACACTTCCAGGAAGCGCGCGAAGGTCACGCCCACGCCGCGCATCTGGCCGATCACGTAGGTCACCGAGATCACGATCAGACAGATCACGGCCACAAGGCGCGCGCCCTGCGAATAGAAGCGATCGCCGACGAATTCCGGCACGGTGAACTTGCCGAACTTGCGCAGATAGGGGGCAAGCAGCAGCGCCAGAAGCACGTAACCACCGGTCCAGCCCATCAGGAAGGTCGAGTTGTCGTAGCCCACGAAGGCGATCAGACCCGCCATCGAGATGAACGAAGCCGCCGACATCCAGTCAGCAGCGGTTGCCATGCCGTTCATGACGGGCGGAACGCCCTGACCTGCGGCATAGAATTCAGCGGTCGAGCCGGCACGGGCCCAGATCGCGATGCCGATGTAGAGCGCGAAGGACGCACCCACCACCAGCAGGTTGAGAGTATACTGATCCATGGTTTCCCTGTCCCTATCTCTTATTCTTCGACGCCATGTTCCGCATCGACCTTGTTCATCCGCCAGGCGTAGAAGAAGATCAGAACGAGGAACACGAGGATCGAGCCTTGCTGGGCGAACCAGAAGCCCAGATCGGTGCCACCGACCGAGATACCCGACAGCATCGGGCGCAGCAGAATGCCGAAGCCGAACGAGCACAGGAACCAGATCACGAGGCTGACGCCGATGATCCTTTTGTTCGCGGCCCAGTAGGCGTTGTTGTCTTTCGAGTTGTCTGCCATGAAAGGCGTCCTCCCTTTTGCACGTTAACCTGAAAGGCGCGAATTGCTCCGCGCCTCCCCCTCCCGATTACGCGACCGCCTGTTCGACGATCGCGCTCAGCCCTTCGGCGATCTGCGCGATCTCGCCCATGGCGTCGATCCGCTGCAGATTGCCCTTTTCCTCATAATAGGTGATCAGCGGCGCCGTCTGGGCGTGATAGGCCGCAAGGCGCTGGCCCACGGTGGCCGCGTTGTCATCGGCCCGCCGCGTCATGCTGGTGCCGCCGCATTTGTCGCAGACACCCGCCACGGCAGGTGTCTTGTAGCTGTCGTGATAGCCTTCGCCGCAGGTGCCGCAGGTATAGCGGCCTGCCACGCGGGCGACCATCTCGGCGTCATCCACCTCGAGCGAGATGGCGGCGTTGATCCGCTGCCCGGACTGCGCCAGCAGCTCATCCAGAGCCTGCGCCTGACCGGTCGTGCGGGGAAAGCCATCCAGGATCACGCCCTTGCTTGTGTCCGGCTCGGCCAGGCGGTCGCTGAGGATCGCCAGGACGATGTCATCGCTGACCAGCCCGCCCGCCTGCATGACCGCTTGCGCGGCGCGGCCCGCATCGGTCCCTGCCGCCACGGCGGCGCGCAACAGATCGCCGGTGGACAGTTGCACCAGGCCGAAACGGTCCTGCAGCATGCGCGCCTGTGTGCCTTTGCCGGCCCCCGGAGGGCCCAGCAGGATCAGAACGGCGGGGCGGGTCATGGTATCGGTTCCCATCCCGCTCACGCCCGGTTCATCCGGTTTTCGATCAGGTGATCGACCACCGAAGGGTCGGCCAGCGTCGAGGTATCCCCCAGCGCGCCGTAATCGTTCTCGGCGATCTTGCGCAGGATGCGGCGCATGATCTTGCCCGAACGGGTCTTGGGCAGGCCGGGCGCCCACTGGATCAGGTCGGGGCTGGCGATGGGGCCGATCTCGGTGCGGACCCATTTGACCAGTTCCTTGCGCAGCTCCTCGGAGGGTTCGATCCCGTTCATCAGGGTGACATAGGCATAGATGCCCTGGCCCTTGATCGCGTGCGGATAGCCCACCACGGCCGCTTCGGCCACATCGACATGGGCGACCAGCGCGCTTTCCACCTCGGCGGTGCCCATGCGGTGGCCGGACACGTTGATCACGTCATCGACGCGGCCGGTGATCCAGTAGTAGCCATCCGCGTCGCGGCGGCAGCCATCGCCCGAGAAATAGTAGTTCTTGTAGTCGCTGAAATAGGTCTTTTCGAACCGCTCGTGATCGCCCCAGACGGTGCGCATCTGGCCGGGCCAGCTGTCTTTCAGGCACAGAACGCCCTCGGCGGCGGTGGTGGTGATCTCGACGCCGGTCTGGGGGTCAAGGATCACGGGCTGCACACCGAAGAAGGGCAGGGTGGCCGAACCCGGCTTGGTCGGGATCGCGCCCGGCAGCGGCGTCAGCAGGTGACCGCCGGTTTCGGTCTGCCACCATGTGTCGACGATCGGGCGTTCGCCCTTGCCGACCACATCGTTGTACCAGTTCCAGGCCTCGGGGTTGATCGGTTCGCCCACGGTGCCCAGCACCTTGATCGATGACAGGTCGTACTTGGTCACCGGATCGGTGCCATGCGCCATCAGCGCCCGGATCGCGGTGGGGGCGGTGTAGAACTGGTTGACCTTGTGCTTTTCGCAGACCTCCCAGAAGCGGCCGGCATCGGGCCATGTGGGCACGCCCTCGAACATCAGCGTGGTCGCGCCATTGGCCAGCGGGCCATAGACGATATAGCTGTGCCCGGTGACCCAGCCCACATCGGCGGTGCACCAGAAGATGTCGCCGTCATGGTAATCGAACGTGTATTGATGCGTCATCGAGGCATAGACCAGATAGCCGCCCGAGGTGTGCACCACGCCTTTCGGCTGGCCGGTCGAACCCGAGGTGTAAAGGATGAACAGCGGATCCTCGGCGGCCATCTCGGCGGGTGCGCAATAGTCATCCGCTTCCAGCGCCAGTTCGTTATAGTCGTGATCGCGCCCCTCGACCCAGGTGATCTGGTCGCCGGTACGGCGCACCACCAGGCATTTCACGCTGTCCTTGCAATGCAGCAGCGCGGCATCGGTGTTGGATTTGAGCGGGGTCTTGCGGCCGCCGCGCGGCGCGTGATCGGCGGTGATCACCACCTTGGCGTCGCAACCGTTGATCCGCGCGCCCAGTGCGTCGGGCGAGAAGCCCGCGAAGACGATGGAATGCACGGCGCCGATCCGCGCGCAGGCCAGCATGGCATAGGCGGCTTCGGGGATCATCGGCAGGTAGATCACGACCCGGTCGCCCTTGCGCACGCCCATGCCTTCCAGGATGTTCGCCATCCGGCAGGTGCGGCGGTGCAGTTCGGCATAGCTGATGTGCTGGGCCGCATCCTTGGGATCATCGGGTTCCCAGATGATGGCGGTCTGGTCGCCACGGGTGGCCAGATGCCGGTCGATGCAATTGGCGCTGACGTTCAGCGTGCCATCCTCGAACCATTTGATATCGACCGCACCGGGGGCGAAGCTGGTGTTCTTGACCTTGGTATAGGGCTTGATCCAGTCGATGCGCTTGCCATGTTCCGCCCAGAACGCCTCGGGGTTGGAGACCGACTCCGCGTACATCGCCTTGTACTGCTCTGCGGTGACATGGGCATTGGCCACAAACGCGGCCGACGGGGCGTACAGGGTATCGGTACTGGTCGGGTTGGTCATGAATCCTCCGTTCGTCTAGCAGGCCCGCGGGGGGCCTGACGCAACCGCGCTGGGCGATGGCTGCGTCCTCTCCTCGGGCGTGAATTTACCACAGAGATGCCATCTTTATATAAGATACTGTTTTCTATCGTTTATTTAGTAAATTAATTATCAGTTTGCGAAAAGTTTTGTAAATTTTTTCGCCATCACAGAAAATTTACCGCGTAGATTGGGGTTTGGCGACGCAAGAATCTGTCGCGAAGATGGGCAAAGTATACCAAGGTATGCTGTAGCGGCAGCATTTGTGCCGATTTCCCGGATCGGCCGGTCGCGGCGCGCGGCGCGGAAATGACGCCGCGTCACGAATCTGTCAGACAGGTTGTCCTTTATGCGCGGCCGGGGATTCGCCGCGGCGCTTGCCTGTCCGGGCCGGGGCGGTACAGTCGGGATCGGGGGCCGCAAGGGAAGGGGAACGATGGGCAGCGATCACGCAAGGCAGGCGATGGAATTGGCGCGGGGCTTCGTGCTGGCGCGGCCGCCCGCGGGCTTTGTGGCGGATCCTTTTCCCACCTATGCCGCGCTGCTGGCCCATGCGCCGGTGCTGCCGCAGCCCGACGGATCGGTGCTGATCAGTCGCCATGCCGATCTGGACAGGATCTATCGCGATACCGGCCTGTTCCGGTCCGACAAGAAAGCGGCCTTTGCACCCAAGTTCGGCCCCGGCACCCCGCTTTACGAACATCACACCACGTCGCTTGTGTTCAACGACCCGCCGCTGCACACCCGCGTGCGCCGCATCATGAGCGCCGCGCTGACCCCGCGCGCCATCGCGCGGATGGAGCCGGGGTTGATCGCCACGGTGGACAGTTTGCTGGACGGGTTGGCCGCGCGGCACGCGGAGGGAGAGACACCCGATCTGGTCGAGGATTTCGCATCCTCGATTCCGATCCAGATCATCGGCAACCTGCTGGACATCCCGCAGTCCGAGCGCGCGCCGCTGCGCGACTGGTCGCTGGCGATCCTTGGCGCGCTGGAACCTGTCCTGTCCGAGGATCAGCTGGCGCGCGGCCATGCGGCCGTGACGGAGTTCTGCACTTACCTGAAGGATCTGGTCGCGCGCCGCCGCGCGCATCCGGGCGATCCTGAAACCGATGTGCTGACCCGGCTGATCACGGGCGAGGGGGGTGATGGCGGCACCCTGTCCGAGGCAGAGCTTTTTCAGAATTGCATCTTCATCCTGAACGCAGGGCACGAGACGACGACGAACCTGATCGGCAATGCGCTGGCAATGCTGCATGACCATCCCGATCAGAAGGCTCTGTTGCTGGCCGAACCCGATCTTGCGGCCTCGGCGATCGAAGAGGTTCTGCGCTACCAGTCGCCGAACCAGCTGGGCAACCGCGAGACGACGGCGCCGGTGACCATCGGCGGCCTGGATATTCCGGCGGGCACCAACCTGCATCTGTGCATCGGCGCGGCCAATCGCGATCCGGCGCAGTTCCCGGACCCTGAGCGTTTCGACATCACGCGCAAGCCCAACCGGCACCTGGCCTTCGCGGGCGGGCCGCATGTCTGCGTGGGGCTGACGCTGGCGCGACTGGAAGGGCGGATCGCGGTATCGCGCTTTCTTGCGCGTTTTCCCGGTTATGCGCTGACCGAGGGGCGCCGGCATGGCGGCAGGCTGCGCTTTCGCGGTTACGCGGCGCTGCCCGCGCGCCTGGCCTGATCCCTAAAAGGCGGTGGCAGATCGCGCGGCCTGATCGTATTGGCCTGACATGGTGCGCAGCAGCGTTGCCAGCTTGCTGATCTGCTCGGGCTCAAGCCCCAGTTCCAGCACGGGTTTCAGCAGCAGATCCTCGCGGATTTCGCGGTAGCGGGCGCAGGCGGCCTGTCCGGCCTCGGTCGCCTCGACCGTTTTTTCCTTGCCGCGCCGGCCTTCCTTGACCAGCCCCGCCTTGGTCAGTTTCTTGATCGCGTAATTGACCGTGTGGGTGTCCTCGACATTCAGCACAAGGCAGATATCGGCCAGTTTCTTGGCCCGCCCGCGATGGCGCACGGTGTGCAGCACAAGCACATCCAGTGGCGAGAGGTCGGGAAAACCCGTCGCCGCCATGGCGCGCACCATCCATCGGTTGAAGGCATGGCCGGCGATGATCATGCCGAATTCAAGCTCGGATATCTCGGCAAAGGACCCCTCTGCCAGATGCGCGGATGAAACGATGGGGCCAAGTGATGATGTCATGGGCAGATGATCCGTGATCCTGATAAAATGTCAACATTTTGTTGACGTATTCTGAAAGTCAGGCAGTATGGGCCCATGAATCGGAGGCTCTCCGGCATGTCAGGCCATACCGGATGGGCCAAAGGTCTCTGCGCGCAGACGCGCAGGCCAGAACCGGGACGAGGCGCAAGACCTCGCCCTCAGCGCCCGCATTGCCGGGCTTCAACCGGGAGACAGACAATGACCAAGCTTGCCAAGACCCTGACCGGCCTCATGACCGCGACGGCGCTGACGGCCGCCGCCGCAGCCCCCGCCATGGCCGAGACATGGGACATGCCGCTGGCCTATTCGGCCACCAACTTTCATTCCGCCGTGGCCGCCGAGTTCGGCAAATGCGTGACCACCGGCACCGGTGGCGACATCACCATCGCGACGCATCCCGCGGGATCGCTGATCGCGGGCAATGATATCAAGCGCGCGATCCAGACCGGGCAGGTGCCGATCGGCGAACGCCTGATGTCCGCGCATCAGAACGAGAACGCGGTCTTCGGCTTTGACAGCATCCCGTTCCTGGCCACGTCATTCGCGGATTCCGCCAAGCTGTGGGAAGCCGCCAAGCCGACGGTGCAAAAGGTGCTGGCCGATCAGCAGCTGACGCTGCTTTACACCGTGCCATGGCCGCCGCAGGGCATCTATTTCAAGAAAGATGTCAATTCCGTCGAGGACATGAAAGGCACCAAGTTCCGCGCCTATAACGCGGCAACCGCCCGCCTGGCCGAACTGACCGGGATGTTGCCCGTGCAGATCGAGGCGGCGGAACTCAGCCAGGCGCTGGCCACGGGCGTCGCGGATTCGATGATCTCTTCGGCGGCGACCGGCTATGACAACAAGCTGTGGGAAAGCCTGACCCATTTCTACGAGGTCGATGCCTGGCTGCCGCGCAACTACATCATGGTGAATTCCGGTGTCTGGGACGGGCTTTCGGATGCGAACCGTGCGGTCATCACCGGCTGCGCCGAACTGGCCGAATATGCCGGCAACTGGCGGTCGCGAGAATATACCGGCTTCACGCTGCAGGGTCTGCGCGATGGCGGCATGACGGTTGAACCGGCATCCGACACGCTGAAGGCGGGCCTGCAGGAGATCGGCGCGACCATGACCGAGGAATGGCTGGCTGCCGCGGGCGAGGATGGCCGCGCCATCGTCGATGCCTATCGCGCCATGAAGTGACCAAGGACCGGGGGCGGGCGGCAAAGCCCGCCCTCGGACCCGCCTTTGCAACCCCAGGCGACCTGAACGGAAGGCCGAAGCCCATGCTGCGTGCGCTGCGCTTATCCCTCGACATGCTGTATCGTGCCGGCAGTATCCTGGCCGCCCTTTCGCTGGTCGCGATCCTGTTTCTGATCGTGGTGCAGATGATGGCGCGCTGGACCGGCGAGGTCTTTCCCGGCGCGCCTGAATACGCGGGCTATGCCATGGCGGCGGCCTCGTTCCTGGCCTTTGCCGATGCGCTGAACAAGGGCAGCCATATCCGGGTGTCGATCCTGCTGAATGCCCTGCCGCCGCGTGGCAAGTGGCTGCTGGACCTGTGGTGCTTTGCGATCGGCGCGGCCATCGCCTGGTACGTGGTCTGGTACGCGCGCAAATTCGTCTACTGGTCCTGGAAATTCGGTGACATCAGCCAGGGGCAGGACCGCACCGCGCTGTGGATGCCGCAATCGCTGCTGTTGCTGGGCGCGGTGATCCTGGCGATCGCGCTGACCGACAACCTGATCTCGCTTCTGGTCCGGGGCACCTCGCGCGTGACGCGCGAGGCCACCGACACAAGCCGCGTGGAGTGACCCGGATGGAAGACCTGTCGATCATCATCCTGTTTCTGTTCGTGCTTTTCGTTCTGCTGGGCTCGGGCGTCTGGGTCGGGCTGGCGCTGATGGGGGTGGCCTGGGTGGGGATGGAGCTGTTCACCACCCGGCCCGTGGGCGACGTGATGATGACCGTGCTCTGGCGCGCATCTTCGTCCTGGACGCTGACGGCCCTGCCGCTGTTCATCTGGATGGGCGAGATCCTGTTTCGCACCCGCCTGTCCGAGGACATGTTTCGCGGCCTTGCCCCCTGGATGGCGCGGCTGCCGGGCGGGCTGATGCACACCAATATCGCGGGCTGCACCGTCTTTGCCGCCGTATCCGGCAGTTCGGCGGCCACGCTGACGACGGTGGGCAAGATGTCCATCCCCGAACTGCGCAAGCGCAACTATCCCGAACGCATGATCATCGGCACGCTGGCGGGGGCTGCGACCCTGGGCCTGATGATCCCGCCCTCGCTGACGCTGATCGTCTATGGCGTGACCATCAACGAAAGCATATCGAAGCTGTTTTTCGCGGGCGTCCTGCCGGGCCTTGTGCTGGCGCTGATGTTCGCGGGCTACGTGGCGGTGATGTCGCGCGTCTCGCGCGACTGGAACCCCGATGTGGAACCGCGCCAGGGCTTTGCCGCCAAACTGGCCAATTCGCGTTTCCTGATCCCGGTCTTCGCGCTGATCGGCGTGGTCATCGGCTCGATGTACCTGGGCTATGCGACCGCGACCGAAGCGGCCGCGCTGGGTGTGATCGGTGCGCTGGTGCTGGCCGCGATCCAGGGGTCGCTGACCTGGCAGACCTTCACCGAGTCGCTGATGGGTGCCACCCGGACATCCGCCATGATCGCGCTGATCCTGGCCGGTGCCGCCTTTCTGTCGATGGCCATGGGGTTCACCGGCCTGCCGCGCGGTCTGGCCGATCTGATCGGCAGCCTCGAGCTGTCGCGCTTCGAGCTGCTGATGGCGCTACTGGTCTTCTACATCATCCTTGGCATGTTCCTTGACGGCATCTCTTCGGTCGTGCTGACCATGGCCGTTGTCGAACCGATGGTGCGCGAGGCGGGGATCGACCTGATCTGGTTCGGCATCTTCGTCGTCGTCGTGGTCGAGATGGCGCAGATCACGCCGCCCATCGGCTTCAACCTGTTCGTCCTGCAAGGCATGACCCAGCACGAAATGGGCTATATCGCGCGCGCGGCCTTTCCGATGTTCCTGATCATGGTGGTCATGGTCTTCGTGCTGATCCTTTTCCCGGAACTGGCCACATGGCTGCCCGATAACCTGCGACCGGGGCCGGGCGGTTGACGGCACTGAACGCTTTCCTTCCGGCCATTGCCCGCCACGGGCGGCTGGCGCTGGTCGCGGGGCTGCTGGCCGGGTTGACCCTGCCGGAGCTGGCCGCGCTGATCCGGCCATGGCTGCCGCATCTGGTGGCGCTGCTGCTGTTCCTGACCGCGTTCCGCATCGGGCTGCGCCAGGCCGCCGGATCGCTGGCCGAGGCCCGTTCGGGCCTGATCCTGATCGCGGTGTTCCAGCTGGTCATGCCGCTTGTGGCGCTGGTGATCTTCTGGGCGCTGGGGCTGATGGCGACGCCATTCGCCATCGCCGTGATGCTGATGCTGACCGCACCCGGCGTGTCCGGGGCTGCGGCCTTCACGGCGCTGCTGGGGCGCGATCCCGCCCCCGCGCTGCGGCTGCTGATCGCGGGCATCGCGGTCTTTCCCGTCACGGTCATGCCGATCCTCTGGGCCGCACCCGGATTGGGCGACATGGCCGATGTGCTGACCGCCTCTGGGCGGTTGCTGGTGGTGATCACAGTGTCATCCGCGCTAGGCTTTGCGCTGCGCCGCCTGATCCCCGCGCCCGACCTGCGCCAGGTGGACGGGCTGAACGCCATCGCGCTTTTCGTCATCGTCATCGGGTTGATGGCGGCGGTCGGTCCCGCCCTGCGCACCGATCCCGTGCTGGTGCTGAAATGGCTGGCCGGTGTCTGCGTCGTGAACTTCGGCTTGCAGACCGCCTGCTACCTGTTGCTGCGCGGGCGCGGCGGCACGGATCCCACCGGCCCCTCGATCATCGCGGGCAACCGCAACGTGGCGCTGTTCCTGCTGGCCCTGCCTGCGGCCACGACCGATCCCCTGCTGATCTTCATCGGCGTATACCAGGTGCCCATGTTCCTGACCCCCATCGCAATGCGCTGGCTCTATGCGCCGCGCCCTGTCTCGAAGGCTGCCAACTGATCCCATGTCCCAAACCGATATCGCGCCCTTTCCCCGTATTGCCCCCGTGGGCATCGCCGGCCTGCTGGTCAGCTTTGCCGACCGGCTGAGCGAACCCGCCAATCGCGCGGCCCTGGCCTTTCGCGCCGCGATCGAGGCCGCGCCCCTGGACGGGATCGAGGAAGTGTCGACCTCCTTGACCTCGGCTTTCGTGCGCTTCGATCCGCTGCATCTGGATCACGCGCGGCTGATGGCGCATCTGCAAGAGCTGCTGAAAGCACAGGACTGGACCCGCGCCGATCTGCCGGGCGGGCGGCGGCATTTCCGTATCCCTTGCGTCTTCGGCACCGATCTTGCGCCCCAGTTCGACGAGGCCGCGCGGGCGGCGGGCCTGAGCGCGCAAGCCGCCATCGACAGCCTGACCGCCGCGCGCCCGCGCGTGTTGACCATCGGTTTCGCGCCCGGTCAGCCCTATACCGGCCAGCTTGGCCCGGAATGGGACATCCCGCGCCAGACCGCGCTGACCCCGCGCGTGCCCGAGGGCGCGCTGGTCGTGGCGATCCGGCAATTGATCATCTTTTCCGCCGCGACCCAGACCGGCTGGCGCCATATCGGCCAGACCGCCTTTCGCTGCTTCCGTCCCGAGGCGGATGATCCCTTTGCCCTGCGCCCGGGCGACGAGATCTCGCTGCGCGCCATCACGCCCGCCGAACTCGAGCGTATCCGCGCAGAGGATCAGACCGGCCATGGCGGCGCCGATGTGGAGGTGATCCGATGACCCGTGCCTTGATCATTCACCGCGCGGGGCCGCAAGTGACCGTACAGGACAGGGGACGCCCCGGTCTGCTGGGGCAGGGCCTGTCGCAGGGCGGTGCCGCCGATCCCGTGGCCCTGGCCGAGGGGGCGGCGCTGCTGCGCCAGCCTGCCAGCCATGCCGCACTTGAAATGGCCGGGATGGGCGGCAGCTTCGAGGTGACGCAAGACACGCGCATCGCCCTGACCGGCGCGCCGATGCAGGCCAGCATCGACGGGCAGGCGCTGACCTGGAACGCAAGCCACCTGTTGCGCGCGGGCGAACGGCTCGAGATCGGTGCGGCGATGCGCGGCATCTATGGCTATCTGCACCTGGGCGGGGGGGTGGCCACCGAAGAGGTGCTGGGCGCGCGCGCGGCACATCTGGCCGCAGGGATCGGCCGCGCCCTGCGACCCGGTGACCGGCTGCCGCTGGGCGATGACACCCGCGCCGAGGTGGGCCTGACGCTCGACCCCGAGCCGCGTTTCGCGGGCGGCACGGTGCGCATCACGCGGTCGATGCAGACCGGACTGTTCGCGCCCGAAATGCTGGACCGGTTCCAGGCGACCGCGTTCCGGCGCGACGCGCGGGGCAACCGCATGGGCGCGCGGCTGGAATTCGAGGGCGATCCCTTCGCGGCCTCGGGCCAGCTCAGCATCCTGTCCGAGGTGATCGTGCCCGGCGATATCCAGATGACCGGCGACGGCACGCCCTTCGTGTTGCTGGGCGAATGCCAGACCACGGGCGGCTATCCGCGGATCGGCACGGTCATTCCCGCCGATCTGCCGCGCGTGGTGCAGGCGGGGCCGGGGGTGACCCTGCGCTTCGAGGTGATCGACCTTGACGCTGCCATCGAGGCGCACCGCCGCCATGTCACGGCGCTTGCGAAACTGCCCTCGACCATCCGCCCGCTCTTGCGTGATCCCGCGCAGATGCAGGATCTTCTGGCCTATCAACTTATCAGCGGCGTGATATCCGCCCATGACGACCATCTGAACGGAGACTGACCCATGACCCTCACCCCGAACCTGCGCGTCGATCTGAACGCCGATATGGGCGAAAGCTTCGGGCCCTGGCGGATGGGCGATGACACCAGCCTGCTGGATATCGTGACCTCGGCCAATATCGCCTGCGGCTTTCACGCGGGCGATGCGGATGTGATGATGAAGACGATGCGCCTGGCCGTGCAGAAAAATGTCGGCATCGGCGCGCATCCCGGCTATGCCGACCTGCAGGGCTTCGGGCGGCACCGGATGCAGGTGCCCCATTCCACGCTGCAGAACCAGGTCCGCTACCAGGTGGGGGCGGCCCAGGCCATGGCGCGGGCGGCGGGCGGGCAGGTGCGTCACCTGAAATTGCACGGCGCCCTGGCAAACACCGCGGCCGAGGATTTCGAACTGGCCACGGCACTCTATGAGGCCGCGCTTTCCGTCGCCCCCGACATCGCGATCATGGTGCTGGCCGCCACCGAACAACAGGCCGCGGCGCAGGCGCTGGGCTGCAAATACATCTGCGAGATATTCGCCGATCGCGCCTATAACGACGATGCCACGCTGGTCGACCGCTCCATCCCCGGCGCGGTGATCCATGATGCTGCGCTTGCGGGCAAACGCATCACCGACATGGTCCTGCGCCGCGCCATCGTCACGGCCTCTGGACGCGAAATCCCCACGCGCATCGACACGATCTGCCTGCATGGCGATACGCCCGAGGCCGTGGACATCGCCCGCGCGGTGCGCGCCGAACTGCAGGCCGCGGGGATCACCGTCGCCACCTTCCCGGTCTGAGGGCGGGGGCGGCCAGGGGCAGCGGGCCGCCCGCTGCTTCTTCTTGCTTCAAATATCCAAGATCCGCGGTTTCAGCCCGCGAAAGGATCCTCGGGGTATCCCACGCCGGCCAGGTAAAGCCCCTGTGGCGGGCAGACCGGGCCGCAGGCCGCGCGGTCGCGCGCCTCCAGCGCGGTTTTCACGTCATCTGGCGACCATGCGCCCGATCCCACCCGCTCCAGCGTGCCCACGATGCTGCGCACCTGGTTGTGCAGGAAGGACCGCGCGGACAGGCGGAATTGCAGCTCCGGGCCGGAGCGGCCTTCGATGCGGTCGATCTCGATCGCATCCAGGGTCTTCACCGGGCTTGCCGATTGGCACATCGTGCTGCGGAAGGTGGTAAAATCATGCAGGCCCAGCAGATGCGCCGCGCCTGCGCGCATGGCCAGATGGTCCAGCTCGCGCGGGACCTGCCAGACAAGGCCCGCATCATGGGTGGCGGGCGCTCGGCGCATCAGCAGGCGGAACAGGTAGCGCCGCTCCTGCGCCGAGAACCGCGCGTGCCAGTCATCGGCCACGCGGGCGGCGGCCAGGATCGCCACGGGTTGCGGCTTGAGGTGATAATTCAACGCCTCCGACAGCCGGAAAGGGTCCCAGTCACGCGCCATGTCGCAATGGGCGACCTGCGCCAGCGCGTGCACCCCGGCATCCGTGCGACCGGCCGCCGCGATGCGGTGCGGGCCCGGTTCCAGCCGCGCCAGCGCATCCTCGATGGCGCCCTGCACCGATGGCTGATCCGCCTGCGCCTGCCATCCGGCAAAAGGCGCGCCATGGTATTCGATCCTGAGGGCGTAACGGGGCATGGGGGCGACATAGAGGAATTCGCAGGATGGCTCAATCCATCCCGGCCCATCCCGGCCATCCCGGCGCGGCGCTTGTGGCGCGGGCGGATGCCTCCGGCGGGGATATTTGCGGCAAGAAGAAGCGGCGGGGGCCTCGCCTCTGGTGATCCGGCGCGGTCATGCCTATCTTGGCCGCAGACAGAGAACGAGGCAGGCCTTTGGCAATCACGGATCTGGCGGATGGGATCACGCGGCGCGTCGAGGCGTTGGGCGATACGTTGTCCGGGGCTTTCTTCGAGCCGGTGATCCGGTTGGGTGTCACCGGTCTTGCGCGGTCGGGCAAGACGGTTTTCATCACATCGCTGGTCGCCAACCTGATCGACAGGGCGCGGATGGGGGCGCTGGCGGCGCAGGCCGAAGGCCGGATCCAGGCGGCCTATCTGCAACCGCAGCCCGACGATACCTTGCCCCGTTTCGATTACGAGACGCATCTGGCCGCGCTGACCGCGGCGCAGCCCCATTGGCCCGACAGCACGCGGGCGGTGTCGGAACTGCGCCTGTCGCTGAGGGTGCGCCCCGCCGGGCTGCTGTCCGGCCTGTCGGGGCCGCGCACCGTGCATCTTGATATCGTGGATTATCCCGGTGAATGGCTGCTGGACCTTGGGTTGATGGACAAGACCTATGACCAGTGGTCGGCCGATGTTATGACGCGGATCGCCCCACGCCCCGAGGCGGCGGCGTTCCTGGCCGCTCTTGGTGGCGTCGATCCGGCGGCGCCCCATGACGAGCCGCTGGCGCAGGACCTCGCGCGCCGCTTCACCGGCTATCTGACGGCGGCGCGGGCGGCTGGCTATTATGACTGCACACCGGGGCGTTTCATTCTGCCCGGCGATCTGGCAGGCTCGCCGGTGCTGACCTTCGCGCCTTTGCCCGGCGAGGGTGACGGCCCGCGCAAGTCCCTGCGGCGCGAGATGGCGCGGCGATTTGATGCCTACAAGGCGCAGGTGGTCAAACCCTTTTTCCGCGATCATTTCGCCCGGATCGACCGGCAGGTGGTACTGGTGGATGCGCTGGGCGCCATTCACAAGGGTCCGGCGGCGGTCGAGGACATGCGCCGCGCCATGGCCGACACGCTGGGCGCCTTCCGGCCCGGCGGCAACGCTTTCATGACCCGCCTGCTGCTGGGCAAGCGGGTCGAGCGGATCCTTTTTGCCGCGACCAAGGCCGATCATCTGCATCACGGCCAGCACGCCCGCCTGACCGCGATCATGCAGGCCCTGACGCGCGAGGCGCGCGCGCGCGCCGATTTCGCGGGCGCGCAGACCGCCGCCATGTCCATCGCCGCCCTGCGCGCCACGGTGGAAGAGACGGTCACCCATGACGGCAAGCCGCTGGATTGTGTGCGCGGCACCCTGCTGGAGACAGGCAAGCAGGCGGCATTCTACCCCGGCGATCTGCCCGAGGACCCCAACCGCCTGCTGGGCCCCGCGCGCGACGGGGCCGCGGGGTGGCTGGATGCGGATTACAAGGTGATGAATTTCGCGCCCGCCCCCCTGACGCTGCGCCCGGGCGAGGGGCCGCCGCATATCCGGCTGGACCGCGCGGCGCAGTTCCTGATCGGGGACAGGCTGTGATCCGGCCCGCCCAACCCACCGATGCCGGCGCCGTGGCGGCGATCCTGTCGCAATTCATCGACACGACCGCCTGGATGCCGCGGCTCTATTCGCGGGCCGAGGATCTGTCCTTTGCGGGGGTGATGGTGGATCGCGGCTGGGTCCTGGTGGCCGAACCGCAGGGGCGTGGCACGGGGATCGCGGGTTTCATGGCGCTGCATGACGGGTTCATCCATGCGCTTTACGTGGCGCAGGACTGTCGCGGGCAGGGGATCGGACAGCGCCTGCTGGACGCGGCCAAGGACGGCGCCACGCGGCTTGAGCTGAACACGTTCCAGGCCAATACCGGGGCGCAGCGTTTCTATGCGCGCGCGGGGTTCCGCGAGGCGGGGCGCGGCGACGGGCGCGGGCAGGGGTCCGTGAATGACGAAGGCCTGCCCGATGTGTTTCTGGTCTGGGAAAGGAGCGCCGCATGAGCGACCCGTCACGCGCACAGGGGCCGCGCGGCCCGGTTCTGATCGAGCTGGACGCGCGCCCGGCCACCGGCCCTGACAGTGCCCCGCCCGTGCCCGAGGCCGAGGGCGCCGCCGACCTGCCACAGGGCCGCGCGATGCAGCGCATGGCGCAACTGGCGGCGCGCCCGCCGTCGCGACTGTCGCGCTGGTTCTGGGGTCTGGCGCTGACGCTGCTGGGGGCTGTCGTTTCCGTCGCCGCCTGGGATTTCGTGCTGGGCCTGATCGCGCGTGCGCCGCTGCTGGGTTATGCGGTGACGGCGATGATCGCGGCGCTGCTGCTGGTGCTGCTGGCCATCGCGCTGCGCGAGGCCTCGGCCTTTGCGCGCCTGGGCCGGATCGACAAGCTGAACCATGCCGCCCGCGCGGCGCTTGCGACCGAAGATCTGGGCGCGGCGCGTGATGTTCTGGGCGCGCTGGAGCGGCTTTACAAGGCGCGACCCGAACTGGACTGGGGCCGTGCGCGGCTTGCGGAACGCAAGGGCGACCAGTTCGATGCCGCGACCTTGCTGGGATTGGCCGAATCCGAACTTCTGGCGCCGCTGGACGCGGCCGCCCGCGCCGAGGTGGAGGCGGCGGCGCGCCAGGTCGCCACGGTCACCGCGCTGGTGCCCATCGCGCTGGCCGATGTGGTGGCGGCGCTGACCGCGAACCTGCGCATGATCCGCCGCATCGCCGAGATTTACGGCGGCCGGTCCGGAACGCTGGGCAGCTGGCGGCTGACCCGAGCCGTGATGACCCATCTTGTCGCCACCGGGGCCGTGGCGATCGGGGACGATCTGATCGGCTCGCTGGCGGGTGGCGGGGTCTTGTCGAAACTCTCGCGTCGCTTTGGTGAAGGCGTCGTAAACGGGGCACTGACCGCCCGCGTCGGCATCGCCGCGATCGAGGTCTGCCGCCCGCTGCCTTTCGTCAGGGCCACGCGCCCTTCGGTCACGGGGGTGGTGCGCCAGGCGCTGGCCGGGTTGTTCGGACAGCGTGAGGACTTATCCACAAGGGGTTGATGGATCGCGAAAAACCCCTGTGGATATGTGGATAAAATGCTGATCCGGACGAAAAACCGCAAGCGGTGGGCGGATCATCCCAGCCGGGGAATGCCGCCGGGGCCGATGTCGCGATCCGCAACACCCATGCGCAGGCCGCGCCCGATGCGATGGGCCAGCGCAGACCATGCCGCCGCCGTGTCGGGCGGCAATTGCCGGTGCAAGACCCCGTCAAAGAGGGCCAGCCAGACCTCGAACTGGCCGGCGCGCACATCGCCCGCCGCGACATGCACGCGCTGCGGGTTGCCGTCATAGCTGCGCTCATAAAGGATCGCATTGGCCCAGAAGCGGGTGATCTTTTCCTCATGCGCGGGCCAGTCGGCGACATGGGCGGCAAAGACCGGACCCAGGCCGGGATGGCGGCGGATCAGATCGTAAAACTCCTCCACCACGCATTCGATCTGTGGCCGGGTGACATGGAAGCGCGGGGGCAGGGGGCTGTTCATAGGGCCTGTGATGCCCGTTGCGCCCCCGATCCGCAAGCGGGCAGATCGCCTCATCCCGCCTCTGGACGCTTGGCGGCCATGGGCCTATAAGGCGCGCATGCATATGGTAGTTGCGATATCTCGGCGAATTACCGGCCCGGCGCCCTGATCCTGCGACAGGATCCAAGGGCCGCCGGGAAAAGGCGCATGGACTGCCGCGCCGCCCCCATCCTCATTGTGAATTCGCTGACTGAAGGACGCCCCAGATGAGCGCCGAAACCCAAGACTATAAAGACACGCTGAACCTGCCCCGCACCGAATTTCCGATGCGCGCGGGCCTGCCCCAGCGCGAGCCGGAATGGCTGGCCCGCTGGGAGAAGATCGGCGTCTACGACCGCCTGCGCGACAAGGCGAAAACCACCGCGCGCCAACCCTTTACCCTGCATGACGGCCCGCCCTACGCCAACGGGCACCTGCACATCGGTCATGCGCTGAACAAGATCCTCAAGGATATGGTCGTGCGCAGCCAGCAGATGATGGGGCGCGATGCGCGCTATATCCCCGGCTGGGATTGCCACGGCCTGCCCATCGAATGGAAGATCGAGGAACAGTACCGCGCCAAGGGGCTGGACAAGGATGAGGTTGACGTTGTGGCCTTCCGCCAGGAATGCCGCAAGTTCGCCGAGGGCTGGGTCGATATCCAGCGCGAGGAGTTCAAGCGCCTGGGCATCACCGGCACATGGGACAAGCCCTATCTGACGATGGATTTCCACGCCGAGGCCGTGATCGCGGCCGAGTTCCAGAAGTTCCTGATGACGGGCACGCTTTACCAGGGCTCCAAGCCGGTGATGTGGTCTCCGGTGGAAAAAACCGCCCTGGCCGAGGCCGAGATCGAATATCACGAGCACAAGAGCCACACGATCTGGGTGCCCTTCGCCATCCGCCAGGCGCCCGATGGGCTGGCCGGCGCCCGCGTGGTGATCTGGACCACGACCCCTTGGACGATCCCGTCCAACAAGGCCGTGGCCTATAACCCCAAGCTGGCCTATGGCCTTTACCGCGTTGATTCAACGCAAGAGGAAAGCTGGACAAGCCCCGGTGATCTTTACCTTTTCGCCGACGCCCTGGCCGAGGAATGCCTGACCAAGGCGCGTGTGACCGCCTTTACCCGCCTGCGTGACGTGAGTGCCGACGAACTGGCCGGGCTGACGCTGGATCACCCGTTCCACGGGATGGACGGCGCGAACGGCTTTTGGGATTACGACGTGCCGATGATCGACGGCGATCACGTCACGGATGATGCCGGCACCGGTTTCGTGCATACCGCGCCCAGCCA
Organism: Rhodobacterales bacterium; assembly: GCA_033839205.1. Classification (GTDB taxonomy): domain Bacteria; phylum Pseudomonadota; class Alphaproteobacteria; order Rhodobacterales; family Rhodobacteraceae; genus Seohaeicola. Next base: position 25,547 of record JAJLKH010000069.1, on the reverse strand, counting down.
TGGTGCGGATGACTTCGACTGCTTCGTCAAGCGCAACTGGCTGGACCGGATGACCCATAACGTGGGCGAGGAATCCGAGTTCCTGCCGCATGTGCCCTTCTTTGCCGGTCTCAAGGTGCTGGATCACAAGGGCAAGGAAGGCCGCGCCAACGCCGCCGTGATCGAGAAACTGGTCGAGGCGAAGGGCATCATCGCGCGTGGGCAGCTCAAGCACAGCTACCCGCATTCATGGCGCTCCAAGGCGCCGGTGATCTTCCGCAACACGCCGCAGTGGTTCGCCGCCATCGACAAGCCCGTGGGTGACGGAAAGGACGAATACGGCACCACGATCCGGCAGCGCGCGCTGACCTCGATCGACCAGCTGGTGACATGGACGCCCCAGACCGGGCGCAACCGTCTGTATTCGATGATCGAGGCGCGGCCAGACTGGGTGCTGTCGCGCCAGCGCGCCTGGGGTGTGCCGCTGACCTGTTTCACGAAAGTGGGCGCATTGCCGACCGATCCCGATTTCCTGCTGCGCAACACCGATGTGAACGAGCGCATCCTTGCCGCCTTCGAGGCGGAAGGCGCGGATGCCTGGTACAAGGACGGCGCCAAGGAGCGGTTCCTGTCCGGCATCGTGAACCCGGACGAATGGAACAAGGTCGATGACATCCTTGATGTCTGGTTCGATAGCGGGTCGACCCATGCTTTCGTGCTGCGCGACCGCGCCGACGGGTCCGAGGACGGTCTGGCCGATCTCTACCTGGAAGGCACCGACCAGCATCGCGGCTGGTTCCATTCCTCGATGCTGCAGGCCTGCGGCACACGGGGGCGCGCGCCCTATCGCGGTGTTCTGACCCATGGCTTCACCCTGGACGAGAAGGGCAACAAGATGTCCAAATCGCTGGGCAACACCGTGGCGCCCGAACAGGTGGTCAAGCAATATGGCGCGGATATCCTGCGGCTATGGGTGGCACAGTCGGACTATACCGCCGACCTGCGGATCGGGCCCGAGATCCTGAAAGGCACCGCCGACGGGTATCGCCGCCTGCGCAACACCATGCGCTTCCTGCTGGGGTCGCTGGCCGATTTCACGGAAAGCGACCGCGTGGAACCTGCGGATATGCCGGAGCTTGAACGCTGGGTGCTGCACCGCCTGGCCGAACTGGATAGCCGCGTGCGCAAGGGCTATGCCGCCTATGATTTCCAGGGCGTGTTCCAGGCCGTGTTCAACTTTGCCACGGTGGATCTGTCGGCCTTCTATTTCGACATCCGCAAGGACGCGCTGTATTGCGACGGGGACACGCCCCGCCGCCGTGCCGCGCGCACCGTGCTGGACCTGTTGTTCCACCGGCTGACCACATGGCTGGCCCCGGTGCTGGTCTTCACCATGGAAGAGGTCTGGCTGGAGCGCTTCCCCGGCGAGGATAGCTCGGTCCATCTGCAGGACATCCCCGAGACTCCGGCGGATTGGCTGAACGCGGAACTGGCCGCGAAATGGGCGCGCGTGCGCAGCGCGCGTCGCGTCGTGACAGCGGCGCTGGAAGTGCAGCGCACCGCCAAGGTGATCGGCGCCAGCCTCGAGGCGGCCCCGATGGTCCATGTGGCCGATGCCGATTTGATGGAACTGCTGGGATCGGTCGTGTTCGAGGATGTCTGCATCACCTCGGCGATCGGGCTGAGCGGTGCGGCGGCGCCCGATGACGCTTTTACCCTGCCTGACGTACCGGGCGTGGCGGTGGTATTTCACGCAGCCGATGGCGACAAATGCGAACGCTGCTGGAAGATCCTGCCCGATGTGGGCAGCCATGCGCATCACGGCGTCTGCGGCCGCTGCGACGCCGCCCTGACCTGAGGGGCGGCGCACCCGTGGCTGCGGGCGGGATTGGATATTTGAAGCAAGAAGAAACAGGGGGCGGAGCGCAGGCTTCGCCCCTCTGTCGTTGTCAGGGCGCGGTCAGCGGGCTGTGCGTTCGGGGATGATCTGCTGGGCGATGCCCGCGAAGAGCAGGTAGACCGAGGTCACGATCAGCCCCCAATGCGCCCAGCTTTCGGGGTGGAAATCCACCCAGGCGGCCCAGCCCGCGAAAAAGGTCCAGGCCAGCGCCATGGGCAATGACAGGTTGCGCCAGCGTTCGGTGCGCACCGGGTGGATGAACTTGAGCGGAAAGAACATCGCCACGGCCAGCAGCGAAACAAGGATCAGGATGATCCAGAAATCGGGCGAAAGCGCGAAGAGCACAAGCACCAGCATGTTCCAGCATCCGGGAAAGCCAGAGAAGGAATTATCCTTTGTCTTCATGCGCGTATCGGCGAAATACATGGCACTTGCAAAAGTGATCACGATGATCGCGAACCAGCCGGTCCAGCCGGGCAAGAGATCGGATTTGAACAGCGCGAAGGCGGGGATGAAGACATAGGTCAGGTAGTCGATGATCAGGTCCAGAAGCACGCCGTCGAATTCGCCCGCGTATTTCTTGACCTCGTATTTGCGCGCCAGCGGGCCGTCGATCCCGTCCACCGCGAAGGCCACGACCAGCCACAGGAACATCAGGCTCCATTTGCCATCCACGGCCGCCAGCATGGCCAGCATGGCAAAGACCGCGCCGGTCGCTGTCAGAAGATGCACCCCGAGGGCCTTGAGCTGCGGCGTCATGCGGCCCCCTTGGATTGGGTCGTGGCACGGGGATGGCTGGCCTCGTAGACCTGCATCAGCCGCGCGGTATCAACGGCCGTATAGGCCTGCGTGGTCGACAGCGAGGCATGGCCCAGCAATTCCTGGATCGCGCGCAGATCGCCGCCCGCGTTCAGCAGATGGGTGGCGAAGCTGTGCCGCATCGCATGGGGTGTGGCGCTGGCGGGCAAGCCCAGTTGCAGCCGCGCCTGTTCCATCACCTTCTGGATCGCGCGCGGGTTCAGCGCGCCACCGCGCACCCCGCGGAACAACGGCTGATCCGCCTCGAGCGGGTGGGGGCACAGCCTGGCATAGCGGTCCACGGCATCACGCGCGGCGGGGATCACGGGCACCACGCGTTCCTTGCCACCCTTGCCGGTGATCCGCAGCACCGGTGGCAACGGCAGATCCGCGCCGGTCAGCGACAGCGCCTCGGATATCCGCAGCCCGCAGCCGTAAAGCACCGTTACCACCGCCATGTCGCGCGCCGCCACCCAATCCTGACGCGCCTGCAACTCGACCCGGTCGATCATCGCGCGCGCCGCATCCTCGGCCAGGGGGCGGGGCAGCTTGCGCTGGAACTTGGGCGAGCGGGTGGACAAGACCGCCGTCGGCTCGAACCCTTCGCGTGCGGCCAGCCAGCGATAGAAGGATTTGACCGCCGACAGCTTGCGCGCCAGCGACCGCGCGCCCACGTCGCTGCTGCGGCTGCGCGCCATCCAGGCGCGCATGTCCGACACGCTGATGCGCGCCAGCGCGGCAAGACCCTGCGGCGCGCCGGAATGGGTGGCCATGAAGGCGATGAAATCCAGCACGTCGTGGCGGTAGGCCTCGATGGTGTTGTCGGCGGCACCCTTGAGGGTCTTCTGCCCCTCCAGCCAGGCGCGCAACGCCTCGGCCGCGGCGGGCGAGACCAGGCTCATGACAGCCAGCGGCGCATGGACCGTTCAAAGACACCGGCAAAAAAGCCCAGAAGGTCGGTGCCCTGGCTGGGGTTGAACTGATGCGGATCCTCGGACCCCATGACCAGCATGCCGGGCAGACGGCCCGCGCCGAAATCCAGCTTGAGGCAGGCCTCGGACCGGATCCAGCCGGCCTTGTCGCCGTAGATGGCGGGGCTGCCTTCCTGCATCTGGCGCAGCGTCACCTGGCGCTGGGGCGCATCGCGCCCGGCGCTGAGGTAGTCGGCGACAAAGCCGGGCTGCGCCACGCGCAGAACCTCGCCCAGGCGCTGCACCACCGGATCCTGATCGTTCTGCACGGATTCCAGCACCAGGCGGATGCAGTCGACACGCAGGATTTCGGCCACGGGGCCGCCGAGGTCACGCAGGAACACCTCGAACTCCATCGGATCAAGCATCCGCAGGATCGCGCGATGGATCTGGTTGGTGCCGGCCAGGTTGTCATAGGCGGCGGCGATAACGCTGCGATGGGTGTCTTCCAGCCGGTCAAGCCGCGCCTCGAGCCGTTCCATGGCGATGCCGCGCAGATCCACGATATTGGCGCCCATCATCCGCTCGTTCGCGGCGATCAGGGCGCGCATCAGGTCGCGATCCTCGAGGATGACATCGGGTTGCGCCATGATCTTGTCGCGCAGCGCGCTGTCAATTCCGGGTTTCGTGCTCATTCCTGCCTCGGGTCGTTTTCTTGATTTGCCGGTCTTATAGCACGGGGTCAGAGGATTTTCTGCCCCGTTTTTTCCCAATCCTTCAAAAACGTCTCAAGCCCCTTGTCGGTCAGCGGGTGGCTTGCCAGTTTCTTGATCACCTCGGGCGGGGCCGTCATCACATCCGCACCGATGCGCGCGCAGTCCAGCACATGGTTGACCGACCGGATCGAGGCGGCAAGAATCTGCGTCTCGAAGCCGTAATTGTCATAGATGGTACGGATATCCTCGATCAGGTCCATCCCGTCGAGGTTGATGTCATCCAGCCGCCCGATGAAGGGGCTGATGAAAGTGGCCCCCGCCTTGGCCGCCAGAAGCGCCTGGTTGGCGCTGAAGCACAGCGTCACATTGACCATGAAACCCTCGCCCGAAAGGACCTTGCAAGCTTTCAGCCCGTCCCAGGTCAGCGGCAGTTTCACGGCGATATTGGGGGCGATCGCGGCCAGTTTGCGGCCTTCGGCAATCATCGCCTCGGCGTCGAGGGCGACAACCTCGGCGCTGACCGGCCCATCGACCAGTTCGGCGATTTCGCGTGTGACTTCAATGATATCGCGGCCTGACTTGAGGATCAGCGAAGGGTTGGTGGTCACACCATCCACCATGCCCAGATCGTTCAACTCGGCAATGGCGGCGATTTCTGCGGTATCGACAAAGAACTTCATCACGCTCCCTCGGGGCTTGGCCTTTCGTTGCCTTGGCTTTACCCCATACTGTGCAGCCCTGAAACCCCTTTCACGGAAAGCCCCTGACCCTTGAGCGATTTCTACCACCATGGCGATCTGATCGCGGTGCTGACGACGCAGCCGCTGGACCGGACGCTGGACTACCGCGCGCCGGAAGGGGGCTGCCATGCCGGCGCCTTCGTCGAGGTGCCGCTGGGGCCGCGCCGTGTGCTGGGTGTGGTCTGGGGGCCGGGCCGGGGCGATTTCGACCTTGCCAAGGTGCGCCATGCCAGCCGCGTGCTGGATGTGGCGCCGATGCGCGAAGAGATGCAGGATTTCCTGACGCGGGCCGCCGAATACACGATGACGCCGCTGCCCGCGATGCTGCGGCTGGCCACCCGCGCGCCGGGTCTGGGTGATCCGCCCGCGATGCGCCGCATCTACCGGCTGGGGCAGGGCGTGCCAGACCGGATGACGCCCGCGCGCGAAAAGGTGCTTGAGGTGCTGCGCGATTATGGCGGGCTGGCCTTTACCTTGCGCGAATTGGCCGAGATGGCGGGCGTCTCCACCGGGGTGGTCAAGGGGCTGGCGGCGCAGGGCGCGGTGCTGGAGGAAGACAGCCCCCGCGATCTGCCGTTTCCGCCGCTGGATCCGGGCCAGCCGGGCAAGGCCTTGAACGAGGATCAGGCGGCTGGGGCCGAAGCCCTGCGCGCGGGTGTCGCGCGCGGCACCTATGGCACGACCTTGCTGCGCGGTGTGACCGGATCGGGCAAGACCGAAGTATATCTGGAAGCCGTGGCCGAAGCGCTGCGGCAAGGGCGCCAGGCTTTGGTGCTGCTGCCCGAGATCGCGCTGACGGCGGAATTCCTGACCCGGGTCGAGGCGCGGTTCGGCGCGCGCCCGGCCGAATGGCATTCCGGCGTGACCGTGACGGAACGCCGCCGCATCTGGCGCATGGTGGCCGAAGGTGGCGCGCAACTGGTGGTGGGGGCGCGGTCCGCGCTGTTCCTGCCTTACCGCGAGCTGGGCCTGATCGTGGTGGATGAGGAACACGACACCTCCTACAAGCAGGAGGATGGCGTGCTTTACAACGCCCGCGACATGGCGGTGCTGCGCGCGGCGATCTGCGGGGCAAGGGTGGTGCTGGCCTCGGCCACGCCCAGCCTGGAAAGCTGGGCCAATGCGGAAGCGGGCAAATACGACAAGCTGGTGCTGACCGACCGTTTCGGCGCCGCCGTCCTGCCCGAGATGCGCGCCATCGACATGCGCGGGGAAACCCTGCCGAACAATCGCTGGATCTCGCCCAGCTTGCAGGCGGCGGTCAATGCGCGCATCGCGGCTGGCGAACAGGCGCTGTTGTTCATCAACCGGCGCGGCTATGCGCCGACGACCGTGTGCCGCGGCTGCGGGCATCAGATCGGCTGCGATCATTGCGATGCGCGGATGGTGGAGCATCGGTTCCTCAAGCGGCTGGTCTGCCATCAATGCGGCGAGACGAAGCCCATGCCCGAGGTCTGCCCCGCCTGCGGTGTTGCGGGCAAGCTGGCGCCGGTGGGCCCCGGTGTGGAGCGGCTGACCGAAGAGGCGCAGGCGCTGTTCCCGCAGGCGCGGATCGCCACGCTGTCATCCGACATGTATGCATCCGCCCGCGCGCTGAAGGCCGAGATCGAGAATATCGCGGGTGGCGGGGCCGATATCATCATCGGCACGCAGCTTGTGGCCAAGGGGCACAACTTTCCGCTGCTGACGCTGGTGGGGGTGATCGACGCCGATCTTGGCCTGCAGGGATCGGACCTGCGCGCCGCCGAGCGGACCTTCCAGTTGATGCGGCAGGTGGCCGGGCGGGCGGGGCGGGCCGAGAAGCGGGGGCAGGCGCTGCTGCAGACCCATCAACCCGAACATCCGGTGATCCGCGCGATCCTTGCGGGCGACGAGGAAGGGTTCTGGCGCGCCGAGGCCGAGGAGCGGCGGCAGGCGGGGGTGCCGCCTTACGGCCGGATGGCGGGGATCATCATCTCGGCCAACGAGGCGCAGCCGGCTTTTGAGCTTGGCACGCATCTGGCGCGGATGGATGCGCCGCTGCGCCAGATCGGGGCGCAGGTCTACGGGCCTGCGCCGGCCCCGATTGCAAGGATCAGGGGAAGGCACCGGGTCAGGCTGCTGGTGCGGGCGGACAAGGGCGCGCCCTTGCAGGCGGCGCTGACCCGCTGGCTGGCGCAGGTCCGGCTGACGGGGAGCCTGCGGCTGGCGGTCGATATTGATCCGCAAAGCTTCTATTGAAGGCGCTTTGGGGGGTGTCCCATGATGGGACATTCTTCGTAATGAGAGAAATCAAGGGGTTGCGGGCGCGTGTTAGGGATAATTTAACGGTTCAGCGGGGTGATGGTGCGGCGGGGGGATGGTGCGTGCAAGCGCGCACCTACATGTTGATGCGGCGGGGGGATGGTGCGTGCGAGCACGCACCCTACGGCCGCGGAATCATGGTTGCATCGGCAGCCCTTAGCCCATCCGTTCCGAGGCGTAGCTGCCGGGGCTGGCGGGGAAAACCACCGTCTTGTTGCCGTTCTGGAACACGCGGTGATGGATATGGGCGTGGATCGCGCGGCTGAGCACCTGTGCTTCCACGTCGCGGCCAAGGGAGACGTAATCCTCGGCGCTTTGGGCGTGGGTGATGCGCACCGTGTCCTGTTCGATGATCGGGCCCTCGTCCAGATCGGCGGTGACGTAATGGGCGGTGGCGCCGATCAGTTTCACGCCCCGCTCATAGGCCTGTTTGTAGGGGTTCGCGCCCTTGAAGCTGGGCAGAAACGAGTGGTGGATGTTGATGATCCGGCCCGACATCTTCTGGCAGATCGCGTCGGACAATACCTGCATGTAACGCGCCAGCACGATCAGTTCGGCGCCCGATTCCTCGACCAGGGCCATCAGGCGGGCCTCTGCCTCGGGCTTGTTTTCCTTCGTGACCTTGATCTGGTGAAAGGGCAGGTCGTGGTTCACGACGACCTTCTGATAGGTCATGTGGTTGGACACCACGCCCACGATGTCGATGGGCAGCGCGCCGATCCGCCAGCGGTAGAGCAGATCGTTCAGGCAATGGCCGAAGTTCGACACCATCAAGAGGACCTTCATCCGCTCGGAGGCGTCATGGATCGCCCAGTCCATCGCGAACCCGGCGGCGACGGGGGCGAAGCCTTGCTTGAGGTCAGCGGGCGAGGTGCCGGTTTCGGCCAGGAATGTCATGCGGGCAAAGAACATGCCGGTCAGCGGATCGTCGAACTGGTGGCTGTCGGTGATGTTGCAGCCATTGGCGGCCAGGAAACCGGAAATCGCCGCGACGATCCCGCGGGTCGAGGGGCATTGGACGGTCAGTACATGGTGGGTCATCGGTGTCTCCGGGCAGGGCTGTTGCCCGGTTGGTATCAGCCGCCCGGATCACGCGACTGCACGGAAACGACAGGCCCGTGCATCGGCGCGACGCGGGATCTGGCGGTGGCTCAGGCGGTGACTGCGCGGCCCTGCTGATCGACCACCATATCGGTCAGGATCGCGCCCACCCACATGGCGAAAAGTGCCAGCCATGCGGTCCCCACGAAGATCGAGCCGCCGGTGACGCCCGCGCCGATGGCGCAGCCCCCCGCCAGCATCCCGCCAAAGCCCATGAGCGCCGCCCCGAACATCGCGCGGCGCATGTTGCTTTCGTTCTCGAAGCCCTGGAACTTGAATTCCCCTGCAAGGACAGAGGCCAGGAACGATCCCAGGAACACGCCCGGCACCAGCCCGATGTCGAATTCCAGAACCGAGGCGCGATCCAGAGTGAACATCAGCGTGCGTGCCGAGGGGCCGGTGAAGCTGGCGCTTTCGATCTGCACGGGCTCGAACGCGATCTGGCTGAGCCCGAAGGTCAGCACCCAGCCGAGCGCCACGGCAAAGCCCACGCCCGAGGCGAAGACAAGCCGCGAGACGCCGATCCGGTTGCGCCGCGACAGTTCAAGCGCCAAGAGGGCCATGGCCGCGCCGATGGCCAGCCCGCCCCATTCGGGCAGGTGCAACGCCGTCAGCAGGTTCATGTTGCGCCCGCCGGAGGTGATCCACAGCCCGGCGAGCCAGTCGCGCAGGGGGCCAAGCCAGCCCGTGATGCTCATCTGTGCGACGACGGCGAAGATCAGCCCCGACACGATGGAGCGCAGGTTGCCCGTGGCCCCCAGCACCAGAAGCCGGCCCGAACAGCCGCGCGCCAGCACCATGCCCACACCGAAGAGAAGCCCGCCGATGATCGCGCCCGACCAGCTGCCGGGCACCGCCATCATGCGGGCGTCGGCGCTGCGCATCAGGCCCAGCATCTGCGCGCCCTGCACCCAGACGATGGCGGTCGAGATGGTCAGAAGCCAGACCGCGACCTTGTCGCCCAGCTGGCCGCGCGCGAATTCCACCGCCGCCGCCCGCAGGCAGAAGCGCGATCGTTGCGCGGCCACGCCGAAGACCACGCCGGTGATCAGGCCAAGCACCGCCGCCGTCGGGTCTTCGCCGATCCATTCCACAAGGCTGAGTATGTCCATCGTTGCGTTCCCGTCATGTCGATTGCCCGTGGCAATGCCATCATCGGGGGCTGTGGTCCTTGATCCAGATCATCCGGGGACGGGGAGGCGGCGGTTTGGTCAAAACTGTCGATTCCATGTCGCAATCGGCTGCGCAATCCGGTTGCGGCGGCCTTATCCGCGGTTTGAGAACAGAAGCGCGCGGCAGAGGGAATGCGGGCATGGATCAGAGCGTGAACCCGGTTGACGGGATGCAGGGCGACGCACAGGCCGGGATGCTGGCCGCGGCTATGCTGGCCATGGTCGCCATGCCGATCCGCCTTGAGGCGGCCGAGCAGCCGCTGGAGGGGGGCGAGGATCCCGCCTTCGGCACGGTCCGCTGGCGCACGCTGTTCTGTGCCGACCGCACACAGACGGGCGGCGTGGTGATGGGAATCGCGGAATTCGCGCCCGGCGGCACGCTGCTGCCGCACCGGCATGCCCCGGCCGAGGTCTATTTCGGGCTGGAGGGTGCCGCCATCGTGACGGTGGACGGCGTGCCCAACCCGATGGGCCCGGGCACCGCGCTTTATGTTCCGGGCGATGCGGAACATGGCACCGTGGCGGGGCCCGAAGGGTTCCGCATGCTCTATGTCTTTCCGCGCGACCGTTTTTCCGAGGTGGAATACCGGTTCTCGCCGCTTTGAGGCGCGGCGTTTCGGGGGAGGGCCCGCACACAGGCGGTTGTGCGCGAATGCGCGATCTTGCCTCTCGCCTTGGTCGAAAAATCGGCGTAAGCCGTTAACATGCAAATCATTCCGCTTGCTCTTGCCAAGGATTTGCCGGTCTGGCGCAGACCGGTGGCGTTGCTGTTCCTGATGGCGGCGGCGATGCCGATTGCCTTTGCCACATGGTCCGCGCTGCTGAACAACTTCGTGATCGAGGTGGCGCAGTTCGACGGATCCGACATCGGCTGGCTGCATACGGTGCGCGAAATCCCCGGTTTCCTGGCGATTGGCGTGATCGCGATCCTGATGTTCATGCGCGAGCAGGTGCTGGGGATGGTCGCCTTGATCCTGCTGGGGGTGGCGACGGCCGTGACCGCGTGGTTTCCGACGCTGGGCGGGATCCTGACGATCACCATGCTGTCGTCCATCGGCTTTCATTATTACGAGACGGTCAACCAGTCGCTGCAGTTGCAATGGCTGCCAAAGGACCGCGCGCCGCAGATGCTGGGCTGGCTGCTGGCCGCCGGATCGGGGGCGACGCTGGTGGCGTATCTGTGCATCATCGTGACATGGGAGGCGCTGGGCCTGACCTATAACATGGTCTACCTGCTGGCGGGCGGGATCACGGCGGCGGCGGCGCTGTTCGCGCTGCTGGCCTATCCGCAGTTCGAGGCGCCCGATCCGCAGATCAAGAAGATGGTGCTGCGGCGGCGCTACTGGCTTTATTACGCGCTGCAATTCATGTCGGGCGCGCGGCGGCAGATCTTTGTCGTGTTCGCGGGCTTCATGATGGTCGAGAAATTCGGCTTTCGCGTGCATGAGGTGACGGCGCTGTTCACGATCAACCTGGTGGTCAACATGATCGCGGCCCCGCTGCTGGGGCGTGCCGTGGCCCGCTGGGGCGAGCGTAAGGCGCTATGTGTCGAATACCTGGGGCTGATCTGCGTCTTCCTGGGCTATGGCGGGATCTACTGGTTCGGCTGGGGCGTGATGGTGGCGGCGGCGCTTTACGTGATGGATCATGTGTTCTTTGCGATGGCGCTGGCGCTCAAGACCTATTTCCAGAAAATCGCCGATCCGCGCGACATTGCGCCCACGGCGGCGGTGGCCTTTACGATCAACCATATCGCCGCGGTGTTCCTGCCGGCGTCGCTGGGGTATCTGTGGCTGGTGTCGCCCAGTTCGGTTTTCGTGCTGGCCGCGGCCATGGCGGGCGTGTCCTTCTGCCTGGCCCTGCTGATCCCGCGCCATCCAGAGCCGGGCAATGAAACCATATTCGCCCGCTTCGCGCCGGCCCCCGCCGCGTAAGCGAGAGACCCATGGACCATTCCGTCACCGATACAAGCGCAGCCCCCGAACCGGACAGACGCGGCAAGTTCGTCACCGGATCGACGATGCGCCACGTGGTGGTGATGACGCTGACCGGATCGCTTGGCCTGAGCTTTCTGTTCCTGGTGGATTTCCTGGCCCTGTGGTGGATCAGCCGCCTTGAGAACGAGGTGCTGATCACCGCCATCGGCTTTGCGGGGACGATCCAGTTCTTCGTGATGTCGATCGCCGTGGGGATGATGATCGGGGCGGTCGCGCTGGTCAGTCGCGCGCTGGGCATGGGCGACCCCGAAGAGGCGCGGCGCATCGCGACATCCGCGATGATCTATGGCGCCACTTTCCAAAGCTGCGTTGCGATCATGGTCTTCCTGTTCCGCCGCCCGATCCTGATCTGGACAGGGGCCGAGGGCGAGGCGCTGGAGGTGGCGGCGGATTTCCTGGCCATATCGCTGCCCAGCCTGCCGCTGGTCGCCATCGGCATGTGCGCCAGCGCCGTGCTGCGCGCGGCGGGCGAGGCCTGGCGGGCGATGATGGTGACGGTATCGGCGGGGATCGTGGCGCTGATCGTCGATCCGATCCTGATCCTGTGGATGGGCTGGGGTGTCAGCGGTGCGGCGGCGGCCATCGTGCTGTCGCGCCTGGCCATGGCGGTGATGGGCTTTTACTGGGTCAGCCGGTCGCGCAATCTGCTGGCGCGGCCCAGCATGGTCGATCTGCGCAGCTTCATGGCGCCTTTCGCGGCGATTGCCATTCCGGCGGTGGCGACGCAGGTCTCGACCCCGTTCGGCAACTGGGTGCTGGTGCGCGCCATGGCCGAGCATGGCGACAGCGCCGTGGCGGGTCTGGGCGTGGTGATGCGCCTGACCATCGTGTGTTTCGGCGGCATCTTTGCCCTGTCCGGCGCGATCGGCGGGATCATCGGGCAGAACTATGGCGCCAAGCAATATGACCGCGTGGCGCAGGCCTATGTCGATGCGCTGAAATTCTGCCTGGGCTATACCGCCGTGGTCTGGGTGCTGCTGATCCTGAGCGCCGATCTGATCGCAAGCTCTTTCGGGTTGGGGCCGGAGGGGGCGCAGATCGTGCGGGTCTTTGCCTTTTACGGGGCGGGGGCGCTGGTGTTCACGGGGGCGCTGTTCGTGTCGAACGCGGCGTTCAACAACCTGGGCCGCCCCTTGTGGGCGACGGCGGCGAACTGGTCGCGCGATGCGATCCTGATGGCGCCCTTCGCCTTTGGGCTGGGCGCGATTTATGCGGGCGGCGGCGTGATCATCGGGCAGGCGCTGGCGAATATCCTGGCCGGGCTGATGGCGGGGCTGATCGGCTGGCGTTTCGTGCGCCGCATGGGCGCGCGCCCTTCCGCCACGCTTGACGCGGGGCGCGCATCGACATAGGCGCAGCGTCAGCACCCGCAACCCGGAGACCGATGCCATGCCCACCTTTACCGCGATCACCACCCTGACCGGCAAGACCCCCGCCGAGGCGCTGGGCGAGGCGGTCGAGACCCTGAGCCCCGAACCCGAAGGCGTGGGCGTCTTCGAGATCGAGGATGGATCGGGCCTGTGGGAGGTTGCCTGCTATTTCACGGAACGCCCCGATCACGCCGGTCTGGCGCTGCTGGCGGCGGTGCACGGGGCAAAGCCCTTTGCCATTTCCGAACTGCCGGAAACCGATTGGGTCGCCAAGGTGCGCCGCGAATTGTCGCCCGTGGTGGCGGGGCGGTTCTTTGTCTATGGCAGCCATGACGCGGACAAGGTGCCCGAGGGTGTCGAGGCGCTGCTGATCGAGGCGGCGATGGCCTTTGGCACGGGGCACCACGGCACCACGCAGGGCTGCCTGCGCGCGCTGGACCGTCTGGACCGCGAGGGATTTGTCGGCCGGAACGTGGCCGATATCGGCTGTGGTACCGCCGTTCTGGCGATGGCAGCCGCGCGGATCTGGCCGAACCCGGTGCTGGCGGGCGATATCGACGAGGTCGCGGTCGAGGTGGCTGAGGCGAATGTGGCGGCCAATGACCTGAAGGGCCGGGTGCATTGCGTCGAGGCGACAGGTTTCGAGCATCCCGATATCCTGGCCGCCAGCCCCTTTGACCTGGTCTTTGCCAATATCCTGAAAGGCCCTCTGATCGAGCTGGCCCCCGATATGCAGAGGCACCTGATTCCCGGCGGTTACGCGATTCTGTCGGGGATTCTGAATGAACAGGCCGATGAGGTCATTTCCGTTTATGCAGCATCCGGCATCAATCTTGTCCATCGTGAGGAGATTGGTGAATGGACGACGCTGACCCTGCGCAAGTAAAGCAAAAATAAGGCGTAAATGCAGCCCTGCCGGACGGGTTGCCCCATTTTTGCCTTATTTCGGGGGTAGTTTAATCACAGATGTTGGTGGGGGCCGATATCTGGAGCTCTGACATGTCAGACGCATTCTTTGAATTCGACAACCGCATCCGGCGCATCAACCGGAAGCGCGTGAACATGGCCGGTGGCTATGTCTCGGTGGTGGGTGACGACGGTCTGATCGTCGTGAAGCCGCGCCGCAAGCGGGCGCGCCTGCCCATCAGATCCTTCCTGTTCCTGGCGATCGGCCTTGTCGGTTTCAAGGCCATGATCCTGGCCGGGCTGGGCCAGCCCGTCTACGAGGACCGGCTTGAAAAGCTGCGGGCGGGATCGACGGTTGAGCGTGCGGGCGCCTGGGTGATGCAGATGGACCCGGTGACCAGCGCGCTTGCCGATGCGATCCGCGACCGGCTGCCGAATTTCTGATCCCGGACAGGCGGGCCGATCCGCGCCCGGTCGCATCCGCGGCGGCGCATCGGTCCTGCGGTCCGCACAATCAAAAAGCCGCGCGACCCTTTGGGACGCGCGGCTTTTTTCAACCGGTACGGTGCACCGGGCGTCGTGATCAGCGGTTCTTGACCACGACGTCGATGTCGCCACGGCACAGGCCGATGTCTTCCAGTTCGCGGTCCGACAGGCGCGACAGGGCGTTGCGGGTCACGCGGGCATCGTTCCATGCGGCGAAGATGCCGACCATGTTCGAGAAGAAGCCGGTCAGGCCAGCGGCCTGGGCGGTGGAGCGGGGGGCGTCGTAAACAGCCATTTTCAGATCCTCGGTTGCGCGTTTGCGCGTTGATTGGTGCAAGTGAAGTCAAGATCCGTGCGGATCTCTTTCTGCGGCTGCACATAGAGTGCCTTTATTTGCCGCACAAGACGGGCCTGTTGCATAGGTCTTATGCGACTTTTGCATGGGTCGTGAATCGTGAAAACCTTAATAAAACAAGGCGAAAATAGGGCACGGTTTCTGTCGTATTCAGGCGGTGAAGCGACGGTATCCGGCGATTTTCTGCGTTGCAGCATCAGGTGGCGGCGCGGCGCCCCGTCAACGCCCGCACGCGGTTTGGGATTGGCCTTTGTTCGCCTTTCGTGCTAGTGCATCAAAAAAGCAACAGAGCAGGGGCGAATGATGCGGGTTTTGGGGATCGATCCCGGCTTGAGGAACCTCGGCTGGGGGGTCATCGATGTCGATGGCAGCCGCATGTCCCATGTCGCCAACGGTATCTGCCATTCGGCGGGCGACGATCTGTCGTTGCGCCTGCTGTCGCTGCACCGGCAACTGACCGAGGTGCTGGCGCAATACCGCCCCGATACGGCGGCGGTCGAGCATACTTTCGTCAACAAGGACGGTGTGGCCACGCTGAAGCTGGGGCAGGCGCGCGGGATCGCGCTTCTGGTGCCGGCGCAGGCGGGGCTGAGTGTCGCTGAATATGCGCCCAATGCGGTCAAGAAGACGGTGGTGGGCGTGGGCCATGCCGCCAAGGAACAGGTGCAGCACATGGTCAGGATGCAATTGCCCGGCGTGGTGCTGACCGGGCCGGATGCCGCCGATGCCCTGGCCATCGCGATCTGTCACGCCCATCACGGTGCGGCGGGCAGCGCGCTGGCGCAGGCGATCCGAAAGGCCAGCGCATGATCGGCAAGCTGACGGGGCGCATGGAATACCGCACCGAGGATCACGTGCTGATCGACGTGGCGGGCGTGGGATACCTTGTCTATTGTTCGGACCGCACGCTGGCGGGTTTGCCGGGGCCGGGCAACGTGGTGGCGCTTTATACCGACATGGTGGTGCGCGAGGACCTGATGCAGCTATACGGCTTTCCGACGCTGCTGGAAAAGGAATGGCACCGCCTGCTGATGGGCGTTCAGGGGGTGGGGGCCAAGGCCTCGCTGGCGATCCTGGGCGCGCTGGGGGCCGAGGGCGTGAGCCGCGCGATCATGCTGGGCGATATCAACGCGATCAAGGCGGCCAAGGGGATCGGCCCCAAGACCGCGCAGCGCGTGGTGATCGAGTTGAAGGACAAGGCGCCCGGTGTGATGGCGATGGGCGGCACGCTGGCCGCTGCCATGGGCACGGCGCCTGCGGCTGCGTCTGCGGATGGCGAGGTGCTGGATGACACACCCGCACCCGCGCCGCGCAAGGTGGCGGCGCCCGCGCGCCCCTCGGGCAGTGCGGCGGCGCAATCGGATGCCTTGTCGGCCCTGACCAACCTGGGCTATTCCCCCGGTGATGCCGCAGGGGCCGTGGCCCGCGCCGCAGCCGACGCGCCCGAGGCCGATGCCGCCGCCCTGATCCGCGCCGCGCTGCGGGCGCTGGCCCCGAAAGGGTAAGAAATGACCGAGCCCGATCCGATCCTGGACCCGACCCGCCAGCCCGAGGACAATGACCGCGCCCTGCGCCCGCAGGGTCTGGACGAGTTCATCGGTCAGGCCGAGGCGCGGGCGAACCTGCGGGTCTTCATCCAGTCCGCCCGCCAGCGCGGCGAGGCGATGGATCACACGCTGTTTCATGGCCCGCCCGGCCTGGGCAAGACCACGCTGGCGCAGATCATGGCGCGGGAACTGGGGGTGGGGTTCCGCATGACCTCGGGGCCGGTTCTGGCCAAGGCGGGCGATCTGGCGGCGATCCTGACCAACCTGGAAGCGCGCGACGTGCTGTTCATCGACGAAATTCATCGCCTGAACCCGGCGGTCGAAGAGGTGCTTTATCCCGCGCTGGAGGATTTCCAGCTGGACCTGGTGATCGGTGAAGGCCCTGCCGCGCGCACCGTGCGCATCGAATTGCAGCCCTTCACGCTGGTGGGGGCGACGACGCGGATGGGCCTGCTGACCACGCCGCTGCGCGACCGATTCGGCATTCCGACGCGGCTGGTGTTCTATACGGATGCCGAGCTTTACGAGATCGTGACCCGCAATGCCCGGATGCTGGGCGCGCCCGCCGAGGAGGGCGGCGCGATGGAGATCGCGCGCCGGTCGCGCGGCACGCCGCGCATCGCGGGCCGCCTGCTGCGCCGGGTTGTGGATTTCGCGCTGATCGAGGGCAATGGCCGCGTCACGCGCGAGATCGCGGATTACGCCCTGACCCGGCTGGGGGTGGATCACCTGGGGCTGGATGGCGCGGACCGGCGGTATCTGCGGCTGATCGCCGAGAATTACGGCGGTGGCCCGGTGGGGATCGAGACGCTGTCGGCGGCCCTGTCGGAAAGCCGCGATGCGCTGGAAGAGGTGATCGAACCCTTCCTGTTGCAGCAGGGGTTGATCCAGCGCACCCCGCGCGGGCGGATGCTGGCGCAGAAGGCCTGGACCCACCTGGGGCTGGATGCGCCCAAGGGGCAGACGGATCTTTTCGGCTGAGCGCGGGATTTCGAGAATGTCTGGCAAGATGAAGGAGGGGCGCGCGCATGAGTGACGCGGGGCTGACACCGAAGGATGTGGAGGCGCTGTTCACGCGCGCGGATGGATCATATGCCTTTGCCCGCTGGGGCAGGCCCATCGCACCGGTGGTCTTTGGTGTCGAGGAGGACACGCTGAAGGTGGTCAAGGGCGCGCTGGAGGCGGTGGTGGCGCTGGCCGGGCACAAGATGGCCGAGACCGATCCCGAACTGGGCGCGAACCTGATGGTGTTCTTCTTTCGCGACTGGGACGAATTGCCCGATGTGCCCAATCTTGACCGGCTGGTGCCGGACCTTGTGCCGCTGGTGGCGCGGCTGAAGGCGGTGGAGGCCAATCAGTACCGGATTTTCCGCTTCGATGCCGATGGGGGCATCAAGGCCAGTTTCGTCTTTCTGCGGATGGATGCGGCGCTGTCGGCGGTATCGGCCGATGTGCTGGCGCTGTCACAGGTGGTGCAGACCATCCTTCTGTGGTCGGACATGGCGTTTCGCGACCGTTCGCCCCTTGCCGTGCTGGAGGGGCGCACGATCCTGCGCCCCGAGATCGCGGGGCTGATCCGCGCGGCCTATGATCCGGTGATGCCGGTGGTGGCGCGCGATCCGTCCCATGCGCTGCGGCTGCATGCGCGTGTGACGGCTGCGCAATAGCGATCAGGCGGGGGCGCGTCCGCCGAGGGCGCGAGTAATCTCGGCCGCGGCTTCGGCGACCTGGCGGCCGTAATCAAGGCTGCTGCGCGCATCGAAGCGCGCCGACGGCCCCGAGATCGACACGCCGCCCACCGCCTGGCCCTGCGCGTCGAAGATGGCGGCCCCGATGCAGGACATGCCGATATGGCGTTCTTCCTGATCGAAGGACCATCCGCGCGCCCGCGTCTGTTCCAGATCGGCGAAAAGGGCGGCAGGCGTGGACAGCGTGCTGTCGGTGAAGGCGGGCAGGCCCGAGGACTGGATCAGCGCGCGCAGCCGATCTTCGGGCAGGGTGGCGAGGATCGCCTTGCCGGTGCCCGAGGCATGCATGGGCGTGCGCGTGCCGGGGTTGAAGAAGGCGCGGATCGGGTTGGGGGTTTCGATCTGGCCGATGAACACCACCTCGGCCCCGTCGCGGATGGCGAGGTTGGCGGTTTCGCCCGTGGCCTGCATCAGGGCGCGCATCACGGGGCGGCTGATATCGGCGAGGTTCATCCGTTTCAGGAATGAGGCCCCGGTGCGATACGCCTCGATCCCGACCATCCAGTCCTGCGTCGCCTCGTCAAGTTCGGTGAAGCGATGCTTTTGCAGCGTGGTCAGGATGCGATGGGTGGTGGCGGTGGGAATGCCGAGCGCCAGCGACAGATCCGTGAGCGAGGCGCGTTCCAGCCGCGCAAGCGCGTTCAGCACGCCAAGCGCACGGTCGAGCGATTGCATCGTCTGGCTGCCCGTATCCGTGAAGGGGGATTTGGGCCGCCCCCGTGCCTTGCGTTCCGCCTGTGCCACCTGCGTGATTCCCCGCTGTTCATGCTGCTGTGCAGCACAAGATCACTTATGAAAAATATTTTCAATAATGCAATGGAAAAATTTTTTGAAAACGAGAAAAGTGTTTAAAAACATGTGGTAGTGTTTTTCATTTCAAAAATGGAAAACGTTTTTGAGAAAATTGTCGAACGGGGCGACTGTGGTATCTTTGGACGATCCTTGGAGGAGAGCGACCATGTCTGACCAGAATCCTGTCTTCATTCCCGGCCCGACCAATATCCCCGACCGGCTGCGCCTTGCGATGCATGTGCAGACCCGCGATCACCGGGCACCCGATTTCGTTGAAACGCTGGCCCCCGTGCTGGAGGACACCAAGCGCGTCTTCGGCACCACGACCGGGCGCGTGATCACCTTCCCCGCCAGCGGCACCGGCGGTTGGGAAGCGGCGATCAGCAACACGCTGTCAGCGGGCGACACCGTTCTTGTGGCGCGCTATGGCATGTTCTCGCATCGCTGGATCGACATGTGCCAGCGTCACGGGCTGGATGTGCAGATCATCGAATGCGATTGGGGCGCGGGGGCGCCCGCCGACCGGTTCGAGGCCGCGCTGAGCGCCGATACCGCCCGCAAGATCAAGGCGGTGCTGGTCACGCATAACGAGACGGCGACGGGCGTGAAATCCGACATCGCCGCCGTGCGCGCCGCGATGGATGCGGCCAGCCATCCCGCGCTGCTGATGGTGGATTGCGTCAGCTCGCTGGCGTCGATGCCCTTCGAGATGGATGCCTGGGGTGTCGATATCGCCGTAGCGGGGTCGCAGAAAGGGTTCATGCTGGCGACCGGCATGGCGATCCTTGGGGTCAGCCAGAAGGCGCTGGATCACATGGAAGGCGCGAAACTGCCGCGCACCTTCTTTGACTTCCGCGACATGATGAACAGCAATGCCAAGGGCGGTTTCCCCTATACGCCGCCATTGCAGCTGATCTACGGGATGCGCGAAAGCCTGAAGATGCTGTTCGAGGAGGGGCTGGACAATGTCTATGCCCGCCATACGCGGCTGGCGCAGGGTGTGCGCGCGGCGACGCGTGCCTGGGGTCTGGACCTGGTGGCCCAGTCGCCCGAGCTTTATTCCGATACGGTCAGCGCCATCTACGTGCCCAAGGGCTTTGACAGCAACGCCCTGACGGAACATGCCTTTTCGGCCTATGGCCTGTCTTTCGGCGTGGGTCTGGGACAGATGAACGGGCGCGCCTTCCGGATCGGGCACCTGGGCATGCTGACCGATGTCATGGTCCTGTCGGGCCTTGCCGGCATCGAGATGGCCATGGCCGATCTGAACTATCCGATCCGTCTGGGATCGGGTGTGGCCGCCGCGCAGGATCATTTCCGCGCCTCGCGCTCTGTTGTTCTGAAATCCGCAGCCTGAGGGTGTCATGAAAGACGTCATCTATCCGACCTTCGACGATGTGATCGCGGCGCATGACCGCATCCGTCCCTATATCCACCGCACGCCTGTCCTGACCTCGAGTTATCTGAACGACCTGACCGGGGCGGATCTGCATTTCAAATGCGAGAACTTCCAGAAGGCGGGCGCCTTCAAGGTGCGCGGGGCCTGCAACGCGGTGTTCGGTCTGCCCGAGGACAAGCTGGAGCGCGGTGTCGCCACCCATTCCAGCGGCAACCACGCGCTGTCGCTGTCCTATGCGGCGGGGCGGCGGGGCATTCCCTGCACCGTGGTCATGCCGCGCACCGCGCCCGAGGCCAAGAAGGCCGCCGTGCGCGGCTATGGCGGTCGGATCGTGGAATGCGAGCCCTCGACCAGCAGCCGCGAGGCGGTATTCGAACAGGTCGTGGCCGAAACCGGCGCGGAATTCGTGCATCCCTACAATGATTTGCGTGTCATCACCGGGCAGGCCACCTGTTCGCGCGAACTGATGGAGCAGGTCGACGGGATCGAGGGGATCGTGGCCCCCATCGGGGGTGGCGGCATGATCTCGGGCACTTGCCTGACCGTGTCCAGCACCGCGCCCGATGTGAAGATCTATGCGGCGGAACCCCTGAACGCGGATGATGCCGCGCGCAGTTTCCGCGCGGGGCATATCATCGCGGATGATGCGCCGGTGACGGTGGCCGATGGTCTGAAGGTGCCGTTGAAGGAAAATACCTGGCACTATGTGTCGAACCATGTGACCGATATCCTGACCGCGACCGAGGACGAGATCATCGCGGCCATGAAGCTGACATGGGAGCGGATGAAGATCGTGATCGAACCCAGCTGCGCCGTGCCGCTGGCCGTGATCCTGAAGAACCCCGACGTCTTTGCCGGCAAGCGCATCGGCGTCATCATCACCGGCGGCAACGTCGACATGGATAAATTGCCCTGGTTCAAGGGCTGAGGAGAAGCACGATGAACAAGCATGTGAACCTGTCCGATCTTGAAGTCGGCTATGATATTCCCGCCGCAATCGGCATGGATGAATCCGAGATCCAGACGCCTTGCCTGATCCTTGATCTGGACGCGCTGGAGCGCAACATCGCCAAGATGGGCAAATTCGCCAAGGACATGGGCGTGCGCCACCGGGTGCATGGCAAGATGCACAAATCCGTGGATGTGGCGCTGTTGCAGGAAAAGCTGGGCGGATCCTGCGGCGTGTGCTGTCAGAAAGTGTCCGAGGCCGAGGTGTTCGCCCGTGGCGGGATCAAGGATGTGCTGGTCAGCAACCAGGTGCGCGACCTGGCCAAGATCGACCGTCTGGCGCGTATCCCGAAGCTGGGCGCGCGCACGATCTGCTGTGTGGATGACGTGACCAACGTGGCCGATCTTTCGGCGGCAGCTGTGCGGCATGGCACGCAGATCGAATGCCTGGTGGAAATCGACTGCGGGGCAGGGCGTTGCGGTGTCACCTCCACGCCCGCGGTGATCGAGATCGCCAAGGCGATCGACGCGGCACCGGGGTTGAAATTCGCCGGACTCCAGGCCTACCAGGGCGCGATGCAGCACATGGACAACTATGATGACCGCAAGGCCAAGATCGACATCGCCGTGGCCATGGTGCGCGACGCGGTCGAGGGTCTGAAGGCCGAGGGGCTGGAGTGCGACATCGTCGGCGGCGGCGGCACGGGCAGCTATTACTTCGAAGGAAATTCGGGCGTCTACAACGAGTTGCAGTGCGGCTCCTACGCGTTCATGGATGCCGATTACGGTCGTATCCTGGACAAGGACGGCAAGCGCATCGACCAGGGCGAATGGGAAAACGCGCTGTTCATCCTGACCAGCGTGATGTCCCATGCCAAGGCCGACAAGGCGATCGTGGATGCCGGCCTCAAGGCGCAGTCGGTTGACAGCGGCCTGCCGGTGGTCTTCGGGCGCGACGATGTGAAATACGTCAAATGCTCGGATGAACATGGTGTCGTGGCCGACCCCGATGGCGTGCTGAAGGTCAATGACAAGCTGCGCCTTGTGCCCGGTCACTGCGATCCGACCTGCAACGTGCATGACTGGTATGTCGGCGTCAGGGGCGGCAAGGTCGAAACCCTGTGGCCCGTGTCGGCGCGCGGCAAGGCGTTCTGATATGCCAGAACTGCTGATCATCCCCGAGGATGTCTGCGCCCAGGTGGTGACGCCCGAGGCCGCCTTTACGGCGGTCGAGGGTGTCTTCGCCGCCATGGCGCGGGGCGACGCGCGCAACTTTCCGGTGGTGCGCGAAGCCTTGGGTCATGCGGATGCGCTTTATGGCTTCAAGTCGGGTTTTGACAAGGCGGGCATGGCGCTGGGTGTGAAATCCGGCGGGTTCTGGCCCGGCAATATGGCGCGCGGGTTGACAAATCATCAGTCCACCATCTTCCTGTTCGACCCCGATACAGGCCAGTTGCAGGCGCTTGTGGGCGGCAATTACCTGACGGCGATCCGCACGGCGGCGGCCTCTTCGGTGTCGATCGCCCATCTGGCGCGACCGGATGCGAAGGTGCTGGGCATGGTGGGGGCGGGGCATCAATCCACCTTCCAACTGCGCGCGGCGGTGAAGCAGCGCGCCTTCGAGAAGGTTCTGGCCTGGAACCCCCATCCCGAGATGCTGCCGAAACTGGCGGCGGTCGCGGCGGAGCTGGGCCTGCCTTTCGAGGCGGTCGAGCGCGAGGCGCTGGGGGCTGAAGCGGATGTGATCATCACCATCACCTCGGCCTTCGAGCCATTGATGATGCGCGACTGGATCAAGCCGGGCACGCATGTGGCCTGCATGGGCACCGATACCAAGGGCAAGCAGGAGGTGGATGCGAACCTGCTGGCGGCGGCCGCTGTCTTTACCGGTGAGGGGGCGCAATCCATCACGATCGGCGAGGCGCAGCATGCCATTGGCGCGGGGCTGATCAGCGAAGGCGACATCACCCCCATCGGCGCCGTGATCAACGGCATGCGCAAGGGCCGCGCCAGCGCCGATCAGATCACGGTTTTCGACGGTACCGGCGTGGGCCTGCAGGATCTGGCCGTGGCCCATGTGGCGATGCAGGCCGCGCAAGAGCGCGGTCTGGGGTCGCGCGCGACGCTCTGAGCCTTGCGGTCGGGGTGGTTTGTGGTCAAGTTCGACCCGAAGCACCCCGATCCGAAGGACAAGCCATGCCCCATACCCTGCCGATCCGCGTCTATTATGAGGACACCGACATGGCGGGGATCGTCTATTACGCGAATTACCTGCGCTATATCGAGCGCGCGCGCAGCGATTGGGTGCGGGGGCTGGGGATCGACCAGAACGCGATGAAGGCGCAGGGGCTGGTCTTTGCGGTGCGCCGGGTCGAGGCGGATTACCTGATGCCCGCGCGGCTGGACGATGAATTGATCGTCGAGACCGAGGTGGTGCAGGTCACCGGTGCACGGCTGGTCATGGATCAGGTCGTGAAACGCGGCAAGGATCGGCTGTTTCATGCCATCGTGACCGTCGTCGTGATCACCGATACCGGTCATCCTGCCCGTATGCCGGCAAATATCCGCCATATGTTGCATTGACGTGATCGAATGACGCAGATGTGTTGGCCTTCCCCTTTCAACTAAGGTAGTTTGCCTGCCAAATGGACCGCAAAAGCGGCCGACACCAAGAGCAGGCTTATGGAAACCGAGATTATCGCTGGCGCCGCCACGGCGGATTATACCATGTGGGCTTTGTTTGCCCGCGCCACACTTGTCGTCAAACTGGTCATGATCATGCTGGTCCTGTGTTCGTTCTGGACATGGGCGATCGTCATTCAGAAAACGATCCTGTTCCGCAAGGCGCGTGGCGAATCCACCGAGTTCGACGCGGCCTTCTGGTCGGGCGAACCTTTGGACGAGCTTTTCGACCAGATCGGCCCCGAGCCTGCGGGCGCCTCGCAGCGGATCTTTGCCGCCGGCATGATGGAATGGCGGCGCAGTCACCGCAACGATGGCCGGCTGATCGCGGGTGCGACATCGCGCATTGACCGCAGCATGGATGTGGCCATCGCCAAGGAAGCGGACGAACTGCAATCGGGCCTGACGATCCTGGCGACCATCGGCTCGTCGGCGCCCTTCATCGGGCTTTTCGGCACGGTCTGGGGGATCATGCATTCCTTCATCGAGATCGCCAAGGCGCAGAATACCAGCCTTGCCGTGGTTGCCCCCGGTATCGCCGAGGCGCTGCTGGCGACCGGCATCGGTCTTGTCGCGGCCATCCCGGCGGTGATCTATTACAACAAGCTGAGCGCGGACGCGGATCGCATCATCGGGGGCTATGGCGCCTTTGCCGATGAATTCTCGACCATCCTCAGCCGCCAGCTGGATAGCTGAGCGATGGGTGCGGGTGTCGTCAAGAACGGTGGGGGCGGATCGCGCCGGGGGCGGCGGCGCGGTGCGGGCCGCGCCGGTGTCGTGTCCGAGATCAACATCACGCCCTTCGTGGACGTGATGCTGGTGCTTCTGATCATCTTCATGGTCGCGGCCCCGCTGATGACGGTGGGCGTGCCGGTGGAATTGCCCAAGACGGCCGCCACATCGCTGCCTGCCGAGCAGGAAGAGCCGCTGAGCATCACCATGACCGCCGATGGGCAGGTCATGATCATGATGACCGAGGTTCCGCTGAACGAACTGGTGCCGCGTCTGCAGGCCATCGCCGCCGAGCGTGAGGGCGACCGCGTGTTCCTGCGCGCGGATGGGGCGGTGCCCTATGCCGATGTGGTCACGGTGATGGGCGCGCTGAACCGTGGCGGCTTTTCCAATATCGGGCTTGTGACCGATCTTGGCGGGCCTTCCCTGGATGGAAGCCAGCCCGCCGGACAGGGCAACTGAGGGGCGCCGTGCGGATCGGCTATTACATTTCGGGTGCCGGGCATATTGCCCTGATCCTGTTCGTGCTGTTTGGCGGCATCTTCAAGTCCAGCCCGGAACCCTTTGAGGTGACGGAAGTTTCCGTCATTTCCGGGGCCGAGTTCGAGGCGATGATGGCAGCGGTTCAGCCGCCCGAGGCCACGACCGATGTGGCCATGCCCACGCCCCCCGCCACGCAGGAGGCGCCGCCGCCTGCCGAAAGCCGTCCCGATCCGACGCCGCCGCAGCCGGTCGAGCCGCAGGTGACGGAAGCGCCGCCGCCCGATCCCGTGCCGCAACCCGCCGAGGCGCTGCCGCCGCAGCCTGCCGAGGTGACGGATGCCGCCCCCGTGCTGGCCCCGCCGCCGCAGGAACAGGTTGTTCTGGCGCCCGACAATTCGTCACGCCCCGTGCCGCGCCCGGCCGAGCGCGTGGCCCCCGAGCCCGTGGCCGCCCCCGAGCCCGACACCCGCGTCGCCGATACGGTGACCGAGGAGGTCGTGCC
>JAJLKH010000068.1:0-58496 GCA_033839205.1 Rhodobacterales bacterium | reverse complement strand
CAACACGCCTGCCCTGCTGGCCCTCTTGCGCGCGCGAATGGCTGGAATCGATGTTCCCCCTAGTAACCACTGCCTTCATCCCCTAACTTTCGAGATGGGTTGCGTTGCAAGAGGGGTCACATGTCCGAGACGGGATTGCAGAAACTGTCTTTTGTCCTGCTGATAGCATTGATCCTCGTTGTCTCGATCGCAGGGGGGCTTTGATGGCACAGCGCTATGGCGGCAAGTTCAGCCCCGGCAGCACCGGAAAGGACCCAAGGCCCGCCCCCCCGAAGGGACCTTTTGATGGAGCGCGTCGCACCCGTGCCGGCGGACGCGTCAATCTGCTTTTCCTCGCTCCGCTTCCCCTGGCGTGGGCGGCGTTCACAACAGGCCCCACAGGATTGATCCTGAACCTTGGCGCACTTGGCACCTTGCTGCTGGCGGCTTGGCTGACCAGGGAAGGCCTGATCGCACAAGAGGCTTATGATGCGCGCAAGGTCGCGCGGCGCCCCGCTTTTCCACGCAAGATCACCGGCAGCCTGTTGACGGGTATTGGTCTCGCCGTGGCGGGGTTCGCGGCTTCCGATGGCGACCTGATGGCCCCGATCGCTTATGGCGTCGTGGGCACGATCCTGCATTTCCTGGCATTTGGTCCAGATCCATTGCATGACAAGGGCGCGGAAGGGATCGACACCTTCCAGACAGATCGCGTGGCCCGCGCCGTGGACGAGGCCGAGAAACACCTCGCCGCCATGACAGACGCCATGCTGCGCGCCGGCGATCGTCAGATGATGGCGCGACTGGAGCGGTTCCAGGTCGTGGCGCGCGACCTTTTCCGCACGGTCGAGAACGATCCGCGCGATCTGACCGCCGCGCGCAAGTACCTGGGCGTCTACCTGCTGGGCGCGCGCGATGCGACGATCAAGTTCGCCGACATCTGGAGCCGCAGCCGCGACATGCAGGCCCGTGCCGATTACGAGACGCTTCTGACCGACCTTGAGCAGAATTTTGCCGCAAGGACGCAAAAACTGTTGCTTGACGACCGCAGCGACCTGACCGTGGAAATCGAGGTTCTGCGCGAAAGGCTGGACCGCGAGGGGGTGCACCCGCGCGAATGAACTCGAGACACCCGGTCGGGGCACCCGTCGGGCTTTGAATTGGTACCCCTTCCGCCGCACGGGTCAAAACGTATGAAGTATGCAAAGGAGCCGCCATGTCTGACACCACACGCCGCAAGGCCCAGGAAACCCTCGCCATGGTCGAGGAAGTGACCGCGACCATCCTGCCCGAGCCGGGCCCCGCGACCGCGATTGTGCCGCTTGAACAGGCCGACAGCGCGCTCAGCGCCGAAATCACGCGCCGGATGGCCGAACTGGACATGAGCGACACCCAGTCCATCGTGTCATTCGGCTCGCGCGCGCAAGCCGAATTGCAGACCATCAGCCAGGCGATGCTGACGGATGTGCGCAACAAGGATGTAGGTCCGGCGGGCGACAGCCTGCGCAACATCGTGTCGACCATCCGGGGCTTCTCGGTCTCTGAACTCGACGTGCGCCGCGAACGCAGCTGGTGGGAGAAACTCCTGGGCCGGGCAGCACCCTTCGCGCAATTCACCGCGCGGTTTGAAAAGGTACAGTCCCAGATCGACAAGGTGACCGAGGATCTTCTGGGGCACGAGCACAAGCTGCTCAAGGACATCAAGTCGCTGGACATGCTCTATGACAAGACGCTGAGCTTCTATGATGAACTGGCGCTTTATATCGCGGCAGGCGAGGCCAAGATCGCGGAGCTCGACGGCACCACGATCCCGGCCAAGGAAGCCGAGGTAAAAGCCGCGCCCGAGAATGACCAGGTAATGAAGGCGCAGGAACTGCGCGACATCCGCGCCGCGCGCGACGACCTGGAGCGCCGCGTGCATGATCTGAAGCTCACACGCCAGGTGACGATGCAGTCGCTGCCCTCGATCCGTCTGGTGCAGGAAAACGACAAAAGCCTGGTAACCAAGATCAACTCGACCCTCGTGAATACCGTTCCGCTCTGGGAAACCCAGCTGGCACAGGCCGTGACGATCCAGCGCTCTGCCGAAGCCGCCCGTGCCGTGCGTGATGCCAATGACCTGACCAATGAACTCCTGACTGCGAACGCCAAGAACCTGCGCGACAGCAACAAGATCATCCGAGAGGAGATGGAGCGCGGCGTGTTCGATATAGAAGCCGTCAAGCAGGCCAATGCCGACCTGATCGCCACCATCAATGAAAGCCTGCAGATCGCGGATGAGGGCAAGGCGCGCCGCGCCGCCGCCGAAGTCGAACTGAAGAAGATGGAGGCCGAATTGCGCGACACACTGGCTTCGGCCAAGGCGCGAAAGACAGGCCTGGGCGACACCGCCGGCACTGCGGTTCCAAGGGCCTGAGACTTTATGCAAAAAGGCCTGGGCTTTAAGATTGCGGGTTTTCTGGCGGGCCTTGTCTTGCTGGCAGGATGCGACATGCCCGCCCCTCCGGGGGCGGGCGGTAGCGCCGCCGCCCCCCGCCCACCGCAGGCAGGCCCCGCGCCGGGCGATACGACCCCTTCGGCCGAAAGCCTGGCGCTGATCTCTTACTATGGAAAGCTGCAGGCCGATTTGTTGTCACAGGGCCTGCTGCGAACGGATGGCGGCGGGCGCGATGCGCCATTCGGCGCGCGCGACCTTGCACGCAACTTCGAACAGATCACCTTCTTCGACGAATATGAACGCGGCGCCGGCTTGCGCGCATCGTCGGGGCGCCCCGTTCCCCTGCGCCGCTGGACGCAACCTGTCAGGGTCAGCGTGGAATTCGGCCCTTCGGTATCGCAGGACCGGCAACGCGCGGATCGCAGCGCCGTCAGCGCTTTTGCCGCGCGCCTGTCCAGTGCCAGCGGCCACCCGGTCGTGATGGATGCCGCCCGCGCCAACATGCATGTGCTGATCTACAGCGAGGATGACCGCGCCCTTCTGCCCCAACGCGCGCGCCAGCTTGCACCGGGTATCAGCGCCGGCGCGCTGTCGGTGTTCCGCTCACTGCCCCGCCAGATCCATTGCTTCGTGATGGCCTTCTCGGGAAGTGGGCCGCAAATGCACACCTATACACGCGCCATCATCGTGATACGGGCCGAACATCCCGATCTTTTGCGTGATTCCTGTGTGCACGAGGAAATGGCCCAGGGTCTGGGCCTTGCCAATGACAGCCCGCGTGCCCGGCCCTCGATCTTCAATGATGACGATGAATTCGCGCATTTGACCCGCCATGATGCACTGCTGCTGAAAATGCTTTATGATCCGCGCCTGAGCCCCGGCATCACGCTGGATCAGGCCCGCCCGATCATCGCGCAGATGGCCGAGGAATTGATGGGGGGTCCTTCATGATCCTCCATTCCCGAAACTGATCGTTCAAAGCCCAGGGAGCAGCCCATGCCCATTTTCGATTTCCTCCGCGGACAGTTCATCGACGTCATCCACTGGACCGACGATACCCGCGATACCATGGTCTGGCGCTTCGAACGCGAAGGCCACGAGATCAAGTATGGCGCCAAGCTGACCGTTCGCGAAGGCCAGGCCGCCGTGTTCATCCATGAAGGCCAGCTGGCAGATGTCTTCACCCCCGGCCTCTACATGCTGGAAACCAACAACATGCCGATCCTGACCAGTCTGAACCACTGGGATCATGGCTTCCGCTCGCCCTTCAAATCCGAGATCTATTTCGTCAACACCACCCGTTTCAACGATCTGAAATGGGGCACGAAGAACCCGATCATCGCGCGCGATCCCGAATTCGGCCCCGTGCGCCTGCGCGCCTTCGGCACCTATTCGGTGCGCGTCATTGATCCCGCGCGCTTCATGACGGAAATCGTGGGGACCGACGGCGAATTTACCGCGGACGAGATCACCTTCCAGATCCGAAACGTCATCGTGCAGGAGGTCAGCCGCGTTCTGGCCTCGTCCGGTATCCCTGTGCTGGACATGGCCGCCAACACGGCTGAACTGGGCAAGCTGGTCGCGGCGCAGATTTCGGGTACGGTCGCATCCTACGGGCTGACGATCCCCGAACTCTACATCGAAAACATCTCGTTGCCCCCCGCGGTCGAGGCGGCGCTGGACAAGCGTACCTCCATGGGGATCGCGGGGGATCTGACCCGTTTCACCCAGTATTCCGCGGCCGAGGCGATGACCGCCGCGGCAGCCAACCCCGCAGGTGGGGGTGGCATGGGGGCCGGTCTCGGCATGGGCATGGGAATGGCCATGGCGAACCAGATGGCACAGCCTGGCCCCTGGGGTGCGGCATCCGCCCAGGCGCCCGTGGCACCCCCTCCGCCCCCGGTCGAACATGTCTGGCATATCGCCGAGAATGGCCAGACCAGGGGGCCGTTCTCCAAGGCGTCGCTGGGTCGCATGGCCGCCGATGGTGCACTAAGCCGCGACAGCATGGTATGGACCCCTGGCCAAGACGGCTGGATGCGGGCCGAGGATGTGGCCGAACTGGCGCAGCTTTTCACCATCCTGCCGCCCCCGCCCCCTCCACCCGCAGGCTGATCCACCGCGCATCCTTGCCACGCGCTGCGGCTTGCGCGCCGGGCGCTGAAAGACCTTTTTCGCATGACTGACGCCTCAGCCTCCGCCCCGGTTCAGGAACACCGCTTTCCTTGCGAACAATGTGGCGCCGACTATCGCTTTGCGCCCGGTGAAGGTGCACTGGTCTGTGATCATTGCGGCCATCGTCAGCAGATCGCAGCGCCAGGCCCCTGGTCCGACGCGCTGAGGGAACTGGATTTCAACAGCGCCCTGTCGGACAGCCTGCCCGGCTCCGAGATCGAGGAAACCCGCATTTCGACCTGCACCAGTTGCGGTGCGCAGGTCGAATTCGATCCGGCTGTGCACGCGTTGGAATGCCCTTTCTGCGCCACCCCGTTAGTGGCGGATACCGGGGTTCATCGCCATATCAAGCCGCGCGCGGTGCTACCCTTCGCGCTGGACGAACGCGCCGCGCGGCGCGCCATGACGGACTGGCTGGGCAAGCTGTGGTTCGCGCCCAACGGCCTGCAGGACTATGCCCGCAAGGGGCGCGCCATGGCCGGCATCTACGTGCCCTACTGGACCTTCGACGCCGATACGCAAAGCCGATACGCGGGCCAGCGCGGCACGGTCTACTACGAAACGATCACCGTGATGCGCGATGGCAAACCCACGCGCCAGCAAGTGCCACGCATCCGCTGGACGCCCGTATCCGGCCGGGTGAAACGCTGGTTCGATGATGTGCTTGTCCTTGCCACAACCTCACTGCCGCGCCGCTATACCGAAGGGCTGGAACCTTGGGATCTGTCCGCTCTGCAACCCTATCGCCCCGAATACCTGGCCGGGTTCCGCGCCGAGAGTTACACGGTGGATCTTGAACAGGGCTTCGGTCTTGCCCGCGAAAAGATGGACCGCGTGATCGAGCGTGACATCCGCTTCGACATCGGGGGCGATCAGCAGCGCATCACCCAGGTGAAAACGCAGATCAGCGACGTGACCTTCAAGCATGTTCTGCTGCCGGTCTGGCTTGCAGCCTATAAATACCGTGGCCAGACCTACCGTTTCGTGGTCAATGGGGCGACTGGCCGGGTGCAGGGTGAAAGGCCCTGGTCGGCATGGAAGATCGCTTTTGCCGTGATCCTTGGCGCGCTGGTTGCCGGCGCCCTGGGTTACGGAATCGCACTGAACGAAGGATTGATGCAATGACGCAAGACCCCGCCGCAACCCTAGACGGGCTGCTTCTCGCCCGCCACAGTTGCCGCGCGTTCCGACCCGACCCCCTGCCGGACAGCCTGATCGGCGACATCGTGACCAGCGCCGGGCGTGTGCCCTCATGGTGCAATGCGCAGCCCTGGCAGGTCATCGTCACCCGTGCGCCCGAAACCGACCGCTTCCGCGAGGCGCTTCTGAAAGCGGCCACAAGCCAGCCGGCAGAACCCGATCTGGAATGGCCGCGCCAATACACGGGCGTCTATCGCGACCGCCGTCGCACCTGCGGCTTCCAGCTATACGACAGCCTTGGCATCCCCAAGGAAGACCGCGCCGCAACCCATGCGCAGATGCTGGAAAACTACCGTCTCTTCGGTGCGCCCCATGTCGCCATCGTCACGACCGAGGCCGATCTGGGCCCCTACGGCGCCATGGATACCGGCGGTTTCGTGGCGCTTTTCACGCTGGCAGCGCAGGCGCGCGGCGTGGCATCGATCCCGCAGGCGGCCGTGGCGGCGCAGGCCCCGTTCCTGCGCGACTGGTTCGGCATCCCCGCGCATCGCCAGATCCTGTGCGCGATTTCCTTCGGACTGGAAGACACGGACCACCCGGCAAATGCCTTCCGCACCGAACGCGCGCCCCTGTCCGAGATCTTGGAATTGCGCGGCTGATCGGCCGCTTCTTCTTGCGGCAAATATCCTCGGGGGGATCGTCGAACCGGGTTCGACGCAGTCGAACGCTGTTCGACGTTGGGGGGCAGACAGCCCCCCTTTTTGCCCCGCACTTACCCCTTGCGGATCGGCACCTTGGCGCTCTTGGCCTCTTCGGGGCCTTTCTTGGGGATGCTGATGGTCAGAACGCCATCCTTCAGATGGGCATCGACCTTGTCGGCCTGCGCATCCGCCGGCACCCGAAAGCTTCGGCTGAAGGATCCGTACTGACGCTCGCTGAAGAACCAAGTCTCCCCCTTGTCTTCACGGCTGGACGATTTCTCGCCCTTGACGGTCACCATCCCCTCGTGAACCGAAACGTCGATATCCTTTTCCTCCACCCCGGGCAGTTCCATCGTGATGCGATAAGCATCGCCATTCGTCGATGCGTCAGACGCAGGGGCCAGCCAATCTGCCATGCGCGTACCGAAGCTGCGGAACGGTTCGGCAAGCGATGGCCACAGCCCGGCGGTATGTGTTTTCTCAACCATGACACTTCTCCTCTTTCAGAAGTTTCAGCGATGCCGTCACTCTGCTTTAAGGCGAATCCGCATGCCTTGATCCGGATCAATCTCCGGCGTAGTCAGGATGGGAACAGCAAGGAGATATCCTGTCATGCGCGCACTCATCCAGCGGGTCACCCGCGCCTCTGTCAGCGTCGATGGGCAGCAGATCGGCCAGTGTGGGCAGGGCCTCATGATCCTTGTTTGCGCCATGCAGGGCGATACAGAGGTAGAGGCCGATCAACTGGCGGCCCGGATTTCCAAGCTGCGCATCTTCAAGGATGACGAAGGGCGGATGAACCGTTCGGTTCTGGACACGGCAGGCTCCGCCCTGGTCATCAGCCAGTTCACTTTGGCCGCCGATACCTCGCGCGGCAATCGCCCCGGCTTTTCCGCCGCTGCCGCCCCCGATGAAGGCCGCAGGCTTTACGAACGGTTCGCGGCCAGCCTCGCCGCCCTTGGCATCCCGACCGAAACAGGCCGCTTTGGCGCCGACATGGCGGTCGAACTGGTGAATGACGGACCAGTGACGATCTGGCTCGAGACCTGACACACCGCTCAGGGTTCGCGAAACGCCTCGCGTGACTTGTAGAGCGGCTTCAGAAGATATTGCAGAACCGTCTTGCGCCCCGTGTGCAACTCGACCGAGGCCTGCATCCCCGGCCTGATCTGCACCGAGGCCTGACGCGCGGTCAAATTCTCCATATCCACCCGCAGCGTGACCCGGTAATGCGCCGCGGCATCGGGATCGCGCGCGCGCTCATCCTTGAACGTATCGGCCGAGATCACGTCGACCCGCCCCTTGAGCGTGCCGAAGATCGTGTAATCATAGGCTGTCAGCTTGATCGTCGCCTCCTGGCCGGGGCGGATATTGGCGATATTCTCGGGACGCACCCGCGCCTCGACAAACAGTTCCTCGTCCAGCGGGATGATCTGCAGGATCTCCTCGCCGGGGCGCACCACGCCCCCGATGGTCGACACCGACACCGCCTTGACGATCCCCCGCAAGGGGCTGACCAGCACGGTGCGGGTCAATTGATCCTCGCTGGACTTGAGGTTCTGGCGCAGGGTCGCCAGTTCGCGCAGCGTCGTTGCATAGGCATCCGCGCGTTCCAGTTCGGCGCCGGTGACGATCTCGTCATGACGGATGCGGGCATCGGCATGGGCCTTGCGGGCACGCGTCACCTCGATCAGCGACACGATCTTGCGATCCAGCATCGCCTCCATCATCTGCATCTCCTGCCGGGCTTCTTCCATGACCCGGCGCGCGCCAGCCGCGCGGCTCTCGAAATCGGTCCGGCGCGCCTGCAACAACACCTGCTCCGAGGCCACCATCGCCGGATTGCGCGCGGCCAAATCAGCAGGCACGCCAAAGGCAGGCTGTCCCGCCAGCTCGGCCTCCAGCCGCAGGCGGCGGATTTCCAGCGCCGCGATCTGGTCCAGCAGGTCATCGACCGAGGCGCGGAACTGCGTCCCCTGCAACCGCGCCAGCACATCGCCGCGCTGCACCATGTCGCCTTCGCGCACCGCCAGTTCTGCAAGGATACCCCCTTCGAGGTTCTGGATGATCTGCGGCCGCGAGGCCGAGATCATCTCGCCCTCGGCGCGCACGATCTCGTCGACCCAGGCCATGCTGGCCCAGATGATGAACAGCCAGACGGTGCCCGCACACAGCCAGATCGTCAGGCTAGGCCCGCGCAGCCGCGCGTTCAGCTGCGCGGCAAGCGTGATGGCGGGATGCGCCGCTCTCATAGTCCGCCCCCCGCCGGGGTCGCCAGATGCGCCAGCACCTGGTCGCGCGGCCCGTCAACCGCCAGCCGCCCGTTCTGCAGTACCATGACCCGATCCGTCAGCGACAGGATGGGCATCCGGTGCGTGGCGATAACAACCGTGCGCCCCTGCATCCAGCCTTCAAGGCGGCTGACCAAGGTCGCCTCAAGCCGCTGATCCAGCGCGGCGGTCGGCTCGTCCAGCAGGCACACGGATGGGTTCTGCAACCAAAGCCGCGCCCAACCCAGCGACTGGCGCTGCCCCACCGACAGCCCCGCGCCCGCATCACCCAGTTCCAGGTCCAGCCCGCGCGGATGCGCCTTGACGAAGGGGCCAAGCCCCGCAAAATCCAGCGCCTCCATCAGGCGGTCGTCATCACGCTCCAGCAGGCTGAAGGTCAGATTGTCGCGCAGGCTGCCCGCGAAAAGGCGCACGTCCTGGCCCAGGTATCCGATGGCGCGGCGCAGGTCGCGTGGCTCGATCTGGCCCATTTCGGTGCCGTCCACAAGGATGCGCCCCCGCGAGGGGCCATGCAGCCCGGACAGTAGCCGCAGCAGCGTGGATTTGCCCGACCCATTCGCGCCCAGAACGGCGACATGCTGACCCGGCAGGATCGCAAGGGCAGGAATATCCAGCACCGTTGCCGCCTCGTCGCTGTAGCGGAACTGGATCTCGCGCAGCTCGTAATGCCCCGCCAGACGGTCGCGCCGCAGATAGCTGCGCCCCTCTTCGTGATCCTGCGGCGCATGGGCGATGTCCTCCAGCGCATCCAACGCCGTGCGCACATTGCCCCAGCGGGCCATGGTGCTGGCCAGTTGTGACAACGGTGCCAGCGTCCGGCCTGTCAGGATGCCGACCGCGATGATGGAGCCTACGGTGAACTGCCCGGCAAAGACCAGGTAGGCCCCGATCACCACCGCCGCGACATAGGTGGCCTGCTGTACACCCTGCGCCCATATCGTCAGCGCCGACGCCAGCTTGCGCTGCTCGGACGAGGTGACCGCCGAAAGTGTCATAAGCTCGGACCACAAACGCCGCATCCGGTCCTCGCCGCGCAGGGTCTTGACCGTCTCATGCTCGTAGATGACTTCCTGCAACAGCCGCGCCGCACGAACCGAGGCGCCCTGCCCCTCTTCGGTCAGGCGCATCATCCGCCCCTGCATCAGGAAACCGGGCAGCACCATCAGCACCCCGCCCAGAACCAGCACCCAGACCACATTGCCCCCGATCGAGGCGACCAGAAGCAAGAAGACAAACACAAAGGGAATATCAGCCAATGTGCCCACCGTGGCCGTCGTGAAGAATTCCCGCACCGATCCGAAATCACGCATCGCGCTGAAAATCTTCGAGGGGCTGCGCCCCGCGATATCCGACCGCGCCCCAAGAATGCGGTCCATCAGACGCGCCTGCACGGCCAGTTCGATCTGACGCCCCGCCCCGTCCATCAACTGCGCCCGCGCTGCCTTGAGCGCGGCCTCCATCACCAGCGCCAGCATCGCACCGCCCGCCAGCACCCACAGCGTCGCCTGCGACTGGTGCGGGATCACCCGGTCATAGACCTGCAGTGAAAACAGCGCGACCGCCACCGCCAGCAGGTTTGCCACGAATGATCCCAGCATCACATCGGCGAAGGGCCGCCGCAGGGCTGCGAACTCACCCCAGAACCAGTGCCGCGCCACGGGCGCCGTCACATGGGCTTTTGCAAGCCCCGCGATCGGCGCTTCGGCCTGCACGATAGTGCCAAGGAAATGCGGCAGGAAATCCGACAGCGGCACCTCAAGGCGCTTGTCCGGACTGTTTGCATCAAAGATCGTGACCGCGCCATCCGCAGCATCGCCCGCCTGCCCAAGGACCAGAACCCATTGCCCGCCCTGCATGTGCGCAAGCGCAGGCCACATGTCCGGCGTAAAGGCGATCACACGGCGATCCTGCGTGTTCAGGCCACAGATCGCATAACAGGGTGCCAAGGCTTCCGCCGCACTGTCCAAGGCGGCATCCGCCACAAGAAGCGCCTCGATCACGTCGCGACGCGGCAGATTGCGCCCCAGCAATCCGGCATGCGCCACCACAATGGTGGCCAGTTCGGCGATCGCCGGATCGATCGATGCCAGGCGCGGATCCACAGTGGCCGGGCGCGGGTCGGCCACCGATTGCAGCCGCGTACGCGGCACCTCTGCCGGGCCGGCCTGATCCGCGATCCGGGGTTGTACGGCCCCGGTCACAGCTTGTCCCCATCAGCCAGCAGGCCCAGTTCGGCCGCGATGTTCAACTCGGCTTGCATGGCGCGATAGGCCAGCCCTGCCGCCTGCTGCTGTTGCCGCGCGAATTGCTCGTAAAGGCCCACCACATCCATGACCTGACGCTGGCCCGCATCATATTGTGCCTGGAACAGATCCAGATTGGCCTTGGCCTTGCTGGTCAGCACCATGCCTTCCTGCGCCTGACGCGCCAGTGCGCTGCGTTCCTGCTGCAGGCGGCGCAGCCGCCTTTCGGATTCCTCTCGGGCTTGATCGACCTTGCGCCGCTCGCCTTCAGTCGCGGCGTCGACCGCGCGCAGATCATCGGCGGTTCCAAAGCCCAGCGGACGCGAGGTGCGGATATCAAGCGAAGGATCTGGCGCGCCACGACCCAGCGCGGCAGTGGCGCTGAGCCCCGGCAAAAAGCCCGCCCTCTCGATACGGGCGCGCGCCATGGCGCGTTTCTGTTCGGCTTCGGCCATGCGCACAGGCAGAGACACAGGAAGAGGATCAGGCAGCCGCAGCGCGGCAAGACCGCCGCGCGTCAGGGCCTCCTCCTCCAACATGGCCGGATCGACACCCATCGCCGACAGTTCCGCCACCGCCGCGCGCGCTGCCTCGCTTTCGCGCTGTTCGGTCGAACGGATCTCGGCCAGTTTCTGGCGCAGCACCTGCAGGTCCGATTGGTCGGAAATGCCGCCCGCCACGCGTTCTGACATGATCCATTCGAAATGCGACATGTCCCGTTCCGCCGCGCGGGCAAGTTCGGCCTTGTCCTGCGCCTCGCGCGCCGCCAGGTAAAGCGTCAGCGCGCTCAACACGCGGGCATTGCTGTCCTGTACAAGTGTCACGGCCGCCACTTCGACATCGGCCTTGGCGAAATCGCGCTCAGCCTTCTTGCGCCCGTTGTCGAAGATCACCTGCTCGACGACCAGCATGGCCACCACCGATCCCAGACTGCTCAGGCTGACCTGTGGGCCGATACTGGGTAACCAGTTGCGCGACTGCGCCCGCGCGCGCAAACGGGCGCTGCGCAAGGCTGCCCCTGCAGGGCGGCTGTCTGCCACCAGAACCGCATCCGCCACGCTGGCCAGCGCCGAACCGCCCGGCAGCGCGCTGCGCCGCCCCAACAGATCGTTCAGCAAGGCCGAGGCCTCGGCCGCCTCCTGTCCCGCCCCCCCTGGATCAAGGCCTTCGGCCACGGGCACCGGCTCGGGCATCAGCATGCGGCTGACCCCTGCCCCTTCGGTTCCCGGCAGGCATCCCGGCAGACCCAACAGCGCCACACAGGCCAGATAAGGCCCTGCCTTGCGGTTTGCTCTGCATTTACTGTCGCCCTGCCTCATGCCAGCCCCTTTTTGCGGTGCCTGTTCTGTTGGCGTGGCCATCCTGCGAATGGCCACGCGGCGTTCCGGCCCTCGGGCCCACCTCAGAAGATCCTTACATCCTCGTCCACGATCACGCGCGCCTCGCCCAGGGAATAGACCGCGTAATTGCGCCCTTCGACCACCTCGGTCCCATCGCGCATGGCTCCGGCCAATGTCAGGCTGTCGTCGCTGCCGCCGTGGATGGTCAGGCTACGCTGATCCGGCGACAAGGCAAGGATCTGCGCCTCGGTCAGGGTCAAGGTGCTGTCCTCGGCGAAGGACAGGTCGATCGCGTCGATCCGCGCACCCGCAGCAATCGGCCCCGAAAGGTCGATCACCGAGGTGTTCAACGCGTCGAATGCCAGGAAAGTGCCGCTGGCATTGCCCGCCGTATCCGTCGCAGTGATCAGCAGGTTCGATCCGTCTGGCAAATGATCGCCGACAAAGCCGCCACCGGGCGCGATCGTGCCGAAACTGTGCAATGATTCACCCAGCGGCGCGATGGGCGTGGCCACATTGTCCACCGGGGTCATGTCGCCATCGGCCTCGATCTCTG
This sequence comes from Rhodobacterales bacterium, assembly GCA_033839205.1. GTDB lineage: Bacteria > Pseudomonadota > Alphaproteobacteria > Rhodobacterales > Rhodobacteraceae > Seohaeicola. The sequence continues at coordinate 45,634 of JAJLKH010000068.1, read as the reverse complement.
TCAGGGTGATCCGATCGCCCGTCATCTCTATCGAGACAGAGCGGATCCCGGCCGCGTCGCGGGTATAGGAGGCCACGATCGGGTTGGTCGGTACATCCGTGTCGATGGTCAGCGCCTGCGTCAGTCGGCCCTCGTTGCCCGCCGCATCACGCGCGTGCACGACCATGTCCAGCGTGTGATTGCCCTGCGGCACGACCTCGCCCGGAATGAAGGCACTCCAGTTGCCCGCGGCATCCACCGTCGCCTGGTAGAACTGGCCCTCGAACTCGACCCGTACCGTGGATCTTTCGGTAACACCGGGCAGCACCTCGACCTGGCCTGTGACGGCGAAGCCCGACTTCGCCTCATCAAGATTGATGGTATTGTCGCCAGTCACTGGGCCAGACAGTTCCAGCAGGTTGAGCCTGGTGTCCACCCGGACGGATTGACGGATCTCATCGGTATTCTGCGCCCTGTCGGTGGCGACAGCCCGCAACTCGGTGACATATTCCCCGCTGCGGATGTCGGATGGCGCGAAACGTACACTCCAGCGGCCATCGCCCAATACGCGGGCCTCATGTTCAACCCCGTCCAGTGTAACCATGACGCGCGAACCGGGCTCGACCTGGCCGGTGACGAACAGGCCGTCATCCGCGTCATCGCCATTGATCACCCCATCCGCGGCCACGCCGGTCGAGGTCCAGTTGAAATCGCGCACCTCGGTATCAAGCGCAACCGAGCGATCGGCACTGGTGCTGTTGCGCGCGGCATCCGTCGCCGTGGCGGTCACGTCAAGATTGCCCTGTCCCTCCGGCAGGTCCGCTGTCTCGAAACGCACGCGCCACAGGCCCGCGCCATCCACATCGGCCTGTTTCCTGACATCCCCGGCCTGAACCCAGACCTCGGCGCCCGGATCTGTGGTGCCGCTGATGCGCACGCCCGCCTGCCGCTCCGCATCGTTGATCAGGCCGTTCCGGCCAATCCCGTCGTCGATGGTCAAATCGACAAGCGTGTCCACCCGCACGGTGCGGCTGGCCCTATCCACGTTGCCGGCCGCATCGCGCGCCGTGACGTTGAAGGTGGCGTCATATTCGTCGCGCGCAAAGTCGTTGCCCGCAAAGCGCGCCAACCAGGTGCCATCGCTGGCCACGGTGGCCTGACGCGTGATCGACCCGAACTGGACCTCGACCTGCGAGCCCCGCTGCGTTGTGCCGCGCAGGACCACGCCCCCGTCAGCTGCATCGGCATTGATCACATTTCCCGTCCCCAACGGCGCAGGATCGATCGTCAGGTGATGCAGCGTATCAACCCGGATTGCCGCAGTGGCCCGACCGATATTGCCCACCGCATCCGAGGTGGTCGCCGTCAGCGTCGCCTCATGCTCGCCCGAACCAGCCGATCCGGCCGGATAGGTGACACGCCAGGTCCCATCGCCCTGCACCGGCACGGTGCGGGTGATCGTATCGGTCCCGTTGAACAGGGCCAGCGTCAGCATGTTGCCGGGCGTGGATGTCCCGGTCACGACCAGATCGCCTGCCGCCTCGTTGCGGTTGACCGTGCCGTCACCGGCCACAAGCCAGGACTGGATCACGATCGGGTCAGGGATCGTGTCGACCCTGACCGTATCGCGGAAGCTGGCGCTGTTGTTATAGGCATCGGTGGCGGTGACGCTCACGTCCCGGGAATAATCCCCCTCGGGCAATTCGCCCGGCGCGAACCGGACCGTCCACTGCCCTTGGTCATTTGCCGTAACACCGTGAGTGACCGTGCCGATCGCCACTTCAATTCGCGCGCCCGCCTCGCTGGTGCCGGATATGTCCACGCCATCGCGATGATCGTCTGCATTGACCACATGCCCCGTCGACACGGTCCCATGCGTGAAAGTCAGCTCCGGCGGCGTGGTGTCAATGGTCACCGAAGGGCCGCTCAGGTCGATCTGCGCGCCACCCGGTTGCGTCACCTCGACCTTGACGGGATAGGTGCCGTCTTTGGGGAAAGTCTCCCCCTCAAAGACGACCTTCCAGTTTCCATTCTGATCGGGGCGGGTCACGATCACCTTGTCCCCGATAATCACCTCGACATCGGCTGCGGGATCCCCGGTGCCGCTGATACTGATGCTTGGCCTGTCGCCGCCACCCAGCGCAATCGGATCACGCTCGTTGACAGTGGGCAGGCGCGGCCCGGCGGGGACCAGCTGAACTGGAACATCGGGTTGGGCCGGGGCGGGTTGGGGGCCGGGTTGCGGCGCTGTGCCATCCCCCCCACCCAGCAGCGCCCCTGCTGCCACGGTACCTGCCGCCAAGGCGCCAAGACCACCGGCAGCACCCAGACCGCCGCCGCCCAGCAAAAGCCCCGCCCCCAGCATGCTGACGTTGTCGTCATCGCTTGGCGGGGTCAGGATCTCATCCCCACCCACGAAAATCAGGTCCTCGTGCGGGCTCCATTTACCCCAAACCTCGGTCGGACCGTATTGCGCATAGATCTCGCCGCCCGCCCCCTCAACCAGGGCCACCTCGCTGAGATAACCATCGGCACTGATGAACAGTCGCGCCACCGCGCCCTCATCTTCGGCGAAATACCCCTTGAGCACGATCACCCTGCCATCCGCCAGCGTGATATGCAGATCCGAGCCGACCTTGTCATAGGCCTTCAGCTCAAACTGCCTGACATTGAGAGATATTTCTTCTCCGGCCGATACGTCGATTACCGAAGTGGCAGCGCCTGCATCCACCGTGCCACGCTGTGTTGCACCCGTGACGGGGCGCACGACAAAATCCATTGTCTTCATGTTGTCACCGCTCTACTCGTTACCGCCGATTGACCCGGCTTTTGTACTACTTGCCTGATAGCATAGGCGTTTCTCCGCCCTCTTGCTAGAGTCTTTTTAGCAACACACCGCCAGATAGGGGCCTGCCCACCAGATATGGTGTCGATCGGCTGCGACCTCTACGCGCCTTGCGGTTCAGGAAATCCGCCGCTTAATCCGCCAGGAATGACGCCGCCCGCATCGTGTCGGGAATGGGCGCGCCCAGCCGCGACAGGATCGTCGGCGCCAGTTGCAACTGGTCCAGCAGGGTGTCGGGCGCCGGACCGCGGGCGGGACCGAAATAATAAAGGGCAACATCCCGCTGCAGATCGGAGTTGCCGCCGTGATGGCCCCGCGCGTCCTGACCGTGGTCTGCAGTCACGATAACCTCGTACCCCATGTCCAGCCATTTCGGAATGAACGGGGCCAACATCTCGTCCATCACCGCGCAGGCGTGATCCATTTCCTGGCAGTCGTGGTAGAAACGGTGCCCCATGCTGTCCAGCGTACAGGTATGCAGGATGCCATAGTTCAGACCGAACCGCCCGCAAAGCATGCTGAGCGTCGCGAAGAGGTCCACGTCCGAAGGGGTCATCTGGTTGATCAGACCGTAGCCCGTCATCGTGTGAAACCGGCCATGGTTGATCGTGGCGCTGTCCGGTTCGTCATACTCTATGTCGCGAACCAGGTCGAAAGGCGCGCGGTTGAAGAATTCGGACCAGAAGGAATGCGTGACCGCCCCGGTTACGCCGCCCGCCGCACGCACCTGCGAGAACACGTCTGGCTGCGACAGGCGGAAGACGTTGCCATTGCCGGTGCAGCCATGTTCCTGTGGCGTCACGCCTGTATGGATCGAGGCATAACAGCTTGCCGAGATCGAAGGCAGCACCGACCGCATGACCCAGGTTTGCGCCTGTCCCGCCTCGACCCAGCCCTCCAGATTACCGAAAAGCCGGCGCCAGTTGCGCAGCGGCACACCATCAAGAATGATCAGAAGCAGCTTGTTTTGCATGGCATAGTCTCTTGCAGGCCGCGCGCCCGCGGCAGATGGGGGAGCCTCCGGCGGGGATATTTGGGGCAAGAAGAAATCAAGGGGCCGCTTCTTCTTGCGAAAAATATCCCCGCCGGAGGCGGAAATCTAATGTCCGGCGCTTTCCATCTTGCGATGCGCAAGAACCTTCTCCAGCCAACCCAGCTCCATCTCGGGCACAGAGGACAGCAGCAGGTCGGTATAATCGTCGAAAGGCGGCGCGAGGACTTGGCTTTTGGGACCATAGCGCACGACGCGCCCGCGATACATCACCGCGATACTGTCCGCGATGGCCCGCACCGTGGCCAGGTCATGAGTGATGAACAGATAGGCCACACCTTCGGATTTCTGCAGGTTCAGCAACAGCTTGAGGATCCCATCCGCCACCAGCGGATCCAGCGCCGATGTGACTTCGTCGCAGATGATCAGGCGCGGGTTCGCCGCCAGCGCGCGGGCGATGCAGACACGCTGCTTCTGCCCGCCGGACAGTTCCGCCGGATAGCGGTCGACAAAGCCCTTGCCCATTTCGATCGCGTCCAGAAGTTCCGCGACACGCGCCTGTTTCGCGGCGCCCTTGAGGCCGAAGTAGAATTCCAGCGGCCGCCCGATGATCGTGCCCACGGTCTGACGCGGGTTCATCGCCACATCGGCCATCTGGTAGATCATCTGCACCTCGCGCAGGTCCTCGCGCGACCGTCCCGCAAGATCCGGCGAAAGCGACCGATCCGCGAAAGTGATCTGTCCTTCTGCGGGCGGCAGAAGCCCGGTGATCACGCGGGCCAGCGTCGACTTGCCCGATCCGCTTTCGCCGACCACCGCAAGGGTCTGGCCGCGATGCACTTCGACATTGACATCATGCAGCACATCGAAGGCGGTACCGCGATAGCGTGCGGTCACATGTTCCACACGCAGAACCGGATCGTCCGATGGCGCCTTTTCGTCATGCTCGATCGAGCGAACCGAGACCAGCGCGCGCGTATAATCCTCACCCGGGGCGGTGATGATCTGCTCGGTTGTGCCATATTCCACCATGTGCCCGCCCTTGAGCACCATGATATCGTCGCTGACCTGCGCCACCACGGCCAGGTCATGCGTGATGTAAAGCGCGGCGACACCGGTTTCGCGGATCGCATCCTTGATCGCGGCAAGAACGTCGATCTGCGTGGTCACGTCCAGCGCCGTGGTCGGTTCATCGAAGATCACGAGGTCCGGTTGCGGACAGAGCGCCAGCGCCGTCATCGCGCGTTGCAGCTGTCCGCCAGATACCTGGTGGGGGTAGCGGCTGCCGAAATTCTCCGGATCCGGCAGGCCCAGCGTCGCAAAAAGCTTCACGGCGCGCGCCTCGGCCTCGGACCGGCTGGCGCGACCATGTTCCAGCGTCGCCTCGATCACTTGTTCCATGATCCGCTTGGCAGGATTGAAGGCAGCAGCGGCGGATTGCGCCACATAGGTCACCTCGGCCCCGCGCAGCGCGCGCAAACCGCGCACACCCAGTTGCAGGATGTCGCGCCCGTTCACCCGCACCTCGCCCCCGGTGATGCGCACGCCACCCCGCCCGTAGGCCATGGCCGAAAGCCCGATAGTCGATTTGCCGGCGCCGCTTTCTCCGATCAGCCCCAGCACACGGCCCTTTTCCAGCGCGAATGACACGCCTTCGACGATGGTGATCTCCTGCGGGGGTTCGCCCGGCGGATAGGCAGTTGCCTCGATCTTGAGATCCGTGACCTTGAGCAAGGGATCAGCCACCGCGCCCCCCTTTCACACTTGTGGTGCGGTTCAATACCCAATCCGCCACCAGGTTGACCGAAATCGCCAGCGTCGCAATCGCGAAGGCGGGGATCAGCGCCGCGGGGATGCCATAGACAATGCCTTCCTTGTTTTCCTTCACGATACCGCCCCAATCCGCCAGCGGCGGTTGCACGCCAAGCCCAAGAAAGGACAGGGTCGAGATGAAGAGCACCATGAAGATGAAACGCAGGCCCATCTCGGCCACCAGGGGCGACAGCGCATTGGGCAGAACCTCGCTGAAGATGACCCAGCCGCGGCCCTCGCCACGCAGGCGCGCGGCCTCGACATAGTCCATCACCGTGATATCCACCGCGACCGCCCGCGACAGGCGGAAGACGCGCGTGGAATCAAGAATGCCCATCACCAGGATCAGCACCGGCACCGTGACCGGCATGACCGACAGCACGACCAGCGCAAAGATCAGCGAGGGGATTGCCATCATCAGGTCGACGAAACGCGACAGCACCTGGTCCAGCCATCCGCCTGCGACAGCCGCCGTGAAACCCAGCACCGAGCCCACGGAAAAGGACAGCAAGGTTCCCATGGTGGCGATGAAGATCGTGGTCTGCCCGCCGTAGATCATGCGCGACAGCAGATCGCGTCCGATGTTGTCCGTGCCCAGCCAATGCTCGGCCGAGATCGGATCCCATACGCCGCCCACGATTTCGGCCATGCCGTAGGGGGCGATCAGGTCGGCGAAGATTGCGGCCAGGAAATAGAGCGCGGTAAAGAACAGGCCGATGGCGGCAGAAAGCGGCATTCTCATTTCGGGTGCCTCAGCCTTGGGTTTGCCAGGATGGACAGCACATCGGCCAGAAGGTTCATGCCGATATAGACGGCGGCGAACACAAGCCCGCAGGCCTGCACCACCGGAACGTCGCGCTTCGCCACGTGGTCAACAAGGTACTGACCCATGCCGGGGTAGACAAAGACAACCTCGACCACGACAACACCGACCACCAGGTAGGCAAGGTTCAGCATCACCACGTTGATCACGGGTGCGATGGCGTTCGGAAAGGCGTGGCGCGCGATCACCGCAAAGCCGCCCAGGCCCTTCAGCTCGGCGGTTTCGATATAGGCCGATTGCATGACGTTAAGGATCGCCGCGCGGGTCATCCGCATCATGTGGCCCAGAACCGTCAGGGTCAGCACCAGGATGGGCAGCGCGATCGCATTCAGCTTCTCACCCAGCGACATTGAATCGTACACCGTCGAAATCGACGGAAACACACGGTATTGCACGGCAAGAAAGAAGACCGCGATATAGCCCAGAAGGAACTCGGGCACCGACACTGTGGCCAGCGTAGTCCCGGAAATCAGCTTGTCGGGCCAACGGCCCTGATAGCGCACAGCAACAAGGCCAAGCAGGATTGCAAGCGGCACAGCGATCAGCGCCGTCCAGAAGGCCAGGAACAACGTGTTCCAAAGACGCCCGCCCATCGCGGTTGCGATGTCGCGCCCATTCGTCAGCGACGTTCCCAGATCCCCGGTCAGCACACCGCCCAGCCACGCGAAATACCGCGTCACAGGCGGATCGTTCAGCCCCAGTTCCGCGCGCAGGTTCGCCAGCGATTGCGGCGTCGCGGCCTGCCCGAGGATGGATTGCGCCACATCGCCCGGCAGGATCTGGGTGCCGACGAAGATCAGGACCGACGCCGCCCAGAGGAGAAGGATGCCCAGCGCGACGCGCTGGGCAACCAGTTTCAGGATAGGATGCACAGGCGCGTCCTCAGGCCGTCAGCCAGACCTTGAGGCCCGCGATCCCGCTCATCATCTCGCCACCGGGGTCGGCGACGAAGCCCTGCACGTTGGGGCCATGCGCGTCGATGAAGTCGTTGAACATCGGGCAGATCAGCCCGCCTTCATCATGCAGGATGCGTGCCATCTCGGCATACATGCCCTTGCGCTTGGCGGTATCCAGTTCCGCGCGCGCCGCCAGAAGAAGGCTGTCGAACGTGTCGTTGAAGAACCGCGTGTCGTTCCAGTCGGCGCCCGAATAGTAAGCCGTGGAATACATCTGGTCCTGCACCGGACGCCCACCCCAGTAGGAGGCGCTGAAGGGCTGCTTGTTCCAGACTTCGGACCAGTAGCCGTCACCCGGCTCGCGCTTGATCTCCAGCGGGATGCCCGCCTTGGAGGCCGACTGCTGGAACAGCTGCGAGGCATCGACGGCACCGGGGAAGGCCACGTCGGAGGTGCGCAGCACGATCGGCGTGCCGTCATGGCCCGACTTCTTGTAGTGGAAGGCCGCCTTGTCGGGATCGTAGGCCCGCTGCGGGATGCTGTCGTCAAACAGCGGATAGGCGCCGTTGATCGGAATGTCATTCCCAATGGTGCCATAGCCAGCAAGGATCTTGTCCACCATTTCCTGCCGGTCGATGGCATATTTCAGCGCCAGCCGCAGGTCGTTGTTGTCGAAGGGTGCAGTGTTGCAATGCATGATGAAGACGTAATGCCCACGGCCACCAGCATTCGCCACGGTCACGCCAGGCGCGCGCGCAAGCAAGCTGGCCGTGCGCGGCTCGACCCGGTTGACCAGGTTGACCTGACCCGACTGCAGCGCCGCCATGCGCGCGGTGGGATCGTTGATCACCAGCACCTCGATCTGGTCAACATGGCCCCGGTTCGCGCTGTCCCAGTAGTTCGGGTTGCGCTCGAACACATGGCGCACGCCCGGCTCGTCGGACTTCAGCACATAGGCCCCCGAGAAGGTGGCATCGGCCGGCGCATCCTTGCCGCCATTGGGCTGGATCATCAGGTGATAATCGGCCATGAGGTAAGGCAGGTCGGCATTGGCCGTGGCCAGCGTCACGGCCACATAGTCGCCATCGACCTTCATCGACTCGATACCCTTCATGATGCCAAGGGCGCCCGATTTGGCGTTCTCGTCGCTGTGCCGCTCCAGCGTGGCCAATACATCGGCGGGGGTAAGGTCCTTGCCGTTGTGGAAGGTGATCCCCTTGCGGATCTTGAACATCCAGGTCTTCGCATCCGCGCTGCTTTCAACAGCTTCGGCCACGCGCATCTCAAGTTCGCCGGTAGGCGTCACCTCGACCAGCGTTTCCGCGGCGGCGTTCAGGTTGAAATAAGGCACCTGCGACGCGGCCAGTGCGGGATCCATGCTGTTGGTGGATTCGCCGCCCTGAAGACCCACCTTAAGGATGCCACCCTTGACCGGACCTGCCGCGCGCACTGCCTCGGCATAGAAGGTGCCTGCCATGGCCGCGCTGACGCCAAGGGCACCCATGCGGCCCATGAACTCGCGGCGCGACATGCGGCCAAGGCCCGCACGCAGCTTGAAGTAATCAATCTGGTTCTTGTCGATCTTACCGGTCATTTCCATCTCCCTGTTGGCATCCGGTCGCTTGGCGCGATCCTTTTTGACCTTGTTGTCCCGCAGCAGCCTAGCGCCTGCCTTGGGTCCCTTTTCTGGCCGGTCCGCCTTGCGGCGCGCCCTGCCCGTCCCGGGTTGTTGACTCACGAGTCAACTTTGCCTATCGCGCCCCACTGTTCAACCAAAAAAGCGTCTGACTGCGACATATGCATGACAGACACGACATCGGCGGCAACAAAGGGGCTAAACTCCGCTAGCCGACAACTCCAGTCTAACCACTTATGCATGATCCCTGTCGATAGTCTCGTGCAGATCACGCGCATGAACCAGCCGTGCCGCGGCGCCGTCGCCTTCCCAGGCTTCCAGCCGCGCGGTCAGATGGAACTGCCGCGCATCCGACCACATCTCGGCATGGGTTTCGGTGCGGGTCACGATCCCGTCGCGCTCGACCTCCATGGTCCAATGGGTGCGACCACGGGCAGAAAGCGGATCATCGGGATGAATCTCCCACCATTCCCGTGCAACCCCGCCGGATACAAGACCATGACCGAGGTCGCGGCGCTTGCCGAAATCGTCCAGAATCCGCAGGCCGACCGTTCCCGTGGTCAAATCGGTCGTGACGGCGCGCTCATGATGTTCGGGGCGCAGCACCTCGACATGCAGCGCGGGCGCTGCGTCGGGCGCGGGAAAGTCCCAGCCGGGACCATCGGGGTCGGGATGCACCGGCAGGTCCAGATGTCCGGCCGTCAGCGTCAAAGCCGCAGCCTCAGGCGCGGGCCAGAGCATCGGCCAGTAGCTGGAAGACACCGCCAGCCGCAGCCTGTGTCCGGCGGGCACACGATAGGCAATGTGATCCAGATCCAGCGTGACGGTGACGGGCTGGCCGGGCATCAGCGGCGCAGGATCGGCATGGCTGTCGCGATGCGAAAGGTTCAGCACACCCCATGTGATCCGGGTCGAGGCGCCATCGGGATGCACATGGCACAGCCTGACCGCAATTTGCGCCTGCGGCTTGTCGGCAGCCAGCGTCAGGGTCACGCGCGGCGCACCGGTGATAGCCGTATCTTGAGCCAGAGGCGCGGTATCAAAACAGGCTGAGAACGCATCATCGGCGCGCTGATCGCCGGGCTGTTCCGGCCCCAACCAGATCGCGCAGAATTCGCCCCCCGCAAGACCGCAATGCTGCGGGCTGGCGATCAGGCTTTGCACGGGTGCCGGCGCATCGCCCAATCCCCCCTGCCCCAGATGCAGCTGCCGCATCGGCGCGGGCGCACCATCGCCCGCCAACCAGCGACCGGGGCGATCAGCATACCAGGTGGCCGGACGGACCCCGTCCATCAGGTATTGGCGATAGGCGGGATCATCCTCGGCCCCGTTGGGAATATCCTTGAGCCAGCGATCCCACCAGCGCTGCGCCTCCTGCAGGAAACCGATCCGCGGCTCGGGCACCGCGAAATGCGGATACTTGTGGACCCAGGGCCCGACGATCCCCTTGACCGGCGCGGATAGATTGCCGACCAGCGCAGGCACCGCGTTCTTGTAGCTGTCACCCCAACCGCCCACCGCCAGCGTCGCCGCCGTGATGGCGCCAAAGTCCTCGCAGACCGACCCGTGACGCCAATAGGCATCGCGCCGCTGATGGCGCAGCCAGAGCGCGGGCAGGAACGGCTCGGCCTCAAGGCGCTGCAGCCACAGATCGCGCCAGTCAGGCCGCAACGCGGGATCTGGCGGGCGCGAGGAATAGGCCCACATCGTGGCGCCCCAGCCGAGGTTCTCGTTCAGCAGGCAACCGCCCTTGTAGTGGATATCGTCGGCATAGCGATCCACGGTGGAGCAGAGCGTGACGATCGCCTTCAACGGCGTGGGGTCCAGTGCGGCCACCTGCAAGGCGTTGAATCCGCCCCAACTGATCCCCATCATGCCCACCTTGCCGCTGCACCAGGGCTGCGCGGCCAGCCAATGGATCACCTCGACCGCATCCGACAACTCTTGCGGTGAATATTCATCCTCCATCAAGCCGTCGCTGTCGCCATTGCCCCGCATGTCCACGCGGATGCAGGCATATCCGCGCGCGGCCATCCAGGGATGCGTCAACGCATCGCGCGCCGCCGTGCCGTCTCGTTTGCGATAGGGAAGGAATTCCAGGATCGCGGGCACCGGATCGGTTTTCGCATCTTCCGGCATCCAGACGCGGGCCGACAGGCGACAGCCGTCCGCAAGGGTGATCCCCATGTCAGGGGTTTCGACGACCGGGCGCAGCGCATGTTCCATGGGCGCAGCTTCATGGGGCGCGGGGCTTGCTGTCAAGTCGTCTCGCGGTGCGCAAGGCCGGTACGGCGGATGGATATTTGGGGCAAGAAGAAACATGCAGCGAAGCATATCCCGACAGATCGGCTCAGCGGTCCTTGGTGCGCGTGCGCACGCGCCGCTTGCGCGACGATCGCTTTTGAAAAATAGTCATCCGGCATGAGGAGGCCGCAGAATGAGCCAGACATTTCGACATCCCGACATCCTCGAGATCGCGCGGACAGAGGGCAAGGTCACCGTCGAAGGGCTGGCCGAGCGCTTTGGCGTGACCGTGCAGACGATCCGGCGCGACCTGACGGAACTGGCCGAGGCGGGCAAGCTGGAACGGGTGCATGGTGGGGCAATCCTGCCCTCGGGTGTGACCAATATCGGCTATGACGAGCGCCGGCGGCTCAATGCCGGGGCCAAGGCCGCCATCGCGCGGACCTGCGCCCAGGACATTCCCGAAGGCGCCTCGGTTTTTCTGAACATCGGCACCACGACCGAAGCAGTCGCGCGCGAGTTGCTGCACCATCGCAACCTGATGGTGGTGACGAACAACATGAACGTGGCCAATATCCTGGTCGCCAACCCCGAGGCCGAGATCATCCTGGCAGGCGGGGTGCTGCGCCGCGCCGACGGCGGCCTGGTCGGGCCCCTGACGGCCAGCGTGATCGAACAGTTCAAGGTCGATCTGGCCGTGATCGGCTGCTCGGCCATGGATACCGAAGGCGATCTGCTGGATTTCGACGTGCAGGAGGTCAGCGTCAGCCAATCGATCATCCGCCAGGCGCGGCGCACCTGTCTTGTGGTGGATCACTCCAAGCTGCAACGGGCGGCGCCAGCGCGGATCGCTTCGCTACGCCAGATCGACCGCGTCTATACCGATCATCCTTTTCCGCCCGATCTGATGCGGGCCTGCGCGGATTGGGGCACGGAAATCACCATTTGCAACCCCATACAGACCTGAAACGCCGAATAAACAGGCAGAACGCACATGATTTGCGCGCAACATCAGGCCTTTCAGGCGATTTCTGCTTGGCCCCCGGTCGTTTGACGGGCCATCTTTCCAAAGACATATCCCTCCTCTAACGTGGAACCATGGACAAGCAGAACCGTTTCTTTGACGAGATGTTCGACAGCGCCGGGCAGGCCAGGCAGCCTTACTCGCGCTATAACGACTGGTTCCAGACCGAGGATATCCGCCACCTGCGGCGCAAGTCCGAAGAGGCCGAAGCCTTCTTTCGCCGCATCGGCATCACCTTTAACGTCTATGGGCAACAGGAGGCCGACGAACGCCTTATTCCCTTCGACGTGGTGCCGCGCATCATCTCGGCGCGCGAATGGGCGCGCCTTGAAGACGGCATCGCGCAGCGTGTACGCGCGATCAACGCTTTCCTGCACGACATTTATCACCGCCAGGAGATCCTGCGCGCGGGCCGCGTGCCCGTGGACCTGATCGCCCGCAACGAGGCGTTTCTGCCGCAGATGATCGGCGTCAATCCACCCGGCGGGGTCTATACCCATATCGTCGGCACCGATCTTGTGCGCACGGGCGAGAACGAATTCTACGTGCTTGAGGACAACGCCCGCACGCCATCCGGTGTCAGCTACATGCTGGAAAACCGCGAGACGATGCTGCAGATGTTCCCCGAGCTTTTCACAAGGCTCAAGGTGCGGCCCGTGTCCAGCTACCCGCAGAACCTGCGCCGCTCTCTGTCCGACTGCGCGCCCCCGGCCTTCAACGGCGACAAGCCCGAGGTGGCGGTGCTGACGCCGGGCATTCACAACTCGGCCTATTTCGAACACGCCTTCCTGGCTGACCAAATGGGGGCGGAACTGGTGGAAAGCCACGACCTGCGGATCGAGGGTGGTCGCGTCTGCATGCGCACGACACGCGGCTACAAGCCGATCGACGTGCTCTACCGCAGGATCGACGATGATTATCTTGATCCGCTGAACTTCAACCCGAACTCGCTTCTGGGTGTGCCAGGGATCATGGATGTCTACCGCGCAGGCGGCATCACGCTGGCCAATGCGCCGGGCACAGGCATCGCCGACGACAAGGCGCTCTACAGCTACATGCCTGATATCGTTGAATTCTATACGGGTGAAAAGGCGATCCTGCAGAACGTGCCGACATGGCGCTGCTCCGAAGCCGACAGCCTGAAATACGTGCTGGATCACCTGTCGGAACTGGTGGTCAAGGAAGTGCATGGCTCGGGCGGCTACGGTATGCTGGTGGGCCCCGCGGCCAGCAAGCGCGAACTGGCGCGCTTCGAGAAAAAACTGCGCGCGCGCCCGGGCAACTATATCGCGCAGCCGACACTGGCGCTGTCGACAGTGCCGATCATGACCAAGCGCGGGCTTGCGCCGCGCCATGTGGACCTGCGCCCCTTCGTGCTGGTATCGCCCAACAAGGTGCAGATTACGCCGGGCGGGCTGACGCGGGTCGCGCTCAAGGAAGGGTCGCTGGTCGTCAATTCGTCCCAGGGCGGCGGGACCAAGGATACATGGGTTCTGGGGGACTGACGCGATGCTGGGAAAAACCGCAGGCGGGCTGTTCTGGATGTTCCGCTATCTTGAACGCGCCGAGAACACCGCGCGCCTTGTCGAGGCGGGCTGGCGCATCGCACTGACACGCGCGGGCGATGCCGAGAATGAATGGGAATCGGTGGTGACCACCGCGGGGATGCGCGCGGCCTATTGCGCGAAGTTCGATGATTTCGAAGCGACCCATGTGATCAACTACCTGCTGCGCGATCCCGACAACGCCTCGAGCGTCATGTCCGCGATGAACGCCGCGCGATCGAACGCGCGCCTTGTGCGCACGGCGCTGTCCTCGGAAGTCTGGGAGGCGGTCAACGAATGCTGGATGGCGGTCAAGGCGGCCTTGGGCCGGCCGGTGACGGAACGCACACTGGCCGAGGTGCTGTCAACGATCCGTACCCGCAGCGCCGTGGTGCGCGGGGCGCTGCATGGCACGATGTTGCGCAACGAGATCTACAATTTCTGCCGGATGGGCACCTTTCTGGAACGCTCGGACAACACGGCCCGCATCCTGGACGTCAAATATTACGTCCTGCTGCCCTCGGCCTCTTTCGTGGGATCCAGCATGGACAACGCGCAGTGGGAAAACATCCTGCGCTCGGTCTCGGCGGAACGATCCTTCAGTTGGCTGCATGGTGGCGAGACAACGCCACAAGGCATCGCGCAATTCCTGATCCTGGACCGCCGCGTGCCGCGCTCGCTGGCTTTCTGCTGCTCGAAAACGCGCGAGCAGTTGGCCCATCTTGAAGGTGAATACGGGACGCGGCAGCCGTCGCAGGACATGGCCGACCGGATGTGCCAGCGCTTCAACCAGCCGATCACGGCCATCTTCGACGAAGGCCTGCATGAATTCCTTGATGCCTCGATCCGTGACACGGCCGCCCTGGCCAGTCAGATCGAACAGGATTTCCGGTTCTACGGGTAGGAGGACGCCATGCGCCTGAAAATCAGCCACGCCACCACCTACAGCTATGACGCCCCGGATCACTATGCGCTGCTGCAACTGCGCCTGACCCCGCGCAATGGATGCGGCCAGAAGGTGCTGGACTGGACCACGACCATCTCCGGCGGGCAGAAAGAACTGGGATTTACCGATCAGCACGGCAATCACGTCGATCTGGTGCTGGTGGACCGCGATGCCGTCACGGTCGAGATCCGCAGCGAGGGCACGATCGAGACCGAGGATCGCGCCGGGGTGATCGGCCCCAATAACGCGATGGCGCCTGTCTGGCTCTATGAGGCGCCGACACCCGCGACCACGCCCGGGCCGCTTCTGCGCAAGCTGGTCACGCAAGCCCGACGGCTGGAGGCCGAGAACGATCTGGACCGGATGCATCGCCTGTCGGCGCTGATCCTGCAAACGGTTCCCTGGCGCACCGGACGCACAGATGCCTCCACCACGGCCGAGGCCGCGCTGGAGGCCGGAACAGGCGTCTGCCAGGACCATGCCCACATCATGATCGCGGCCGCCCGCGCCATGGGCTACCCCGCGCGCTACGTGTCGGGCTACCTGCTGATGGATGGCCAGACCGAACAGGAAGCCAGCCATGCCTGGTGCGAGGTTTGCCTGGACCCGCTGGGCTGGGTCGGGTTCGACGTGTCAAACGGCATATCGCCCGATGACCGCTATGTCCGGGTAGCGCTGGGGCTGGATTATGCGGATGCGGCACCGATCCATGGCCACCGCATGGGCAGCGGCACCGAGGTCATGAATGTGCACTTGCAAGTGTCACAGCAGACTGATCAAAGACAGATCCAGTCGGGCCAGGCCCAACAACAGACATCATCATGAGGCGCGCGCGCCCTTTCCGGACAAAACGTCATGACCTATTGCGTCGGTTACACCCTCAACAGGGGCATCGTCTTCATATCTGACACGCGCACGAATTCGGGCGTCGACAATATCTCGACCTTCCGGAAAATGGCGATCTGGGACGCCCCCGACGACCGTTGCATCACGCTGCTGTCGGCAGGCAACCTGGCCACGACCCAGGCCGTGGTCAGCCTGCTGGAAGAGCGGTCCAAAAGCCCGCAGGATCGCGCCCCCAGCATCCTGGCCGCCGATAGCATGTTCCAGGTGGCGACTCTGGTGGGCAACACCCTGCGCGAGGTGATCGCGACACATGCGATGACAGGCCAGCGCGCCGATGCGACCTTCAACGCGACGCTCTTGCTTGGGGGACAGGTCAAGGGCGGCAAACAGCGCCTGTTCCTGATCTACCCCGAAGGAAACTTCATCGAGGCCAGCGACGACACTCCTTTCTTCCAGATCGGCGAGACGAAATACGGCCGTCCGATCCTGCTGCGTGCCTACGATCCCGACATGACCTTCGAAGAAGCGGTCAAACTGCTGCTGGTGTCCTTTGACAGCACGATCAAGGCCAACCTTTCGGTCAGCCCGCCGCTGGATATCCACATCTACGAAAAGGACAGCCTGCGCCAGGGCCGCACCCTCAGGATCGAAGCGGACGATCCTTACTTCCAGGAAATCTCAAGCGGCTGGGGCGTCGCCCTGCGAGAGGCCTTTTCCAGACTGCCGGCGTTCAGCTTCGACACTGACTAACGCCAAGAATGACGAAGGCGCCCGGAAACGGGTTGTCTTTTCTGGTCCAAAACTGACCATATGACTTAGGAAATACACCTATAGTTGACTATTCTCAACCAGCCTGCAGTCACGGCCCGATAGAGCCGGGATGCGGGATCACGGCAGTCGCCTCGATCTCGACCAGCGCCTCATCCTCGACCAGACCGGCGACCACGACCATGGTCATCGCCGGGAAATGGCGCCCAAGCACCCTGCGGTAGGCCTGCCCTACCTCGGCCTGACGGGCGAGGTATTCGCGCTTGTCGGTCACATACCACGTCAGGCGCACCAGATGTTCGGCCTTGCCGCCAGCGGCCTCGACCACGGCCATGATATTGCGCAGGGCCTGTTCCATCTGCCCGATGAAATCATGCGTGCGGAACACCTGATCGGCATCCCAGCCGATCTGCCCGCCCACATAAAGTGTGCCATTTTCGCTCAGCACCCCGTTGGCATAGCCTTTCGCCGCGGCCCAACCATTGGGCTGAATGATCCGATGCGCCATTATTCCATTCCCTTTACTTGAAATTCCAATGCCTTGCGCAAATCACCCGTCCATGGCACGGGGCGGCCATCCGCGCCCACATGCACCAGTGTAGATCTCGCAGACAACCGTTGCTCGGTCCCGCAATGCACCGCAAAGGCAAGATCCAGACTGCTGCGCCCCAGTCGGACACAAGTCAAGGTGATGTCCAGCCAGTCGCCCAGACGGCTGGGCGCGGTGAAAACCGTCTCGATCCGCGCGGTCGGCACCGCATGGCTGGGGTGGAGCTTCTCAAAGGGGCAACCCAGCACCTCGTCGAAGAAACATTCGACCGTGTCGTTCAGCATCTCGAAATAGCGCGGATAAAAGACGATCCGCGCGGGGTCGCAATCCTTGAACATGACCTTGCGGCGATGAACATAGGGCATCCGTCAAACCCCCAGGTAGCGATCCGCAAGATCGGGCGTCAGGGCATCCGGTCGCCCCGTCCAGACCGATTTCCCCCGCTCGATGATCACCGCGCGATCAGCGATCTTGTTCAGCTCTTTCAACGCCTTGTCGACCACAACTATTGCGAGTCCGCTCTCGCGCTTCAGCGTCGCGATGGCGGCCCAGATTTCCTGCCGCACCACCGGTGCCAGGCCCTCTGTCGCCTCGTCCAGCAACAGAAGGCGCGGGTTCGTCATCAGCGCCCGGGCAATTGCCAGCATCTGCTGCTCGCCCCCTGACAGGGATGCCGCCTTCTGGTCCCGCCGTTCCTCCAGCCTTGGGAAAAGTTGCGCGATGCGGGCCAGGTCCCAGTGACCGGGCCGCGCGCTGGCGATCAGGTTTTCCTCGACCGTCAGGGGGGCGAAACAACGCCGCCCTTCGGGCACCAAGCCCAACCCAAGCCGCGCCGCGCGAAAGGATGGAAGGCGCAACAGGTCACGCCCGTCAAAGGTGATCGTGCCGGACATGGCGGGCACCATGCGGCAGATGGCGTGGATCGTCGTCGTCTTGCCCATGCCGTTACGCCCCATCAGGGCCACGACCTCGCCCTGCGCCACGTCAAAGGAGACGCCGAACAACGCCTGCGAAGAGCCGTATTGCACGGCCAGATTATCCACCGATAACAAGGTCATGCCGCGTCCTCCTCACCCAGGTAGGCGCGGCGCACATCCGGGTTGGCACGGATCTCGGCGGCTGTGCCCGTGGCGATGACCTGGCCGTAGACCAGGACGGAAATACGGTCCGCCAGGGCAAAGACCGCATCCATGTCATGTTCCACCAGCAGGATCGGCGCCTCGGCCCGCAGACCGTCCAGAAAACCGGTCAGGCGTTTCGATCCGCCCGCACCCAGGCCCGCCATCGGTTCGTCCATCAGGAACGCCCTTGGCTTGAGGGTCAGCGCCACCGCCACCTCCAGCTGGCGCCGCTGCCCGTGCGACAATTCTGCCGTGCGCGTAGCCGCATGATCCTGCAGGCCCACGCGCTCCAGCGCTTCATGCGCGCGCTCCAGCAACGCCCGGTCCTTCATCACGGGCCGGAAGAACCGCATCACATCGCCACGCGCACCCAATGCACCCAGTACGGCGTTCTGCAGCACTGTGAATTCCATCGCCAGGGCCGAAATCTGGAACGTCCGCCCCAACCCAAGCCGCGCCCGCGCCACGGTATCCAGCGCGGTCACATCCTGCCCCAGGAAATGCACGGTTCCGCTGTCAGGCCGCATGTTGCCCGCGATCTGCTTGATCAGCGTGGATTTTCCCGCACCGTTCGGGCCGATCAAGGCGTGAATTTCGCCCGCCCGCAGATCAAGGCTGATGTCGTCCGAAGCTTTCAGCGCCCCAAATGACTTGCTGATGCCGCGCGTCTGCAACAAGGGCTCAGCCATGTGCCACCTCCCGCCCCGCAAGGGTCCCGATCAGCCCGCCGCGCGCGAACAGCACCACGGCCAGCAGCAAGGCGCCCAGGAAGATCTTCCAGTATTCGCTGACCCCGCCCAGAAGATGTTCGAGCAAGATGAACAGCGCCGCCCCCGCCACGGGTCCGTATAGCCGCCCCACCCCTCCCAGGATCACGAAGATCATGATCTCGCCGCTGGTGTGCCAGCTGAACATCGTGGGGCTGATGAACCGGTTGAGATCGGCAAAAAGCGCCCCGGCCAGACCCGTGATCGCACCCGAGATCACGAAGGCCACCAGCCGCAGCCGATAAGGCGCGATACCAACGGTTTCGACCCGATCCGCATTCTGCCGCGCCGCCGTCAGCGCCAGCCCGAAAGGCGCACGTGCCAGACGCGCGGAAAACAGCAGGGCAAGGCCCAGAATAACGTAAGCAAGGACCAGGAACTGCACCGGCACCAGCGTGTTCAGCCCCGGAAAGCTGTTGCGCACATAGATCGACAGCCCGTCCTCGCCGCCATAGGCGGGCCAGCCGATGGTGAAATAATAAAGCATCTGCCCGAAGGCGAGCGTGATCATGATGAAATAGACGCCTGATGTCCGCAGGCTCAGCGCCCCGATCAGAAGCGCCGCCAGGCTTGATGTCACCATCGCTACCAGCCAGATCACCGGCATCGATTTGGTGCCCTCGATCAGGATCGGCCATTCCATGATCGGATCGAAAGTCTGGGCATGACTGGCCAGAATTCCCATCGCATAGCCGCCGATCCCGAAAAAGGCCGCATGTCCGAAACTGACCAGCCCACCAAGCCCCAGCGCGATGTTCAGCCCCACACCGGCCAGCGCCAGGATCGCGACCTTGGTGCACAGCGTCAGGATATAGGCCTGCCCGGTCGACCAGGCCCAGAACGGCACCAGCACCAGCACGAAGGTCAGGCCCGCGTTGATATATGTCTCGCGCGTCATCTCAGGCGTTCCCGTACAGGCCCGAGGGGCGCATGATCAGCACGACCGCCATCAGGATATAGATCAGCATCGACCCAAGCGAGGCGCCCACCGTGGTGGCCGCCGACGGATCAAGGAATAGCGCGAAGAAACGCGGCAGCAAAACACCGCCCATCGTGTCGGTCATACCCACCAGCAGCGCGCCCACCAGGGCACCCTTGATCGACCCGATCCCGCCGATCACGATCACCACAAAGGCCAGGATCAGCACCGGCTCGCCCATGCCGACCTGCACCGACTGGATCGCACCGACCAGTGCACCGGCCAGCCCCGCCAGTGCCGCGCCCAACGCGAAAACCAGCGTATAAAGCCTTGATATGTCGATCCCCAGCGCCGCGATCATCTCGCGATCGGCTTCTCCTGCACGAATCTGGATGCCGATGCGGGTGCGCGCGATCAGCGCGAAAAGCCCCCCGGCCACAAGCAGCCCCGCGACGATGATCGCCAGCCGGTAAAGCGGATACTGGATGCCACCCGGCAGCGTCACCGGACCCGAAAGGTAGCTGGGCACATCAAGATAAAGCGGGAATGATCCGAAGACCCAGCGTGTCCCTTCCGACAGGATCAGGATCAGCGCGAAAGTGGCCAGCACCTGATCCAGATGATCGCGCCGATAAAGCCTGCGGATGACCGTCAACTCGATCAGCGCGCCCGCCGCCGCCGCCGCCGCAAGGCTTGCCATCAGCGCCAGCAAGAACGATCCCGTCGCACCAGCGACCGCCGCAGCCGCGAAGGCGCCGATCATGTAAAGCGATCCATGCGCCAGATTGATCAGGCCCATGACCCCGAACACCAGCGTCAGGCCCGCCGCCATCAGGAACAGCATGATCCCGAATTGCAGCCCGTTCAGCATCTGTTCGGCAAAAAGCAGAAAGGTCATGTTTTCCGTCCGCTTGGGGTGAAGTGATCCTGCCCGCGCGCAACCGGCGCGGCCACGGGACAGGCGGGTTGGTCCCGGCAACTGCGCGCCGGGACCGGATCAGTGCTTACATCTTGCACTCGGCCGCATAGGCATCGACGTGATCTTCCAGCGCCACACCGACGATCTTGTTGGTGAAGATGTCACCTTCCTGGATCACCTCGCGAACATAGATGTCCTGGATCGGGTGATTGTTGGTGCCGAACTTGAAATCACCCCGCGTGCTGGCGAAATCGGCTTCTTTCAGTGCAGCCCGGAAAGCTTCCTTGTCAGCGATATCGGCCTTGCCGACAGCGGACAGCAGCAGGTTGGCCGTATCATAGCCCTGGCTTGCATAAAGCGAAGGCAGACGGCCGTATTCCTGCTGGAAGGCTGCAACGAAGGTCTTGTTCGCCTCGTTGTCCAGATCCTTGCCCCACTGCGAAGTGTTCACCACGCCCAGCGCCGCGGCTCCCACGGCTTGCAGGATGCCCTGGTCAAAGCTGAAGGCAGGACCAACCACGGGCAGGCCGACGCCACTGTCGGCATATTGCTTCATGAAGGAAATCCCCATGCCGCCCGGAAGGAAGAAGAACACCGAATCCGCCCCAGAGGCGCGGATCTGCGCGATCTCGGCGGCATAGTCGGTCTGCCCCAGCGTGGTATAGACCTCACCCGCCAGGTCGCCCTTGTAGAACCGCTTGAACCCCGTCAAAGCATCGGTGCCCGCCGGATAGTTCGGCGCCAGGATGAATGTCTTGCCATAGCCCGCCTTGGTCGCATAAGCGCCCGCCGCCTCGTGCAGGTTGTCATTCTGCCAGGCGACGTTGAAGTAATTGGGATGGCAACCCTTGCCCGCCAGCGCCGAAGGGCCTGCGTTTACCGACAGATAGATCTTGTCCTGCGCCACCGCGGACGGCACGACAGCCATGGCCAGGTTCGACCAGATGATGCCGGTCAGCACATCGACATTCTCGGCCTGGATCATCTTGTCGGCCAGCTGAACCGCGATCTCGGGCTTTTGCTGGTCATCCTCGATGACCACCTCGACAGCATCACTTCCCGACAGTTTCAGCGCCAGCATGAAGCCATCGCGCGCGTCGATGCCCAGGCCTGCACCGCCGCCCGACAGCGTGGTGATCATGCCCACCTTTACCTTGCCTTCCGCCATTGCGGCGCCGGCTGCAAGCATCGCCGTCGTGGCAAGCATCGCCAGTTTCGTCAGTTTCATCTTGTCTTTCCTCCGTGTTGACCCCTTCGGGCTTTTGCTTTTGGTCGTTCAGAACGCCTTGAATGTCGGCGTGGTCAGGGTGCGTTCGATGCCCGGTACATCGAGCAGGTGATCGTTGATATATTTGCCCACATCGGCCCCTTCAGGAATATACAGCTTCAACAGAAGGTCAAACGCCCCGGATGTCGAGTAAAGCTCGGAATGAATCTCGCGCAGGACAATCTGTTCCGCGACGCGATATGTCGTGCCGGGTTGGCAGCGTATCTGGACGAAGACACAGGTCACGGCCGCACCTCCCTGAGGCGAAAGCGCTGGATCTTGCCGCTTTCGGTTTTTGGCAACCCCTCGCAAAAGACGATGCGGCGTGGGTATTTGTAAGGTGCAATCTGCGCCTTGACGTGATCCTGAAGCGCCTTCGCCGTAGCCTCCGAGGCCTCAGCCCCCGGGCGCAGCACCACATGGGCCTGCACGATCGCGCCTCGGTCCGGGTCGGGCACGCCGATCACCGCGCATTCGGCCACATGCGGATGCGCCAACAGCGCGGCCTCCACCTCGGGGCCCGCGATGTTGTAACCGGACGAGATGATCATGTCGTCATTGCGCGCGGCGAAATGCAGGTATCCGTCCGCATCCATGACAAAGGCGTCGCCCGTCACGTTCCAGCCATCCTGCACATAGGCCGCCTGCCGGTCATCGGCCAGATAGCGGCAGCCCGTGGGCCCACGCACCGCCAACCGGCCCACTGTACCACGTGGCACCTCGGCCCCGTCTTCGCCGATGATCTTCGCCTCATAGCCGCGCACCGGCTTGCCGGTGCAGGCCGGACGATGATCGTCGAAGCGGTTCGTGATGAAGATATGCAGCAGCTCCGTCGCCCCGATCCCGTCCAGCATCGGCTTGCCGGTCTTGGCGATCCATTCCTGATACACAGGCGCTGGCAGGGTTTCGCCCGCCGACACGGCCGCGCGCAGGGATGACAGATCCGCCCCCTGGTCCATCGCCGCCAGCATGGCGCGATAGGCGGTTGGCGCGGTGAAACACACGGTCGCGCGGTATTTCTGGATGATCTCTATCATGTTCGGGGGCGAGGCGTTCTCAAGCAACGTGGCCGCGGCACCAAAGCGCAACGGGAACACCGCAAGCCCCCCCAGCCCGAAGGTGAAAGCCAAAGGCGGCGATCCGACAAAAACATCATCGGGCGTCACACCCAGTACCTCGCGCGCATAGCCATCCGCGATGATCAGAAGATCGCGGTGAAAATGCATCGTCGCCTTGGGCGCACCTGTGGTGCCCGAGGTAAAGCCCAGAAGTGCCACATCATCGCGCCCGGTCGGCACGGCCTCGAAATGCACGGGCTTTTCCAGCGCCAGCCGGTCAAGTTCAGCGTCATGGTTCGACGTTCCATCAAACCCCACCACCCGCGTCAGAAAGCGGGACCCCGCCGCGCAGGTCTCCATCTCTTCCATCAGCCTCGTGTCGCACAGGGCATGGCTGATCTCGGCCTTGTCCACGATCTTGGTCAGCTCGCCCGCCCGCAGCATCGGCATGGTGTTCACCACCACCGCGCCCGCCTTGGTCGCGGCCAGCCAACAGGCCACCATCGCGGGGTTGTTCGCAGACCGGATCAGAACCCGGTTACCCGGTTTCACGCCCAGATCATCCACAAGCGCATGGGCCAGACGATTGGTCCAGTCGGCCAGTTCCTTGTAGGTCCGCCGCCGCCCGTTCCCGATCAGGGCGGTGCGGTCGCCGAAACCGCGCGCCACCATCGCATCGGTTAGCTCCACCGCAGCATTCAGCCGCTCGGGGTAATCGAAACCCTCCAGCAGGAAATCGGGCCATTGATCGGCGGGCGGAAGGTTGTCCCGCGTGAAGCTATCCACATGCGCGCTTGGTCCCAGCATCTTGAATCACTCCCCCCGAAAGGCCCCCATCGCCTGCCGCGCGATCACCACGCGCTGCACGTCGGACGCGCCTTCGTAAATCCGTAGCGCGCGGATCTCGCGATACAGCCGCTCCACCACTGCACCCGATCGCACACCATCGCCGCCATGCAACTGCACCGCCATGTCGATCACCTTCTGCGCCTCGTCGGTGGCATAAAGCTTGGCCATCGCCGCCTCGCGCGTCACGCGCGCAGCCCCTGCATCCTTGGCCCAGGCCGCGCGGTAAACCAGCAGCGCCGCCGCATCGACACGCAACGCCATGTCCGCGACATGCCCCTGCACCATCTGCAAATCAAAAAGCGGCGCGCCCTGCACCTGCCGGGCCTGCACGCGGGCCAAAGCCTCGTCCAGCGCCCGCCGCGCAAAGCCCAAGCCCGCCGCCGCCACGGTCGACCGGAATACATCAAGCACCGACATGGCAATGCGGAACCCCTGCCCCCGCTCCCCGATCAGCGCAGATCCCGGAACCCGCACATCGTCAAAGCGCAACCTTGCCAGCGGATGCGGCGCGATCGTCTCCAGCCGCTCGACCACCTCGAACCCCGGCAGACCCGCAGGCACGACAAAGGCCGACAAACCACGCGCGCCCGGCCCCTCTCCGGTGCGTGCAAAGACGGTGTAGACATCGGCGATCCCGCCATTGGAAATCCACGTCTTCTCGCCCTTCAGCACGAAACCATCCCCATCGGGCGCGGCCGTCATGATCGAACTGGCCACATCCGATCCCGATTGCGGCTCGGTCAGGGCAAAGGCCGAAATCGCGCGCCCCTCGCGCGTCCGCGCCAGCCATTCGGCCTTCTGGTGATCGGTGCCGAACAGCGACAGCGCCCCGGTGCCAAGCCCCTGCATGGCAAAGGCGAAATCGGCAAGCCCGTCATGGCGCGCCAGCGTCTCGCGGATCAGGCACAGGCTTCGCACATCCAAGGCACCGTCCATCGCACCTGAATGCTTCAGCCAGCCGCCTTTGCCCAGCATCGCCACCAACGACCGGCAGGCCGCGTCCGTGTCTCCATGATCCACCGCGTCCAGATGCGTGCCGCACCACTGATCCAGCGCGTCGGCCAGTTCACGATGCCGATCCTCGAAGAATGGCCAGTCCAGAAATGACCGATCAGCCATGACGCGCCACACCCTGTTTCTTCTTGCCAAAAATATCCGAATCCATCGCTCAATCCCCCGCGAAGACGGGTTTTTCTTTCGCCACGAAGGCCTCGTAGGCCCGCACGAAATCCTGCGTCTGCATGCAGATCGCCTGCGCCTGCGCCTCGGCCTCGATGGCCTGATCAATGGACATCGACCATTCCTGCGCCAGCATAGTCTTGGTCATCATATGCCCGAAATTCGGCCCCGCCGCGATGCGCGCGGCCATCTCCTGCGCCGCCTGCGCCAGGTCATCCCCGGGCACCAGCCGGTTGAAAAAGCCCCAGCGCTCTGCCTCCTCGGCCGTCATGACGCGCCCGGTATAAAGCAATTCCGCCGCGCGCCCCTGCCCGATGATGCGCGGAAGGATCGCGCAGGCCCCCATGTCGCAGCCCGCAAGGCCAACGCGGGTAAAGAGGAACGCGGTCTTCGCCTCCGGCGTGCCGATCCGCAGGTCCGAGGCCATGGCGATGATCGCCCCCGCCCCGACACAGACACCATCCACCGCCGCAATGACCGGCTTGCCGCAGTTCACGATGGCTTTGACCAGGTCGCCGGTCATCCGGGTGAAGGCCAAAAGCTCCTTCATGCTCATTTTCGTCAGCGGCCCGATGATGTCATGCACATCCCCGCCCGAGCTGAAATTGCCGCCATTCGAGGCAAAGACCACCGCCTTCACATCATCTGCATAGACCAGGTCGCGGAACCAGTCGCGCAACTCGGCATAGCTGTCAAACGTCAGCGGGTTCTTCCGCTCGGGCCGGTCCAGCGCGATGGTGGCGATGCCGCCTTCGATCCTGCACAGGAAATGTTTCACATCGCTCCGCATCGCGTTCATTCCGTCGCTCCCTTGTCGTCCAGTCGTTGTGCCAGCGTCCTCAGCCGCGCGGCATAGCTGCGCGCCTCCTCGGGGCTGAGTTCGGCCAGCATGGCGTCGATCCAGGCTTCATGCTCGGCCGCCTGGCGCGCAAAGACTTCCACGCCCTTCGCGGTCAGCCGCACCAGCGTGGCGCGCCGGTCGCCCGCCACGGGCACGCGCATGACCAGCCCGTCCTCGGCCAGCCGGTCGACGATGCCCGTGACATTGCCGTTCGACACCCGCAGCACGCCCGAAAGGGCGCTCATCCGCAGGCCCTGCTCGTGCCGGCTCAGCGCCGCCATCACGTCGAAACGCGGCAAGGTGCTGTCGAATTCGGTGCGCATCCGCTCGCGCAGTTCCGCCTCGATCTTGCGGGTGACCGCCAGCAGCCGCAGCCATAGGCGCAGGCGCTGTTTCGATCCCTGCTCGGCCAGCCTAAGCTCTGGTTGCGTACTCATATCTCGCCTCCCGACACGCTCAATGCATGCCCGTTCACCATGGATGCCCCGGGCGAAGCCAGGAACATCACCGCCGCCACAACCTCGTCCGGTGCAATCAACCGGCCCATCGGATTGTCGCCGACCACCTCGGCCAGCGCCGCCTCACGGCTCAGATCGAACCGCTTCTGCACCGCGCTGATCGCCGCCTCGGCCAGATCGGTGTCCACGAAACCGGGGCAGACCGCGTTGCAGGTGATCCCCTTGCCCGCCACGTCCAGAGCGACCGAACGGACCAGCCCCAGCACGCCATGTTTGGCCGCCGTATAGGCGGGAACCGTCGCACCGCCCTTCAGGCTCGCGGTCGAGGCCATGGCAATCAGCCGCCCACCCGCCCCCATCCCCCGCAGCGCCTCGCGGAACAATAGGAAGGTGCCCGTCATGTTCACCGCCAGCGTGGCGTTCCAATCGGCCAGGCTGACACCGCGCAGCTTGCCCGCCACACCGCCGCCCGCATTGGCGATCACCACGTCATAGGGCGCGTCAAACAAGGCCTGCACTTGCGCCTCGTCGGTCACATCGGCGGCGCGGCACAGCATGTCGAAGCCCTGCGCTGTTTCTTCCAGCGCCGGCAGCCGCCGCCCGGTGATGGTCACCCGCTCACCCGCCGCAGCAAAGGCCCGCGCCACGGCGCGTCCGATGCCTGACCCGCCACCCGTGACCAGAACGCGCCGGCTCATACCTTGCCCACCTGTTCCGCGCCACGCTCGGCCAGCCGCATCGCCTGATCGCGCCCAGCCAGGTAGGGCAAGGGCCAATGCGTATGCGCATCCCCCAAAGCGACACCCGCATGCAGCGTCCAGTAGGGATCGGCCAGATGCGGCCGCGCAAGACATACCAGGTCGGCCCGCCCCGCCATCAGGATCGAGTTCACGTGATCCGGCTCGTAGATATTGCCCACCGCCATCGTGGCCAGACCTGCCTCGTTGCGAATCCGGTCGCTGAAGGGCGTCTGGAACATGCGGCCGTAAACCGGGCGCGCCTGCGTGGATGTCTGCCCCGCCGACACGTCGATGATATCGGCCCCCGCCGCATGGAACATCCGCGCGATCTCGACCGCCTCGGCAGGGGTGACGCCATCGTCACCCGCCCAGTCATTGGCGGAAATCCTGACCGACATCGGCTTGGCAGCGGGCCAGACCGCGCGCATCGCCGCGAAGACCTCAAGCGGCCAGCGCATCCGGTTTTCCAGACTGCCGCCATATTCATCGGTCCGCCGGTTGGACAAGGGCGAGATGAAAGACGACACCAGGTAGCCATGCGCCGCGTGCAGTTCGATCATGTCGAACCCGGCGCGATCCGCCATCTGCGCAGCCGCCACGAATTCGGCCGTCACCCGGTCCATGTCGGCGCGCGTCATCTCGCGCGGGGTGGCGTTATCCTTGGACCAAGGAATGGCCGAGGCCGAAATGATCTCCCAGTTTCCGGCGTCCAACGGTGCGTCCATCTTCTGCCAGCCCAGCTGCGTCGACCCCTTGCGCCCGGAATGGCCGATCTGGCAGCAGATCTTTGCCTCGGTCTCGGCATGGACGAAATCCACCAGCCGCCGCCACGCCGCCTCATGCTCGGGCGCATAAAGGCCCGGACAGCCCGGCGTGATCCGCCCCTCGGGCGACACGCAGGTCATTTCCGTATAGACCAGCCCCGCGCCCCCCTTGGCCCGTTCGCCGTAATGCACGAAATGCCAGTCGGTGGGGCAGCCATTCACCGCCTTGTACTGCGCCATGGGCGACACAACGATCCGGTTCGCCAGCGCCATGTCACGCAGCCTGAACGGCGCGAACATCGGCGCGCGCAGCGGCGCATCCGCAGGCACCCCCGCCTGTGTCTGGAACCACCGCTCCGCCGAGGCCAGCCATTCAGGATCCCGCAACCGCAAATTCTCGTGGGAAATCCGCTGGCTTCGCGTCAGCAGCGAATAGTTGAACTGCACCGGATCAAGGTCCAGATAGCGCTCCACCTCCTCGAACCACTCCAGCGAATTGCGCGCCGCCGATTGCAGCCGCAGCACATCCAGCCGCCGCTCGTCCTGATACTTGACGAAAGCCTGTTCCAGCGTGGGCTCGGTATCCAGATAGGTCGCCAGAGCGATCGCGCTGTCCAAGGCCAGCCGCGACCCCGACCCGATCGAAAAATGCGCCGTCGCAGCCGCATCCCCCATCAGCACCACGTTCTGATGATGCCAATGTTCGCAATTCACACGCGGGAAGTTGATCCAGACCGCGGATCCCCGCAGGTGATTGGCGTTGGACATCAGGTCATGCCCGCCCAGATGTTTCTCGAAGATCTGGCGGCAGGTCTCGACCGTCTCTTCCTTGGTCATGTCCGCAAAGCCCCAGGAATTCCAGGTCGCCTGCGTGCACTCCACGATGAAAGTCGCGGTGTTGTCGTCGAACTGATAGGCATGGGCCCAGACCCAGCCGTGCGCTGTCTTCTCAAAGATAAAGGTGAACGCATCGTCGAATTTCTGGTGCGTTCCGAGCCAGATGAACTTGCACAGGCGCGTGTCCACATCCGGCTTGAAATGCTCCGCCCATTGGCTGCGCACGCGCGAGTTCAACCCATCCGCCGCCACGACCAGATCATATGTGCTTGCGTAATCCTCGACCGGGCCAACCTCGGTTTCAAACTGCAGGTCGACACCCAGTTCCGCTGCGCGCTCCTGCATGATCGTCAGCAGCTTCATCCGCCCGATCCCGGCAAAGCCATGCCCGCCCGACACGGTGCGATGCCCATCGTGCACCACGGCGATATCGTCCCAATAGGCGAAATTCCTGCGGATCGTGGCCGCGCTGACCGGATCATTCGCTTCCAGGTTCTGAAGCGCATCATCGGACAGGACCACGCCCCAGCCGAAGGTGTCATTCGGGCGATTCCGCTCGAAAACGGTGATCTGCGCATCAGGCTGGCGCAGCTTCATCGAGATGGCGAAATAAAGCCCTGCCGGACCGCCCCCTAGACATGCAATCTTCATGCCGCGCCTCCTCCGGTGACACCACAAGGAAAGCGTACCCGCGATAATTTTTATTTCAAGCCTAAATGTTTTAGGTTTGAAATAAATTTGTCCCCGCAATTTCGTGCCGGCATCTCGCGACATATCCAGCGCCCCACTGCTCTGGACCCGGCCCACCAAAGCTTACGCTGCGTCAAGCATGCAACAACCGGCCAAGAATCGCCCGCCAAGCTATTGTTTGCGCGGCCAACCCGCCCAAATAAGGCCCAGCGCGCATTCGATGCCAGTTTTTGAAGTGAATATGCCGGTTTGGGGGCTCCCTGCACCGGACAAGGCGAAACCGTGTTGCACACCGGGTTTCAACCTCTTTAAAACGGCGCAACCGCATTGCCGCCAACGGTATGACAGGTCGACCAGGGAGCCCAACACGTGTCTTTGATCCTCATCGCTGCCCTTCCGTTTCTCGGCGCGCTTCTGCCAGGTTTGATGATCCGTTCCGGCCGCAACGCCTGTGCCTGGGCCACGGCCTCGGTCACGCTGACCGCGCTGATCGGCCTGCTGGTCCACGCGCCGGCCGTGATGCGCGGCGAGGTCATCCAGTACCGGCTGGAATGGATGCCGCTGCTGGGCCTGAACGCGAACTTCTTCCTGGATGGTCTGGGGCTTCTGTTTGCGGGCCTGATCCTGGGCATCGGGCTTCTGATCATCATCTACGCGCGATTCTACCTGTCGCGACAGGATCCGATGGGGCAGTTCTACACCTACCTGCTGCTGTTCCAGGGCGCGATGGTGGGGATCGTGCTGTCGGACAACGTGCTGCTCATGCTGATCTTCTGGGAACTGACCTCGCTGTCCTCCTTCCTGCTGATCGGATATTGGAAACACCTGCCCGAAGGGCGGCAGGGCGCGCGCATGGCGCTGGCCGTGACCGGCATGGGCGGCCTTGCCCTGATCGGGGGCATGCTGATCCTGGGCAATATCGTGGGCAGCTATGACCTGACCGTGATCCTGCAGAACAAGGAATTGATCCAGGCAAGCCCGCTCTATCTGCCCGCGCTGATCCTGATCCTGCTGGGCTGCTTCACCAAATCGGCGCAATTCCCCTTCCATTTCTGGCTGCCACACGCGATGGCGGCCCCCACCCCCGTCTCGGCCTACCTGCATTCGGCCACGATGGTGAAGGCCGGGCTTTTCCTGATGGCGCGGCTCTGGCCGGTGCTCGCAGGCACGCCCGAATGGTTCTACATCGTGGCCACCACGGGCCTGATCACCATGGTGCTGGGCGCGGTGATCGCGCTCTTCAAGGATGACCTCAAGGCGCTTCTTGCGTTCTCGACCGTGTCGCATCTGGGGCTGATCACGATGCTTCTGGGCTTCGGCACCCCCTTTGCCGCCGTCGTCGCGGTCTTCCACATCATCAACCACGCCACCTTCAAGGCCGCACTCTTCATGAGCGCGGGCATCGTGGATCACGAAACCCATACCCGCGACATCAAGCGTCTTGGCGGATTGCGTCACCTGATGCCCGTGACCTTCACCATCGTGATGGTGGCCGGTCTGTCGATGGCGGGTATTCCGCTGTTCAACGGCTTCCTGTCCAAGGAAATGATGCTGGATGCCGCCACCGAAGCACCATGGAACGGCAATCACTGGATTGTTCCCGCCCTGGCCACGCTGGGGGCGCTCTTCTCGGTCGCTTATTCGTTCCGCCTGATCGTGCATACCTTCCTGGGCCCCAAGCGCGACGATTACCCGGCCAAACCGCATGATCCCGGCTTCGGCATGTGGGCCCCACCCGCACTTCTGGCGGTGCTGGTCGTGCTGATCGGTATCATGCCCGCGCTGATGGTCGGCCCCCTTGTCGCCACCGCCTCCGGTGCCGTCATCGGCGGAGAACTGCCCTATTACTCGCTCAAGATCTGGCACGGCGTGAATGCAGCACTCTTCATGTCGATCATCGCCGTCGCGGGCGGTTTGATCCTGCTGGCCATGCACCGTCCGCTGGACGCGGCATGGATCCGCGCCCGCCGCCCCGAGGCCAAGGCGATCTTCGATGCCCTGATGCGCGCAGTGACCGGCGCGGCGAATGCGCTGACCGATGGTCTGCACAATGGCGCGATGACACGATACGCCGCCATCTTCACCCTGGCCGTGATCCTGGCCGGCAGCGCGGCCTGGTTCGGCGGCACCAACCCCGCCCCCGTCCGCGAAGCCTTGGCCATCGGCCCGGTGCCCCTGATCGGGTGGATCCTGCTGATGGTGGCAACAGGCTGCATGGTGGCCTTCCACCGCAATCGCCTGCTGTCGCTGGTTCTGATGGGGATCGTCGGCCTGATCGTGTCGGTCGCCTTCGCCTATATGTCCGCCCCCGACCTAGCGCTGACCCAGATCTCGGTCGAGGTGGTGACGATCATCCTTCTGCTGCTGGCGCTGAACTTCCTGCCCAAGCATACCCCCGTGGAAAGCAGCAATGCACGGCGGTTCCGCGACGGCACCATCGCGGTGCTGGGCGGTCTTGCGGTCGGCGGGCTGTCGCTGGCCATGCTGCTGTCGGATTTCTCGCAGGAAAGCATCTCGGCCTTCCATCTGGCCAACTCCAAACCCGGCGGCGGGGGCACCAACGTGGTCAACGTGATTCTGGTGGACTTCCGCGGCTTCGATACCTTCGGCGAGATCATCGTTCTGGGCATCGCCGCCCTTGTCATCTTCGCCATGACGGAATCGGTGCTGAACAGCCCGATTGGCGCCTGGCTGAAGCAGCGCCCGATCAACCCGCTCGAGGCAGGCGACCGTCACCCGCTGATGATGGTGGTGGCGACCCGCGTGATGATGCCCATCGCCCTGATGGTCGGCGTCTTCATCTTCCTGCGCGGCCATAACGAACCCGGCGGCGGCTTCATCGCGGGCCTGATCGTGGCGATCGCGCTGGTGATGCAATACATGGCCAGCGGCTTTGACTGGGCGACGGCGCGGCAGCGCTACCCCTATCACATGATCATCGCGCTGGGGGTCTTTGCCGCCGCCTTCACCGGGATCGGATCCTGGTTTGCGGACCGGCCCTTCCTGACCAGCAACTACGGCTATTTCCAGATCCCGCCGATGGGCGAGTTCGAACTGGCGACCGCCATGGCCTTCGACGTGGGCGTGTTCCTCTGCGTCGTGGGCGCGGTGATGCTGGCGCTGGAAAGCCTCTCGCGGTTTGCACACCGGGCCGGTGACCGGCCCAGCCCCTACCCCATGGATATCGACCCCTCGCGGGATCTGCCGCAGGAGGCGAAGGACGCGTAATGGAATACCTTCTTGCAACTGCAATCGGCGCCATGACCGCCGCCGGGATCTACCTGCTGCTGCGGCAGCGCACCTTTCCGGTGATCCTTGGAATCTCGATGCTGACCTATGCGGTGAACCTGTTCCTCTTCGCCTCGGGGCGGATCGCGATCAACCTGCCGCCGGTGCTGCTGAACAAGACACCGACCTACACGGATCCACTGCCGCAGGCGCTGGTGCTGACCGCGATCGTGATCTCCTTCGGGATGACGGCGGTGGTGGTGCTGATGGGCCTCGGCGCATTTCTGTCCGCCCGCACCGATCATGTGAACCTCAATGAAGGCCAGGACGACAGCGCGGAGGCCGGCAAATGAACCACTGGATCATCGCCCCCGTCCTGCTGCCGCCGCTGGTCGCGGCCGTCATCATTCTGGCGGCGCGTTACCAGGTCGCGCTGCAGCGCGTCTTTTCCGTCGCCTCGACCGTGGGTCTTCTGGGGATTTCGACCGGCCTGCTGATCGAAAGCATGAGCGGCCGGATCGGTGTTTACGAGCTGGGCAACTGGCCCGCGCCCTTCGGGATCGTGCTGGTGCTCGACAGGCTTTCGGCCACGATGATCACCCTGACCTCGGCCCTGGCCGTGGCGGTGGTGCTCTATGCCATCGGGTCCGGCTGGGACAAGCGCGGCCATCATTTCCATGCGCTGTTCCAGTTCCAGTTGATGGGTATCCTGGGCGCCTTCCTGACGGGTGACGCCTTCAACCTCTTCGTGTTCTTCGAGGTCCTGCTGATCGCCTCCTACGGCCTGATGGTCCATGGCGGTGGCGGCTTGCGGGTGAAGGCCGGCGTGCAGTACGTGGTCACCAACCTGGTCGGCTCCTCGCTGTTCCTGATCGCGGTGGGCCTGATCTACAGCGTCACCGGCACGCTCAACATGGCCGACCTGGCGCTCAAGGTGCCGCAAGTGCCGGCCGCCGACCAGGCCCTGCTGCAGACCGGCGCGGTGCTCCTGCTGCTGGTGTTCGGCGTCAAGGCGGCGCTGGTGCCGCTGCATTTCTGGCTGCCCGGCACCTATGCCAATGCGCCCGGCCCGGTGGCGGCGCTGTTCGCCATCATGACCAAGGTCGGCGCCTATTCCATCATCCGCCTCTACGTGCTGGCCTTCGGCGCGGATGCCGGCGAGGCGGCGTGGATTGCCGCGCCCTGGCTGCTGCCGGCGGGTCTGCTGACCCTGGTGCTGGGCATGAGCGGCGTGTTCGCCGCGCGCAGCCTGGGGCAGATGGCCAGCTTCGCAGTGATCGGCTCCATGGGCATGCTGCTCGCCACGGTGTCGGTGTTCACCCCGCAGGCGCTCAGCGCCGCGCTGTTCTACCTGGTGCATTCCACCTTCGGCGCCGCGGCCCTGTTCCTGATTGCCGACCTGGTCGCCGAGCGCCGCGGCGTGCAGCGCGACCGCCTGGCGCTGGCCCCGCGCTTCGCCCAGGGAACGCTGATCGCCGGGCTGTTCTTCGCCGCCGCCATCGCGGTGGCCGGCATGCCGCCGCTGTCGGGCTTTCTCGGCAAGCTGCTGGTGCTCGACGCGGTGCGCGCTCATCCGCAGGCGGTGTGGTTCTGGACGCTGATCCTGGCCACCTCGCTGCTCGCCATCCTGGGTTTTGCGCGCGGCGGCAGCCTGATGTTCTGGAAGAGTCACGCACTGGACGCACCTGCCACGGCGAGCCGGCGGCCGGCGCCGGTGCTGCCTTTCGTGGCGGTGGGCGGACTGCTGGCGGTGCTGGCGGTGCTGACGGTGGCGGCCGGGCCGGTCCACGCGTGGCTGGAACAGACCTCGGCGCAGGTCTTCGCGCCGGCGGGCTACATCGACGCGGTGCTGGGCGCGGCAGAAGGAGGGCAGTGATGGCCGACAGGTCCGATAACGACGGGCGCAGCTTCATGCAGCGCTGGCTGCCGCACCCCCTGCTGACCGTGGTGCTGATCGCGCTGTGGATGCTGCTGCTCAACAACTTCAGTGCCGGCGGGCTGCTGATGGGCAGCCTGCTCGGGGTGGTGATCCCTATCATCACCAGCAACTTCTGGCCGGAGCGCCCGCCGGTGAAGGCCTACGGCAAGGCCTTCTCCTACATGGCGCTGGTGGCCTGGGACGTGGTGGTGGCCAATCTGCAGGTCGCCCGCCTGATCCTGTTCCGCCGCGCCGACGAGCTGCACGTGCGCTGGGTGACCGTGCCGCTGGAACTGCGCTCGCCCGAGGCGATCACCGTGCTGGCCGGCACCATCACCATGACGCCGGGCACGGTGTCCTGCGACCTGTCGGCCGACGGCCGCAGCCTGCTGGTGCACTGCCTGGATGCGCCCGACGCAGAGGAAGCGGTGCGACAGATGAAGGAGCGCTACGAGGCCCGCCTGATGGAGATCTTCCCGTGATCGAACATGCCCTCAACTTCGGCTATGTCGCGGTGTCGATGGCCGTGCTGCTCAACCTGTGGCGCCTGCTGCGCGGCCCTTCGCTGATGGACCGCGTGCTGGCGGTGGACACCATGGTGATCAACGTCATCGCGCTGATCATCCTGTTCGGCATCCAGCAGCGCACCACGGTGTTCTTCGAGGCCGCGCTGCTGTTCGCCATGTTCGGCTTCATCTCCACCGTCGCCTACTGCCGCTTCATCCTGCGCGGCGACGTCATCGAGTGAGACAGCGATGAACTTCCTGCTCGAACTGCTGGTTTCCGTGCTGATCGTGCTCGGCGGCATCTTCGCCCTGATCGGCTCGATCGGCCTGGTCAAGCTGCCCGAACTGCTCACCCGCCTGCACGGGCCGACCAAGGCCACCACCCTGGGCGTGGGCGGTGCGCTGGTGGCCTCCATGCTGTTCTTCTTCGGCATCGAGGGCACGCTGTCGATCCACGAGGTGCTGATCAGCGTGTTCCTCTTCCTCACCGCGCCGATCTCCGCGCATTTCATCGCCAAGGCGCATCTGCACGAGCATGAGGAACTGCGCGGCGATCTGCCGTCCACCGGCCGTCCGCAAGGCTGGAGCACCTTCGATGGCCTGCCGGAAGGCGAGGGCGAGGAGCGCCCCGAGCAGGCACCGCGCGGCTGAGTCTGCGCCGAACGACCGCGCTCGGGGCGGTTTCAAGGATAATGCTGGGCTTTGGTCCGGCCTTTCTCCGGACGGCCCGAGGTTTCCAGTGAACACCACACGCAGAACTCCCCCCGCGCCCGCGCCGTCCCGCGTCGCCGGCACCCTGAAGGTCCGCGCGCGCGCACCCGAGACCGAGCCGGCCGAACCGCCCGCAGACGCGCCAGAGGCGGCTGCGGCCAAGCGGGACACCGCGCCGGCACGCAAGCCGGCCGCGTCCAAGAGTGACCGGAAGCCGTCGCCCGCTGCGGGCGGCGAGCGCCGGGCCAAGGAGACGCGGGCCAGGACCGGTGCGCCGCGCGATGCGGCGGAACGGGCTTCCAGCCGTGCCGCGCCCAAGGCGGCCGAGGGACGCGAGCGCCAGCCGGCGCGTCGCACCGCGACCGAAGCCGGTGGCAAACCCGGCCGAGCGCCCACCGAGCGCCCGGCCCGCGCCACGACGGATCGCCGCAGCACCGACCGCCCCGCACGCCCCGCGACCGAAGCAGGCGGCAGGCCCGGCCGCGCGCCCACCGAGCGCCCGGCCCGCGCCACGACGGATCGCCGCAGCACCGACCGCCCCGCGCGCGCCGCCACGCCACGTCCGCAGCCCGCCCCGCGCAGCCCTGCCGGCATTGCAGAGGGCGCGCCCGAGGGCGTGCGCCTGTCCAAGGTCATGGCCGAGCGCGGCCTGTGCTCGCGGCGCGAGGCCGACGGGCTGATCGAGCGCGGCTGGGTGTTCGTGGACGGCCGGCGGATCACCGAACTGGGCACCCGCATCGATCCGGGCGCCAACATCACCGTGGCACCCGAGGCGCGCCGCCAGCAGGCGCAGCGCGTCACCATCCTGCTGCACAAGCCGGTGGGCTACGTCTCCGGCCAGCCGGAGCCGGGCTACGAGCCGGCGGTGGTGCTGATCAAGGCGGAGAACCAGTTCGACGTCGGCGAGGCGCAGAACTTCCACTACAGCCATCTGAAGGGTCTGGCGCCCGCCGGGCGGCTGGACATCGACTCCACCGGCCTGCTGGTGCTCACCCAGGACGGCCGCGTCGCCCGTCAGCTGATCGGCGACGACTCCAAGGTCGACAAGGAATACCTGGTGCGCGTCGAAGGCGAACTCTCGGCCGAGGGTCTGGCCTTGCTCAACCACGGCCTGGAACTGGACGGCCGCAGGCTGCGCCCGGCCCAGGTCGAATGGGCCAACCCGGACCAACTGCGCTTCGTGCTGCGCGAAGGGCGCAAGCGCCAGATCCGCCGCATGTGCGAGCTGGTCGGCCTCAAGGTGGTGGGCCTGAAGCGCGTGCGCATCGGCAAGGTGCGCCTGGGTGACCTGCCCGCCGGGCAGTGGCGGTATCTCCGCGAGGACGAGCACTTCTGATGCGTGACCGGCTGGCGGCGGCCTTCGCCACCTACCTAAACCGCCGCATGCTGACCCTGCTGGCGTTGGGTTTCTCCAGCGGCCTGCCGGCGCCGCTGGTGTTCTCCAACCTGTCGATCTGGCTGCGCGACGAAGGCGTGAGCCGCACCGACATCGGGCTGTTTGCGCTCGCCGCCACCCCCTACGCGATCAATTTCCTGTGGGCGCCGCTGATCGACCATCTGCGCCTGCCCTGGCTCACCGACCGCTTCGGGCGGCGGCGCGGCTGGGCGCTGGCCACGCAGATCGCGCTGATCGGCGCCATCCTGTGGATGTCCTATTCCGCGCCCGCCCAGCACCTGTGGATGATGGCGGTGGCCACGCTGCTGGTGACCACCGCCAGCGCCACCCAGGACATCGTTATCGACGCCTACCGCATCGACTCGCTCACGCCCGAGCAGTACGGCGCCGGCTCGGCGGTGGCGATCTGGGGCTGGCACCTGGGCGGCACGCTGGTGGGCGGCGCTGGTGGCCTGCTGCTGGCCGGGCAGTTCGGCTGGCAGGCGTCCTACCAGATCCTAGCGCTGGCGGTGTTGGTCGGCGTGCTGGCCATCCTCGCCAGCCCCGAACCGGTGCGCGCCATTCCGCGCCGCGTGGCCGAGGAGGAGGCCGCCGTGCGCGCACGCCTCGCCGGCCGTCTGCCGGCAGGGACCGCGGCGGTGGCGGCCTGGCTCTATAACGCTGTGGTGGCGCCCTTTGCCGAATTCATGCGGCGTGACGGCTGGCTGCTGGTGCTGGTCTTCGTCTTCGTGTTCAAGTTCGGCGACGCCATGCTGGGGCGCATGTCCGGGGTGTTCTACCGCGAACTGGGCTTCTCGCTGGAGACCATTGCCGAGGTCTCCAAGGTGTATGGCTTTGCGGCGAACATGGTCGGGGTCTTCCTCGGCGGCGTGCTGGCGGCGCGTATCGGCGTGCTGCGCGCGCTGTTCGT
Organism: Rhodobacterales bacterium; assembly: GCA_033839205.1. Taxonomy (GTDB): domain Bacteria; phylum Pseudomonadota; class Alphaproteobacteria; order Rhodobacterales; family Rhodobacteraceae; genus Seohaeicola. The sequence goes on along the minus strand of JAJLKH010000068.1, from coordinate 7,652 downwards.
CGCCGGTTTCCTGACCGCGGCGACCAATCTCACCTATTCCGCGCTCGCCGTGGTCGGTCAGCAGAAGTGGATGCTCGCGGTGGCGGTGGTGTCCGACAGCTTCACCACCGGCTTGGTCACCGTGGCCTTCGTCGCCTATCTCTCGGGGCTGTGCAATGTCGCGTACACCGCCACCCAGTACGCGCTGCTCGCCTCGCTGGGCAATCTGTCGCGCATCTGGCTGTCGGCCTCGGCCGGCTACATGGTGGACCGCCTGGACGGCGACTGGGCCACCTTCTTCACCTTCACCGCGGGGCTGGCCCTGCTCGGCCTGCCGCTGCTGCTGTGGCTGATGCGGCGCTTTCCGTCACATGTCGCCGCCCGTGGTGCCAGCGGGGCGGGCGAGGGCGCGCCGGCCGCTTGATTGCCGTGTTCAGGCGCGCTTGATCGCGCGCACCAGCACCAGCAGCACCACGGCGCCGACGGTGGCCACCAGCAGGCTGCCCAGCATGCCGCTGCCGGACGCAAGGCCGAAGAAGCTGAACAGCGTGCCGCCGATGAAAGCGCCGACCACGCCGACCACCAGGTTGCCGAGCAGGCCCATGCCGCCGCCGCGCACCACGATGCCGGCCAGCCAGCCGGCCACGAGACCGATCAGCAGGAACCACAGGAAATTCATTGTTCACCTCCGTGGGTCATGAAGAGAGGCCGGTGCGCACCGGCGCTGTTTCATCATGGGTGAACATTGGCTGCTGCGCCAGGCGCCCGGCGCCCGGCGCAGCGAGTCTCGCCGTTCGCTACAGGTAGAGCCACAGCAGGATCGCGCCGAGCAGCAGGCGATAGGCGACGAAAGGCTGCATGCCGATGCGGTTGATGAAGACCAGGAAGTAATGGATGCACAGGTAGGCGCTGATGCCCGACAGCACCGCGCCCAGCCACAGTGCGTTCCAGTCCACCGGGTGGCCGTTGCTCAGCAGTTCGCGGGTCTCCAGCCCGCCGGCGAGCACGATCACCGGAATGGACAGCAGAAAGGAGAAGCGCGAGGCGCCTTCGCGGCTGAGGCCGGCCATCAGCGCCGCGGTCATGGTGATGCCCGAGCGCGAGGTGCCGGGAAACAGGGCCAGGGCCTGGGCGCAGCCGACGATGAGCACGTCCCGCCAGGTGATCTGGTGCTCGCTGCGGGTGCCGCGATGGCGCCAGTCCGCCCAGCTAAGCAGCAGGCCGAAGGCGATCAGGCCGATGGCCAGCATGACCGGCGAGCGCAGGTGGGTTTCGACGATGTCCTTGGTGGCCAGGCCGGCGAGGCCCACCGGGATGGTGCCGAGCAGCACCGCCCAGGCCAGGCGGGCGTCGGCATCGAGCCGGCGGGTGGTGAGCGAGCGTGTCCAGCTCCTTGCCATGCCGGCGAGGTCGCGGCGGAAGTAGATCACCACGGCGGTGAGACTGCCGATGTGCAGCGCCACGTCGAAGGCCAGGCCTTGGTCCGGCCAGCCGGTGAGCGTGGGAACGAGGATCAGGTGTGCCGAGCTGGAAATGGGCAGGAACTCGGTGAGCCCCTGCAGCACCGAGAGAATGACGACTTGCAGCCAGTCCATGGATTCCGGTCAGTCCGTTGCGGTAGATGCCCGCGGCGTGCGGGCGCGGCGCGAAAAGCGCCCGGCATTCTCGCACAAACCGGGCGTACCGGCCGGTACCCGGAGCCAAGACGGAGTGTCATTTCCGGCATCGACGGGTTTGGCCTCGACCTTGCCGCAGGCCACAACGCGGCCAGGACCGTTCCTGCGGTCCTCCTGCGCGGGGCTTTACCACGCATCGTTCCGTGCAGCGCTGAATCAGGGCGCGTGGTGTGTCGTCGCGAACTGCTCGGCGTGTTCCGGGTCGATGCCGCTCACCTCGGTGAAACGGCCGGCCAGCGGGCACTCGCGGCCGGGCGGGCAGTCGTGCTCGTGCGCGCATTCCTGCTGGGTTTCGTCCAGCAGCACCATCTCGTGCACCTTCTCACAGGGCGCAACCGGGGAATCGAAGAAACACATGATCTCCTCCTGCCATTGTGCGGTCCGCGTCAGCGGACCTTTCTCTGTTTTCAATCTAGGCCGGGAGGGGCGGATGTGAGGGACTATTACGGAAGTTCTTGATCCTGCGCAAACGGAGCGACCGCGGCCGACCCGTTTCCGGGCTACTCGGCGCGCAGCGCTTCGACCGGGTCCAGACCGGCGGCGCGGCGTGCCGGCAGTACGCCGGCGACCAGGCCGATGACCACCGCCACCACCTCGGCCAGCACCACGAAGTGCCAGGGCGTGGCGACCGGCAGGGCCGGCAGGAGGACGCCGACGAGCTGGGCGATGCCCGCGCCGGCCAGCAGGCCGAGCACGCCGCCCAGTGCGGAGAGCAGCACCGCCTCGGCGAGGAAGAGCAGCAGCACCGTGCTGCGCCGTGCGCCCAGGGCCACCAGCAGGCCGATCTCGTTGGTGCGTTCGGCGACCGCGATGGTCATGATGGTGACGATGCCCACCCCGCCCACCGCCAGCGAGATGCCGCCCAGCGCGCCCACCGCGGCGGTGAGGATGTCGAGGATGTTCGACAGCGTGCGCAGCATGTCTTCCTGGGTGGTCAGGGTGAAGTCCTCGCGGCCGTGGCGCGCTTCGAGCACGCGACGCACCTCGGCCGCGACGCTGGCCGCGGGCACGCCCTCGGCGTAGGACACGTTGATCTCCATCAGGCCGTCGCGCTGGAACAGCGCCAGCCCGCGCCCGGCGGGGATGTAGGCGGTGTCGTCGAGGTCGAAGCCGAGGATCTGGCCCTTCTCCTCCATTACGCCGATCACCCGGTAGCGTTCGCCGCCGATGCGCACCCGTTCGCCGAGGGCGCTCGCCTCGCCGAACAGCTCGCGCTTGAGCTTGGCGCCCAGCACCACGAAGGCGCGTGCATGGGCCGGGTCGTCCGGCGGCAGGAAGCGGCCGCTGCGCACCTGCAGGGTGAACACCTGCGAGAAGCCCGCACCCACGCCATAGATCGCGGTGCGCCGCACCCGGCCGTTGCCATGCACCTCGGCGTTGCCGAACACCACCGGGGTGACCCCGGTCACCTGCGGCAGGCGCTCCAGGGCGGCGGCATCGTCCAGGGTCAGCTCGCGCGAGGTGTTGGGCAGGCCGGGCGGGCCGCCGCGCGCGCCCTGGCGGCCCGGGGTGATCTCGATCACGTTGGTGCCGAACTGGGTGAACTCCGCGAGCACGAAGCGGTGCACGCCTTCGCCGATGGAAGTGAGCAAAATGACCGCGGCGATGCCGACCGCGATGCCCAGCAGGGTGAGGAAGCTGCGCAGGCGGTGGGCGGTGAGTGCGCGCAGCGCCAGCAGCAGGAAGTCGCGCCAGGCCATGTTGCTCACCGCTTGGCCAGGGCCTGGACCGGGTCCAGGCGGGCGGCCCGGCGCGCCGGCTGCACGCCGAAGACGATGCCGGTGACCAGGGCCGTGCCCAGCCCGGCGGCCACCGCCCAGTCCGGCGGCCAGGCCGGCAGGGCCGGGTAGAGCAGGCGCAGCAGCGCGGCGCCGCCGTGGCCGACGGCCAGTCCGGCCAGTCCGCCGCCCAGCGACAGCAGGCTGGCCTCCATCAGGAAGGCGTTGCGGATCGCCCGCGCCTCGGCGCCCAGGGCCTTGAGCAGGCCGATTTCGGCGGTGCGCTGGGTGACCGAGACCAGCATCACGTTCATCACCAGGATGCCCGCGACCGCCAGGCTGATCGCGGCAATGCCGGCCACCGCCAGGGTCAGCGTGCCGAGGATGCGGTCGAAGGTGTTGAGCACCGCGTCCTGGGTCAGCAGGGTGACGTCTTCCTCGCCCGCGTGGCGGCTGCGGATGATCCCGGCGATGTCGGTCTTGGCGGCTTCCAGCGCGTCCCGGCTGCGGGCCTCGACCAGGATGCGGAACAGGCTGTTGGTGTCGAACATCGCCAGTGCGGCACCGACCGGGATGATCACCTGTTCGTCAGTGTTCATGCCCAGGCCCTGGCCGGCGGCGGCCATCACGCCGATCACCCGGAAGCGCCGGTCGCCGATGCGCACCAGGCGGCCGACCGCGGGCTCGTTGCCGAACAGCTCGCGCTGGATGGTGGCGCCGATGACCGCGATGTTGGTGGCGCGGCGCAGGTCTTCGCGCGGCAGGAAGCGCCCGGCGGCGAGCTCGAGTTCGCGCACCGCGGTGAAGTCCGCGCTGGTGCCCAGCACCATCACCTCGCGCAGCCGGCCGCCGGCCGAGATCTCGCTGTTGCCCACCGCCAGCGGGGCGATACGGGTGACCAGCGGCGAGCGCAGCAGCGCCTGGGCGTCTTCCACGGTGAGGTCGCGCGGGGTGGAGGTGACGAAGCTGCCCGGATTGATGCCGCCGGTCTCGGAACGCCCGGGCAGCACGATCACCAGGTTGCTGCCCAGCGAGCCGAACTCGCCGACCACGTAGCGCCGCGCGCCGTCGCCCAGGGCCGTGAGCACGACCACCGCGGCCACGCCTATCGCCATCGCCAGCACCATCAGGGCGGTGCGCAGCGGATTGCCGGTGGCCGCACGGGTGGCGAAGCGCAGGGTGTCGGCGGCGCGCATCAGCGGCCTGCGTCTGGCGTGGCGGCGGGGTCGGCTGGCGACTGCTGCAGGTCGCCGACGATGCGCCCGTCTTCCATGCGGAGGCAGCGCCGGGCGCGTTCGCCCATGGCCGGATCGTGGGTGACCACGATCAGGGTCACGCCGCGTCCGTTGAGTTCTTCAAGCAGGCGGGTGACTTCCTGGCCGGTGGCGCGGTCGAGGTTGCCGGTGGGTTCGTCGGCCAGCAGCATGGCCGGCTGCATGATGGTGGCGCGGGCGATCGCCACGCGCTGGCGCTGGCCGCCGGAGAGCTGGTCGGGGCGGTGGTCGGCGCGCGTCTCCAGGCCGAAGTCGGTGAGCGCGCGCGCCACCCGCGCGTGGCGTTCGGCGCTCGGCAGGCCGGCGAGCATCAGCGGCAGGGCGATGTTCTCGGCGGCCGACAGGCGCGGCACCAGGTGAAAGCTCTGGAACACGAAGCCGATGCGCTCGCGGCGCACGCGGGCCTGCTCGTCGGCCGACAGCGTGGTCACGTCGCGCCCTTCCAGGCGGTAGTGGCCGGCGTTGGGGCGGTCGAGCAGGCCGAGCAGGTTGAGCAGGGTGGACTTGCCCGAGCCGGAGGGGCCCATCACCGAGAGGTACTCACCGGCCTCGATGCGCAGGCGTACGTCCTGCAGCGCGTGCACCTGGCTGTCGCCCAGGGTGAAGACGCGCTCGATGCCGTCGAGTTCGATCAGCGCCATGGCCGCGCTCAGCGCCCGGCGGACGGCTCGGTCGTCACCCGCACGCCGGGCGCGATGCCCTCGCGCTCCAGCGAGGTGACGATGCGCTCGCCCTCGCTCAACCCGTCGGTGACCTCGGTGTACTCCCAGTTGGCCACGCCGGTCTGCAGCGTGCGTTCGGCCAGCACGCCGTCGGCGTCGACCACCAGCACGGTGTTGCCGCTGCGCAGCGCCGCGGTAGGCACGCGCAGCACGTTCTCGCGCGTGGCGAGGATGATCTCGACGTCCGCGCTGTAGCCCACCAGCAGGCCGCGCGCCTCGTCCTGCGAGGCGAAATCCACGTCGATGTCCACCGTGCGCGCCTGGCGCTCCTGCGCCGACACATAGGGTGCGACGCGGCGCACGCGGGCGGCGAAGTGCTTGCCGGGCAGGGCGTCTACGCTGACCCGCGCGGTCATGCCGGGCTGGATGCGCGGGGCGTCGACCTCGTCCATCGGCGCCTTCACGTACAGGCAGCTGTCGTCGAACAGTTCGATGGCCGGCGGGGTGGGCACGCCCGGCGGCGAGGGGGTGGAGTACTCGCCCAGTTCGCCGGTGATCTTCGCCACCGTGCCGGCGAAGGGCGCGGCGATGACGATGCGTCCCAGGTCGATGCCGGCGGCGGCGAGCTGGCGTTCGGCGGTGGTCAGGTCGGCACGTGCGCTGATGCAGGTGGCGCGCCGGGCATCGGCCTCGCTGCGCGCGGTCTCGGCGCGGGAGGCGGACACGAAGCCGCGGGTCGCCAGCGCCTCCTGGCGTTCGGCCTCGCGCTCGGCGTTGCCGGCCACGGTGCAGGCTTCGCGCACGCGGCTCCTGGCGGTGGCCACCTGGGCCTCGGCCACCTCGGCGCGTGCGCGGATGTCCTCGTGCCACAGGCGCATCAGCACCTGGCCGGCTTCAACGTGGTCGCCTTCCTTGACACCCAGGTATTCGATGCGTCCGCCGAGGATGGTGGACAGCTTGGTGCGCTGGCAGGCTTCGACTTCGCCGGCGCGGGTGTTGGAGACGCTGGCCTCGACCCGTCCGCGGTCGACCGTCCTCACGGCGACGGTCAGCGGGTCGGGTCGGGCGAGCCAGGCGCCAAGGGCGGCGAGCGCCGCCACGATCAGGATTGCGATGAGGATGCCGCGCCACCTGCGTGTCATGATCCGTGTCCCTTTCGTGTCTCCGTCATGCTACGCGGATCATGGCGGCAGGCAAGTGCGGGCCTACTTCTTCCAGGTGTCCTTCAGCGTCACCGTGCGGTTGAACACCGGCGCGCCGTCGCGCGAGTCCCGGCGGTCGGCGACGAAGTAGCCGTGGCGCTCGAACTGGAAGCGGTCTTCCGGCTGGGCGTGCTTGAGCGAAGGCTCCAGCCAGGCGCGGATGACGCGCATGGACTCCGGGTTGAGGTCGTCGAGGAAGCTGCGCTCGACGCCTTCCGCATCGCCTTCGCGGCGCGCGCCCGGGTTGGGGTGGGCGAACAGGCGGTCGTAGAGCCGCACTTCGGCCTGGTAGCCGTGCGCGGCCGACACCCAGTGCAGGTTGCCCTTGATCTTGTAGTTGTCGGCGCCCGGGGTGCCGGACTTGGAGTCCGGCATGTATTCGGCGAGCACCGAGGTGATGTTGCCGTCGGCATCCTTCTCGCAGCCGGTGCACTTGATGACGAAGCCGTAGCGCAGGCGCGCCATGTTGCCCGGGTAGAGTCGGTGATAGCCCTTGACCGGCTCCTCCATGAAGTCCTCGCGCTCGATCCACAGCTCGCGGGTGAAGGGCATGTCGCGCTTGCCCAGCTCCGGCTTGAGCGGGTGGTTGGGCGCCTGGCAGAGCTCGCTCTCGCCCTCCGGGTAGTTGGTGATGACGAGCTTCAGCGGGTCGAGCACCGCGACGCGGCGCTCGGCCGCTTCGTTGAGATGCTCGCGCATGCATTCTTCCAGCACGCTGATGTCGATCCACGAGTCCGCCTTGGACACCCCGATGCGCTCGGCGAAGCGGCGGAAGCCTTCCGGCGTGTAGCCGCGGCGGCGCGCGCCGACCAGGGTGGGCAGGCGCGGGTCGTCCCAGCCGGCCACATGGCCTTCGTCCACCAGCTGGATCAGCTTGCGCTTGGAGAGCACCACGTAGGTGAGGTTGAGGCGCGCAAACTCGATCTGCTGCGGCAGCGGGCGGGCAAAGAAGCCGCCCTCGGCCAGCGCGTCGAGCAGCCAGTCGTAGAACGGGCGCTGGTCCTCGCACTCCAGGGTGCAGATCGAGTGGGTGAGGCGCTCGATGGCGTCCTCGATCGGGTGCGCGAAGGTGTACATCGGGTACACGCACCACTTGTCGCCGGCGCGGTGGTGCACCGCCTTGCGGATGCGGTAGATGGCC
>JAJLKH010000067.1:0-5040 GCA_033839205.1 Rhodobacterales bacterium | reverse complement strand
GCCATGGCTCTCTCGGTTCATGCACTCATCAAGAGCGATCCTGATGGGCTGCGGTTTTTGATATCAATAGTCGTGGGCAATCATCTGGAAGGCTGAAAAGCCATATCTCACGAAGTGACCTCGATTGCGCCGCGCTCAAGCGTTTTGCGTTACTGAGACAGCCTACCTGCGCAGATCTTTTTTGCGCCATTTCGGTCTTCATCTGGTGGACTGAACTGGCCCTCGAAAAACTGGCCCTCGAAAACTGCACTGGCATGCACCACCGTGTTTTCCGATAGATCGTTGGTGCATCTTTGGCCTGTGGTCTATCGGACGAAAGTTTCCGGTCGGGTGGGCGATAGATCGGTTGACCTTGCTCAATTGCAGCGGAAAGCCCCTCCAACCCATTAGCGAGCCATCTGTCGCCGCTCAGAAGCGGCGGGTCAGGCCGATGGCCGCGCGGGTGTTGTCATAGCTGTAGATGCTGTTGCTGGACCGCTGCTTTTCCAGGCCCAATTCCAACACAGGAGCAAAACCACCCAGCGTCCAGTCGCGATGCGTCAGCCGGATTTGCGCGCTATGGCGATCATCCTTGCGCCTTATCCCGAAGAAAGGGTCGGTGGCATCGCGGGCCAATGTTCCGGTGGACAGTTCCATATCGGCCAGAATACCACCGCGAAACGCATATTGAGCGCCGATGCTTACACTGGCGCGGTCCCCGCTTTCCCAAGGCAGTCGGCTGTCGCTGCGTTCTAGGGACAGACCAAGCCGAAGTTGCATCTGGCTGGAGGCGAGATGTGCAAGACGCAGAACTCCCAGCGTGCGGGTCGTTTGGCGAAAGGCTGCGCGGTCGTAGTCGGTGATGTCGCGCAGAAGCGTGACGGCCAGGCTGCTGCGGGCTGCCATACCCAGCGAGCGGCTCCATGTCAGGAATCCGCCTTTTGAACGGGCATAATCGGTGCCGTTGATCCAGCGTTTGCCCAGCAGCATGCCCACGCCGATACGGCGGCTGCGATCTCCGAGGTGAACCAGGCCCAGTTCCGCCGTGGTCTGGATATCATCAGGGGTAGAACCCTCGAAAAGCCGGGCTTCGGTCGAAAGGCCGATACGGGCGCGCAGGTCCGGGCCCAGCTTGGGAAGGGCGGCGATGCCGAGGTTGATTTTCACACCCTGCGCGGCCTGGGCCTGCGCTTCGGGACGCAGGCGGAAGGGCAAGTTGCCGATAAAGATCGTATCCGCCGCCGTGCGCCGCGCTGCATTGCTTTCCGGAGTCAGGGCGATGGCAAAGCTCCCCTCCCAGAATTTTTCACGCTCGATCCGCGCAATGCGGTCAGCGATTTCCTGGCCCAGTGCGGGATCAAGGCCTGCACCGCGCGCCAAATCATAATGATAGCGCGCCCGGTCGGTTTGGCCCGCGCGGTCAAGCGCCGCCGCCAGTTCCACGCGGTAGGTCGGGTTTTCCGGTGCCAGTGACACCAGCCGTTCAAGATGGGGTAGCGCTGCGCGAGGTCGGTCAGCGCGCGCCTGTGCCATGGCAAGGGCCCAGAGCCTGCGCAATTCAAGCGTCCTGTCGGGTTGCGGGCCAAGGCTCGTCAACCTGGCAACCCCTTCAAGGGCTTGCCCGTGGACGATCTGGGCCTCGGCCTGCCGGATGATCTCATCCGGGGCAGATGGGTCTGCCCCCGCCTTGTGCGGCAGGGGCAGGACAAGGCAAAGTACCAGACACAACTGCACGCACAAAAGGCGGAGGTCGCGACCCTTCGTGCGGCAGGTGGTCATGGCCTTGCCGCGACGCATCACTGTCGTTCGAGGTAGTATGTTCCGCCGATGGCGCCATCAAAGATGGATGGACCAGGCGCAGCTGCGTTGCTGAATCCGCCCGAAACCGCGCCGACAGCCGCGCTGGCGCCCGATCCTAGGAAGTTGCCACCCAGTGCCACGGTCGTGTCAGCGGTATCGGTCCCCTGCGTCAGCTGTCCTGACAGCGTGACGTTCATCGCGCCGGTCTGCACTTCTGGGATGGTGACGCCACCGAAGGTGCCGCCCGGGATCACGGTCCGGGCAATCGTTCCCGCAAAGGCCGGGTCGACCGAAAGCGTGCCGTCTATGGCCTCGAAATCGCCCCCCGACAGGCGCCCCTGGAAATTCGAGGCGGAACCTGTGAACGGGTTGGCCGTCTGCCCATCGGTCCAATCTACATCAAGGTTCAGATCCGCCACGATCTCACCGACCACGGCCGAGCCTTCGCTCACATCCGCCCGCATCTGACCAGCGTAGGTGGCTTGAATCGCGGTGGGCATGTCCGAGGTGGGTGCGATCGCACTGACCCGGTCGAATTCAGCCTGATAGGGGGAAACACTGGTCGCGCCGCTTGTGCTTGCGGTTCCGTTGCTATCGCCAAGGCAGCCCGCGAGGGCAGTGCTGGCGAGCAAGAGAAGGCCGAAACGCATGTGTCTGGAATCAATCATATCCTGGATCTCCATTGAAAAAAGATGATCGAGATATGGATTGTCGCGCTTCTACCTGTCTCCCCCCTGTTCAGGGGTAGGCAGGGTCAAAAAAATACTCCTAAGGTAGATAATTGATTTTTGAGTGTTTCACGGACCATTCATGAAGAGCCTTATTCAAAAAGCCTCGCCCATTCTGGTGGTTATCGTCACTTTGATGTTGGGTTTGGTTTCGACGGGGGTTGTCGTTTGGACCTCGCTACACCAGCCATGGATGGGACTGTACCTGACAGATGGGCCAGGACAGGGCGTTCTTGTCCAACGTGTCGCGACGGATGGGCCCGCCGCCGGGTTGATCGCGCCAGGGGACCGGATCATCGAACTCCGCCATGCCGATGCACCCGATCCATGGGCGCTGAGCCTGACTCCGCAGGACAGGATCGAAGAGCCTGACACCCTGCCCGATGCGCGGACCTTTGCCGGCTTCATGGAGCGCCAGGGCCGGATTGCGGCGATCCTCGCGCAAGGTTCGGTTGCGCTGCGCATTGTCAAAGCCAGCACAGACACAAGTGTCACTGAAACGCATCTGGTGCAGCCTGCGCCGCGCCGGCCTCTGACCTCGCTACCAGCGGTCTTCTGGATCCAGGTTGGAGTCGGCCTGACCGGCATTGTCCTCGCCGGCTGGGTTCTGGCGCTGAGGCGACATGACACTGCAGTCCAGTATTTCCTCTTGGCCGGGGCCGGGCTTCTGCTGGCGGCCCAGGCGGCTGCCGTCTACAGCACCCGCGAACTCGCCTTGCCAAGCGATGTTTTCATTTTGTTGTCCCGCTTGAACTTCGCAGGCACGATGACGTTCGGGATAGGGATGATCAACCTGTTCCTCATGTATCCAAGCCCTCTGGGCTCGGGATGGGCGCAGCGCGCGGTTGCGGCGCTGTTCGGTTGCTGGATTTTGGCCATTTATCTCGAATGGCCTGCCGCGCTGCAAAGCCGGCAGACAGCGATTGCACTGGCTATGGTGATCCTGTTGATGGTGATCCTGGCGCAGGTCTTCGTGAACCGGAAAAACCCTACGGCGCGCGCGATGCTTGGTTGGTTCGGGCTTGCCGTACTGATTGGGGCGGGTGGATTCGGCTTGACCGTGACACTCCCGATCCTGATGGGTGGGGCACCGATTTTATCCCAGGGCCATGCCTTTCTGTTCTTCCTTGTGATCTTCGCGGGCCTTGCCATGGGTATCGCGCGCTATCGGCTTTTCGACCTGTCCGAATGGTCGTTTCGCATCCTGTTCCATGTCGGCGGTGTAGTTCTGCTTCTGGCTCTGGACGCTCTGTTGATTTTCGCGATGTCGCTGGACCGTGCCCCAGCGCTTGGATTGTCTCTGGCGATTGTTGGGCTCATGTATCTGCCTATGCGGGACACCATAGGCCGTTGGGTCAGACGCGATCGGGAGTTCGGTCGCGAGGAACTTTTTACCCTGGTCACCGAAGTAACGCTTGCCAATGGCGCACAGGATCGCACCCTCGCGCTCAACACCCTGTTGCAACGGCTGTTCAACCCTTTGAGTATCGAGGAATGCAAGGTTGCCGGGGATGCCGTCCGCCTTGTTGACGTCGGAGAGGCACTGGAAATGCCGATGCCGCATGGCATGGCGGGGCGGCGGCTGAATTGGGCCGGACAGGGGCGACGCCTATTCACTCGCCAGGATCAGCGGATGGCGAGCCTTGTGATCCGCATGCTGGATCGCACCATCGCCCGTCAGCGAGAGCGTGATGAGGCGGTCGAGATGGAGCGTGCGCGGATCAACAGGGACATGCACGATAATCTGGGTGTTCAACTGCTTGGAGCGCTGCATTCTCCCGATCGCGAGCGCAAGGATACCCTGATCCGGCAGACCCTGGTAGATTTGCGGCAGATCATCTCGCGACCCACTGCGGAAGGCGCGGTGCTCGCGGGTTTGCTGGCTGATTTGCGCGGTGAATTGGGCGAGCATCTGGACGCGGCGGGCATCAAGCTGCTGTGGCAGGATCACGGCCTGACGAACGCTGAGGCCCCAGTTATCTCGTTGGACCCGCTTGTTGCGCAAACGCTGCGGGGGCTGCTGCGTGAAAGCACCAGCAATATCCTGCGCCATTCCGGAGCCACTCAAGCGCGGATCGAGATCTTCACCGAGACACCGCCCGGAACAGGGGAGGCACATCGCATGAGCCTGTCGTTGATGATCGCCGACGATGGCCGTAATCCAGCCGAAGCCTGGCGCAGCACCGGCAGCGGTCTCAGCAACATGCGTCACCGGATCGATGCCTGTGGCGGTACCATCCAGCTGATCCGTGGCCCTGAAGGGACCTGTGTGCAGGCCGTCTTGCCAGTGTCATGCGAAGGATTGTCTGCGCCGCAGATCGGGCGAGCGGCGGGATGATGCGGGTCCTGATTGTCGAGGATGTGGCCGAGACACGCCGCTGGCTTGCGGAGATCGTCGCAGAGGCGTTTCCCGATGCCAAGATCATGACCGCCGAGACCCTTCGCATGGCGCGCGGTATGTTGCAGCCACCCTGCGATCTGGCGCTAATCGATCTCGGGCTGCCGGACGGCTCGGGGCTTGATCTGCTGCACC
>JAJLKH010000066.1:0-48734 GCA_033839205.1 Rhodobacterales bacterium | reverse complement strand
CGCTCCTTGCAGGATATAGGACGCGGCGACGTGGTCGATCACCTCGGCGCGACGTTTTCGTGTCGTATCCGCCTCCAGAAGCGCGCGCTCGGCGGCAACCGTGGACAGGCGTTCGTCCCAGTAACCGATGGGCAGGTCCGTCAGTCGGCTGAGATTGCGTGCAAAGGCCCGGGTCTTTTGACAGCGCGGCCCCTCGGTGCCGTCCATGTTGCGCGGCAGGCCAAGGATGATCCCGCCGATGGCGCGGGCGGTCAGCACCTCCAGCAGCTGTGCTGCGTCGGTGGTGAACTTGCTGCGCCGTATTGTTTGCAGGGGCGTTGCCACCGACAGCATCAGGTCCGACACGGCAATGCCGATGGTCTTGTCGCCAAAATCCAGTCCCGCCAGCGCACGATGCGGGGGTAGGGCAGCGGCAAAGTCTTCGATCGTCTCGCAGATCATTCGGTCAGACCGGCGCGGCGCGCGGCCTCATTGACCTCGGCCAGGCCCTCGGGGCTATCCCAGAAGACGCTTTGCGCCTCTTCCCAGATCACCCGCGCCTGCTTTTCATCGCCAAGCACACCCAAGGCACCGATCAGCCGCGCCCATTCGGCAGAGTTTCCACCTTGCAGGGCCAGCCGGTCCGACAGGTTCTGCACCATGGTGCGGATCATCTGCATCCGGTCTTCGCCGCTCATGTCCTGCGCGGCTGCGATGTCTGCAGCGCTCGGGCCTGCAAGCGGTGCGCTTGGTGCCCCGCCCTCGGGCGGCAGGGTGAAGTTGCGCACACCGGCCCGGAAGGCCATGTCTTCGATCTGGGCACGCACGGCCCGTATATGCGGTGCGCCTTCGGGGCCATCACGCAAGAGCGCCTCCCATGTGCGGAAGGCATTGTCGGGCCGTCCGGTCTGCGCCTGCAGCAAGCCCACGTAATAGCGCGCGGGCCCGTTTTGCGGATCGCGGGTCAGTGCCGCGCGCAAGGCGGCCTCGGCCTCGGGCGAGACATAGCCGCCCGCAGCCAGCACCATCATGTCGGCATAGTCCACGTAATCGGTGGCTGTCGCCTGATCGCCCTTGATCGACAGAACCTGCGCCTGCGCCTTGTAGGCGGCAACGAAATTGCCAAGAACGGCCTCGTTGCGGGCCAGTAGCACTGCGCCTTGCAGATCGCCGGGGCGTTCCGCGACCGCGGCGCGCAACTGGTCCATCAGGCGAATGAAATCGGGCGAGGGGGCCTGCACGGTCGCACCGGCGGGCACACGCGCTTCGGCCTCGGCCTGGCTGATCCGGTTCATCCGGGCTTCCTGCGCGGCCTCGATCCGGCTGGCCAGCCCCATGTCGGGATAGCCCGGTGCGCCGATGCGGGAATAGACCCAGACAGAGCCGCCAACCAGCAACGCCAGCGACACCGCCGCCCCCGTCAGGGCCAGCGCGCGGGGCTGCGCCGCAGCATCGGCACCTTTTTGAAGCTGGGCGTCCGCCACAAGGATACGGCGTGACACCTCGGCGCGAATACGCTCTGCATCGTCGGGTCCGATCACCCCACGGGCAAGGTCGCGTTCGACTTCCTTCAACTGGTCGCGGTAAACCCGCAGGTCATAGGCCGCCGGCGGTTCGTCCCCGATGCGCCCGCGCAGGATGGCAAGCGCCAGCAGGGCCGCCACAGCGAAAGCCAGCGCCGAAATGATAACCCAGATCGCCATGCGTCCTCCTTGGTTCTGGCCCTCATGTATATGCGCGAGGTGCGCGAAAAAAGGGCAAACTGCCGCAACGGTCCACCATGTCGCAACCATGCGTTATTATGACGTTCTCAAACGGGGGTGAAACGCGCCCAAGGTCCAGATATCACCGCAGGACAAGCCGAACCGGATTCGAAGGATCAGTGCCGCCGATGAAACGCTATTCCGTCTTTGCCATCGCCCGCGAAGCCATGCGCCAGCACAGCGGCTGGACGCGCGCCTGGCGCGATGCTGCCCCGAAGAAGAAATACGATGTGATCATCGTGGGCGCGGGCGGTCACGGCCTGGCTACGGCCTATTACCTGGGCAAGAATTTCGGCATCACCAATGTCGCGATCCTTGAAAAGGGTTGGCTGGGCGGCGGCAACACCGGACGCAATACCACGATCATCCGCTCGAACTACCTGCAGGATCCGTCCGCCGCGATTTACGAAAAGTCGCGCAGCCTCTACGAGACCATGAGCCAGGACCTGAACTATAACGTGATGTTCAGCCCGCGTGGCGTGATGATGCTGGCCCAGACCCAGCACGAGGTGCGTGGCTATCAGCGCACGGCCCATGCCAATGCCTTGCAGGGTGTGAAGACCGAATTCATCAGCCCCAAGCGCGTCAAGGAACTGGTCCCGATCATCAATATCGACGGGCCGCGCTATCCGGTGCTCGGCGCGCTCTGGCAGGCGCGGGGCGGAACGGCACGCCATGACGCGGTGGCCTGGGGCTATGCGCGGGCCTGTTCGGACATGGGCATGGATGTGATCCAGCAATGCGAGGTCAAGGCCGTGCGCCGCGAGGGCGGCCGCGTCGTGGGCGTGGATACCACGAAAGGTGCGATTGATTGCGACAAGCTGGGCATTGTCGTGGCGGGCAATTCATCTGTCGTGGCCGACATGGCGGGTTTCCGTCTGCCGATTGAATCGCTGGCGCTGCAGGCGCTGGTGTCGGAACCGATCAAGCCCTGCATGGATGTGGTCGTGATGGCCAATACCGTACATGGCTACATGTCGCAGTCCGACAAGGGCGAGATGGTGATCGGCGGCGGCACGGACGGCTATAACAACTACACCCAGCGCGGCAGCTTCCATCATATCGAAGAAACCGTGCGGGCGCTGATCGAAACCTTCCCGATGATTTCCCGCCTCAAGATGCTGCGCCAATGGGGCGGCATCGTGGACATGACCGGCGACCGCTCGCCGATCCTGTCGAAAACGCCCGTCGAAGGCGTCTTTGTCAACTGCGGCTGGGGCACGGGCGGCTTCAAGGCGATCCCCGGATCGGGCTGGGCCATGGCGGAATTGATGGCCAAGGGCCATTCGCCCCTGACCGAGGAATTCTCGATGTTCCGCTTCCGCGAAGGCAAGTTCATCGACGAAAGCGTGGCCGCGGGGGTGGCGCACTGATGGGACAAGCGCTTACTCATATCTCTGCATCATCCAAGCGTACTCAAGGCGGATTTGATCCATGGCTTCTTGGTCATGAAAATCAAATGCTCTACGCCGTAATTCCTGAATGTAGGGATCCGCATGCTCACAAGCCCATTCTTCAAGTTGCCTCCAATCAGGCTGCTTCTGAAATGCGCGCTCTGCAACTAAGGCCTGATGATTTGTTTGTTTGCCATTCAGGAAGCGGAAAAAAGAACCAAGATCCTCTTCAAAATCGTCAAGTTTCATATCTTTCCTCAGATAATCGATCCGCCCCTCTCGCGAGTATCCGAGAGAGCCGAGTCGAAGGCAAAATGTATGTTTTTGGGGATAGGCTGTGCATATCCACATGTAACACCAATGCAGGTTTGGCTTTTGCCCTTGAGGATAACTTTCCAAACCAGCCCCTCACTGGAGGCGTGACATGCTGACCCTTCAATGCCCCTATTGCGGCGTGCAGGCCGACGAGACGGAACTTAGCGCGGGTGGCGAGGCCCACCTCAAGCGTTTCGGGCCCGGCTCGGACGATGAAGCTTTCGAGAACTATCTCTTCATGCGCGAGAACCCCAAGGGCGTGCATTTCGAACGCTGGCGGCACAGCTATGGCTGCGGCAAGTGGTTCCACGCGGCCCGTTGCACCATGACGCTTGAAGTCTTCGGCACCTACAAGGCCCAGACCACCGAATTGCCCCAGGACATAAAGGACAAGATCAGCGCCAAACGCCCCGGCTGGTCATGGAGAGAGTTTCAATGAGCACGCGTCTCGCAACAGGTGGCCGCCTTCTGAACAGGGGCCGCCAAGTCACGTTCCGCTTCAACGGTAAGTATCTCAAGGGGCTTGAGGGCGACACGTTGGCCTCGGCCCTGCTGGCCAATGACCAGATGCTGATGGGCCGGTCCTTCAAGTATCACCGCCCGCGCGGGGTTGTCGCCTCGGGCGCGGAAGAGCCCAATGCCCTTGTGGGCTTGGGGACCGGCGCGCGGTTCGAGCCTAACCAGCGCGTGACCACGACCGAACTGTTCGACGGGTTGCAGGCCGAAAGCCAGAACCACTGGCCCAGCCTGGACTATGACATCGGGGCGGTGAACACCTACCTCAGCCGGTTCCTGCCGGCGGGCTTCTATTACAAGATGTTCCTGTTCCCGCGCGCCTTCTGGAAACATGTCTACGAACCTTTCATCCGCATGTCGGCGGGTTTGGGCAAAGCGCCGACCAAGGCGGATGCGGATCGCTACGAGCATTTCAACGCCACTGTCGATGTGCTGGTGATCGGTGGCGGGGTCGCGGGGCTTCAGGCGGCATTGGCGGCGGGCCGGTCCGGCGCGCGTGTCCTGCTGATGGAACAGACGGCCCATTGGGGCGGCCGCGCGCCTGTCGATGGCGGCACGGTGGACGGTCAGCCAGTTGAGGCCTGGATCGCAACAGCCGTTTCCGAATTGGAAACAATGGACAACGTCACCCTGCGTCTGCGCTGCATGGGGGCAGGGGTCTATGATCATGGCTATGTGCTGGGCTACGAGCGCCTGCGCGACCATGCGCCCGAAGCGGATGGCCCGCGCCACCGGCTGTGGAAGATCCGCACGAAACAGATCGTCACGGCAACTGGCGCGATCGAGCGGCCTCTTTCCTTTGCGGGCAACGACATTCCGGGCGTCATGCTGGCCTCGGCCGTTCGCGACTATGCGGTGAACTGGGGCGTTTCCATCGGTGATCGCGTGGTGATTGCCACCAATAACGATGACGCTTATCGCACGGCGATCACGCTGAAAGGTCTGGGTCTGACTGTCCCCGTGATCCTGGATGCGCGGGCATCGGGTGGCGGCGCGCTGGCTGATCAGGCCCGCGCCCTTGGTATCCGCGTCGAAAACGGCAAGGCCATCGCCAAGGTCAAGGGCGGCAAGCGTGTCACGGGCGTGGCCATATGTTCTCAGGCGGGCGAAGGTGGCGTGCTGGACGTGGTCGCTTGTGACGCGGTTGCCATGTCGGGCGGTTGGTCGCCGGTCGTGCACCTGTGGTCCCATTGCGGTGGCAAGTTGGTCTGGGATGCGGATCAGGCGATGTTCCGTCCAGATCCTGAAAAGGCCCCCACTGGTGCCGATGGCCGGCCGATGGTGATTGCAGCCGGTGCCGCGAATGGCGCGCTGGATCTGGCCCTGGCGCTGGCTGACGGCGATCTGGCGGGGCGCGCGGCAGCACAGGCCAGCGGCCACAAGCCTGCGGCGGGCAAAGCGCCAGGGGCCGAGCAGCAGATCGAAGCACCGATCGCCCCGGTCTGGATGATGCCGCAGGGCGCGTCCTATGCGTTGCGGTCCAAGGCCTGGCTGGATTTCCAGAACGATGTGAAGGTCTCGGACGTTCAACTGGCCGCACAGGAAGGCTTCACTTCCGTCGAACACGCAAAGCGGTACACCACGCTGGGCATGGCCACGGATCAGGGAAAGCTGAGCAATATAAACGGCTTGGCAACGCTTGCCAAGTCGCTGAACACCGATATTCCCAGCGTCGGCACCACGACCTTCCGCCCGCCCTATACGCCCATCAGCATGGGGGCCATCGCGGGTGAGGCGCGCGGCGACATTTTCCAGCCGCTGCGCCGCACACCTCTGCACGACTGGCACGAGGCGCAGGGTGCCTATTGGGAACCCGTCGGTCACTGGCGCCGCCCCTATTGCTACCCGCGCGATGGTGAAAGCCACTTCGACGCGGTCAGCCGCGAGGTCAAGCAGACGCGCGCCAGCCTTGGGCTGCTGGATGCCTCGACCCTGGGCAAGCTGGTGGTCAAGGGCCCCGATGCAGGCCGCTTCCTCGACATGCTCTACACCAATATGATGAGCACGCTGCCGGTGGGCAAATGCCGCTATGGTCTCATGTGTTCGGAAAATGGTTTCCTGATGGATGACGGCGTGGTGGCGCGCATGTCGGAGGACACATGGCTTTGCCACACCACCACCGGTGGCGCGGACCGTATCCATGCCCATATGGAAGAATGGCTACAGACCGAATGGTGGGACTGGAAGGTCTACGTCGCCAACGTGACCGAGGCTTGGGCGCAATTCGCCGTGGTCGGCCCCAATGCCCGCAGGGTGCTGGAAAAGTTGGGCGGGATGGATGTTTCCAAGGAAACGCTGCCCTTCATGCAATGGGCCGAGGGCACGCTGGGCGATGTGCCGGCGCGGGTTTTCCGCATCTCTTTCTCGGGCGAGCTGAGTTATGAAATCGCTGTGCCTGCCAGCCATGGCCGTGCCTTCTGGGAACGTCTGATGCAGGAAGGGGCCGAATTCGGCGTCATGCCCTATGGCACCGAGGCGCTGCACGTGATGCGGGCCGAAAAGGGCTTCATCATGATCGGGGACGAAACTGACGGCACCATCATCCCGCAGGATCTTGGGCTGGGCTGGGCGATCTCGAAGAAAAAGGAAGACTATATCGGCAAGCGCGGCCAGGAGCGCAGCCACATGGTCAACCCGAACCGCTGGCAATTGGTGGGGCTTGAGACACTGGATGGCAGCACTTTGCCGGATGGCGCCTATGCGCTGGCGGAAGGCACAAATGCCAATGGACAGCGCAACACCCAGGGGCGCGTCACTTCGACCTATCATTCGCCCACGCTCGAACGCGGCATCGCCATGGGGCTTGTGCTGAACGGTCCCGCCCGCATGGGCGAGGTGATCGCCTTCGGCAAGACCGATGGCACCGAGGTGAAAGCGAGGATCGTCGATCAGGTCTTTTACGACAAGGACGGAGTGAAGCAGAATGTCTGAACCGGTCAGTGCCCTGAACGGGGCCAGTTTCGAGGGTCTCGTGACGCTGCAGGATCGCGGTCCGACGGGCATGATCACCCTGCGCGGCGATCTGGCGGCGCCCGCGATGGCGAAAGCGCTGGACAAGGCGCTTGGCCTGACCGTGCCCGGCATACGCCGCGTTCAACCTGCCAAGGGTGTCAGCAAGGGGCAGGCGGCGTGGATGTCACCGGACGAGTTGTTGCTCATCCTGCCCTACGGTCAGGTGACGACAGTCTGCACCAGCCTGTCGGCGGCGCTGGAAGGCACGCATCACCTGGTGGCGGATGTGTCCGATGCACGCGCGCTGATCACGGTCAGCGGACAGGACGCGCATGTGCGCGAGGTGCTGGCGAAACTGGCGCCGGTCGATCTACATCCGGCACAATTTGGCCCTGGCGACTTCCGCCGCACCCGTCTGGCCCAGGTCGCGGGCGCCTTCTGGATGCCCGAGGCCGGTCAGATCAACGTGATCTGCTTCCGCTCGGTCGCGCAATATGTCTTCGACCTGCTGAGCGCGGCCGCAGACCCCGCTGCACCGGTCGATTATTTCGGCTGAGACGGTTGCTTGGAAAGGGCAGGGGTTGACCTTGCCCCCCCAAGCCTACCATCTAGGCCCGAGAGACAACTGCAACAAAGGGGGGCCGACCAATGGCTTTTGAACTTCCTGATCTTCCCTATGCCCATGATGCGCTGGCCGCACACGGCATGTCCGCTGAAACCTTCGAATATCATCACGATATCCACCACAAGGCCTATGTGGACAACGGCAACAAGCTGATCGCCGGCACCGAATGGGAAGGCAAATCGCTGGAAGACATCATCACCGGCACCTATCAGGCAGGCGCAGTGGCCCAGAACGGGATCTTCAACAACGCCTCGCAGCACTGGAACCATGTGCAGTTCTGGGAAATGATGGGTCCCAACAAGACCGCCATGCCGTCTGAACTGGAAAAGGCCATCACCGAAAACTTCGGCTCGGTCGCCAAGTTCAAGGAAGATTTCGCCGCTGCGGGCGCGGGCCAGTTCGGCTCGGGCTGGTGCTGGCTGGTCAAGGACAAGGACGGATCGCTGAAGGTCACCAAGACCGAAAACGGCGTGAACCCGCTGTGCTTCGGTCAAACGGCTCTGCTGGGTTGCGACGTGTGGGAACATTCCTACTACATCGATTTCCGCAACAAGCGTCCGGCCTACCTGTCGAACTTCCTGGAAAACCTGGTGAACTGGGAAAACGTGGCCTCCCGGCTCTGATCCCGGTCAGGCTGACGCATTGCAATCACAACCCCGCGCTCTCTCGCGCGGGGTTTTTTTATTCCGAAAATAATATATGATTCAGCCAACGCGCGATCAGACCCGCCTGGCCCTGCAAGGACCGGGACAAGACGACTCTGGAGGACGCGATGATAAGACTTGAAAAAGATACCTGGGTTCTGGTTGCCGATGGTGAGAAGGCGTTGTTTCTGTGCAATGAGGGCGGCGCGGTCGATCCCAGACTGTCGGTGATGCGGATCGAGGAACAGGATAACCCACGCCAGAAAGACCAGGTTTCGGACCGGCCCGGACGACGGCCCGACGCCAGCATGGGGCAGCGTTCCGCCATGGAAGAGGCGGATTGGCACCAGCTGGCCAAGGATCGGTTCGCAGCCGAGATGTCGGCGATCCTGTCGCGCATGGTGGGCCGCGGCCATATCGGGCGCATGGTCATCGTGGCCCCGCCCCGCAGCCTGGGCGAGTTGCGCGAGCATCTGGATGAGGCTGTGCTGAAAACCCTGGTGGCTGAAATCCCCAAGACACTGACGCGCCATCCCTTGCCAGAGCTTCAGAAGATCGTGATTGCCGACCTCGAAGCGATGTAGCCGCAGGTTAACCGCGCCGATACGGCCATGATGCATTGAACCCGCAAGGCGGCTGCGCCAAGGTGCGCAGACGCAGAGGTGGGGCAATCAGACCATGACAGAAGCAGGCAAGGGCGTTGCGGCATTGATCGCCGCCTGTACGATCTGGGGTCTGTCAGGGTTGTTCTACAAGTTCTTGGAGCATGTGCCCCCGATCGAGATCCTGGCGCATCGCACATTATGGTCGCTTGTGTTCTTCACTTTGCTGCTCCTGCTGCAGGGCAGGATGGGGCAGCTGCGTCTTGCCCTTGGCTCGCCCCGGTCGCTGGCCATCGTGCTGTTCGCGGCGCTGATGATCTCGATCAACTGGTTCATCTTCATCCTGTCGATCCAGATCGGCCGCGCCACAGAGGCATCTTTGGGCTACTACCTTTTTCCCCTCGTGGCCGTGCTGATCGGGCGCGCGGTCTTCGCAGAAAGGCTCAGCCGCATGCAGGCCCTGGCGGTGGGGTTGGCGACACTGGCCGTGACGATCCTGACCCTTGGCCTGGGTGTGGCGCCTTGGATCGCCTTGATTCTGTCTGTCAGTTTCGGCCTCTATGGTCTTGTGAAAAAACGGCTTTCTGCGGGGCCGGTGGTATCGGTCACAGCCGAAGTGCTGGTGTTGGCACCGATCGCCTGCGTCGTGCTACTGATGGCCCACCGGGATGGAGGCGCCTTCGGGGCCGACCTGAAAGACAGCTTGCTTCTGATGATGTCAGGTATCCAAACGGCCGGCCCCTTGATGCTGTTTTCCTACGCCAGCAAGCGGGTGCGCATGGGGACCGTAGGGCTGATTCAATACATCAATCCCACATTGCAATTCATTGTTGCAGTTGTGATTTTTCTGGAACCATTCCAGGGCTGGCAAATCATTGCCTTCGCGCTGATCTGGGTGGCTCTGGCGCTTTATTCGGCGGCGTCGGTTTCGCTGGAACGGGCGGCGCGCAGGGCAAGGGTCAAGGCTTCCACATCATCCACCACCGTGATGAACCCGGCCAGTGAAGGGTCGGCAAACCCCTGAGCGATGACA
The DNA here is from genome assembly GCA_033839205.1 of Rhodobacterales bacterium. Taxonomy (GTDB): domain Bacteria; phylum Pseudomonadota; class Alphaproteobacteria; order Rhodobacterales; family Rhodobacteraceae; genus Seohaeicola. The sequence goes on along the minus strand of JAJLKH010000066.1, from coordinate 38,911 downwards.
TGCTCGATCAGGGCCACCAGGGGCGACCAGTAGCCATTCACGTTCAGCAGGAAGATCGGCTTGGCATGCAGGCCCAACTGCCGCCATGTCAGAACCTCGAAGAACTCGTCCAGCGAACCCGCTCCGCCGGGCAGGACGACGATCGCATCGGAATTCATGTACATGACCTTCTTGCGCTCGTGCATCGTCTCGGTCACGACAAAACGGGTCAGGTCGGTCTTGCCGACCTCCATCTTCAGCAGGTGCACCGGGATCACGCCCAGCGTATCGCCGCCCGCCGATTGCGCGGCCCGTGCCACCGCCCCCATCAGACCCACGTCGCCCGCGCCGTAGACCAGTTGCCAGCCCTCGGCGGCAAGCGTCGTACCCAGCGCGGTCGCTTGTGCCATGTACAGCGGGTCATTCCCGCCACGTGCGCCACAATAGACGCAGACGGCAAATCCTTTCGGCGGATGCGACATGTTACTTCCCGTTTTTGTGCAAAGGTGCTTTTGACCCGTGATAACCTTGTTGCTAATCTCGCTCAACTGCCGCGCAGGGAAAACGGCGGACCGGAAGGGAACAGATGAATAATAAGTCGTGGATGTCGGGCGGCACGGGGCGCGCCGTGGCGGGTGGTGTTGTGGCCGTCGTGTTGGTCGTGCTGGGTTTGGCGCTTAGCGGTAAACTCTTCCCGCCCGAGGTGCCGCCAGTTGACCAGGCCGCGGTCCAGCCGCCCTCGGCACCGCCTGCCGCCGCACCCGAGGCAACGGCCCAAACCCAGGCCCAAACCCAGGCCCAGATCCCGGCCCAGACTCCTGCCCAAACCCAGGCTGAGCCCCCGGTTCAGGCACCGGCGCCCGAGGCGACGACCGCAGCAGATGCCGAACCCGCCCAGACAGAGGCCGCGCCCGAGCCGGCACCAAAGGCCATCCCTGTTCCCGCAGATATACCCGCCGGTCAGACCGCCGAGACCGACACGGCCGCTGGAAGCCCCACGGAACCCGCGACCACGGCCCCGGAAACGGCCGCGACGGATACGGCGGCTGCCGATACCCCTGTTGCCGCACCCGAAACACCTGCCGCGCAGGATACTGATGCGTCAACTGCCGCAGATGATACGGCGACCTTGCTGCCGCAATTCGACACCGTGCGCCTTGCCCCCGACGGTGAAGCGCTGGTGGCCGGGCGCGCCGCACCCGGTCGCACGGTCGAGATCCTTCTGGACGGTGTAGTGGCGGGCGATGCGATGGTTGCGGGCGACGGGGCTTTCGTGGCCTTTCTCAGCCTGCCACCATCGGATGCGCCGCGTGTCATGACGCTTGCCGTGGGGCAGGGTGCAGACAGGCTCCTGTCTGACCAGCAAGTGATCATCGCCCCCGTGGCCGCGGTGTCGTCCACCGCCTTGGCGGTCGCCGGCACCACCGATGGGGCCGCGCCGGGCGATGCATCCGCCTCTGGTCCGGCTGCGGCACCGACTGCGCCGCCATCTGCGCCGGCCGCGCCGGCGCTGCTGCTGGCGGACGGAACAGGTGTGCGGGTGTTGCAACCGGCCACTCCGGCTGATCCTGCGGCGGGCGATGTGGGGCTTGCCATTGACGTGATCAGCTACACGACCGATGGGGACGTGCTGCTTCAAGGTCGTGGCCGTCCAGACGCGACGATCCTGGTCTATCTGGACAACGCCGCCGTCACATCGGCGCCGATCGGGGCCGACGGGATCTGGAGCACGGGTCTGCCCGGCGTCGCGCCCGGCATCTATACGCTGCGGCTGGACGAGGTGAACGCCGCAGGACGTGTGCTGGCGCGCATCGAGACGCCGTTCAAACGCGAGGACCGTGACGAGGTCGCGGCTATCGCCAATGCCGGAACTGCCGCCTCCGCGCCTGCACAATCAGGCGAACAGACCGGGGCATCGACATCCACCGCCCCGTCCGACACGGCCCTTGCAGACAGTGGCACTGCGCAACCCGCCGGTGACACTGCCAGCTCCACAAATGGCGCTGCCGCCAGATTGGTCACGGTGCAGCCGGGCAATACGCTGTGGGCGATTGCGCGCGAGAACTACGGCGAGGGCCTGTTGTTCGTGCGCCTGTTCGAAGCCAACCGTGACCGTATCCGTGACCCTGACCTGATCTATCCGGGCCAGATCTTCACGATCCCGGACTAAGCTGACGCATCGTCACCACAAGCGGGGGCTGTGCAGACGCCTGATGTCCCGCATACTGACCGCACGGATCTTGTGCGCGGGGAGGGCGGCGGATGGAAAAACAGCGGGTACTTGTCGATCAGCAGGATATCACGAAGGCGCGAATGGCACCCGATCCTGCAGCCTCGCGCCCGCTCGAGGACGGGCAGGCACGTCTGCAGGTCGAAAGTTTCGCGCTGACCGTGAACAACGTGACCTATGCCGCGACCGGTTTTGCGCTGGACTACTGGCGTTTCTTTCCCAGCGGAGTGGAAGGGCAGGGCATAGTGCCGGTCTGGGGCACGGCGCGCGTGATCGAAAGCCTTGCCCCGGGGGTCGAGCCAGGTACGCGGGTCTACGGCTATCTGCCCATGGCCGAAACGCTGGTGATCCGCCCCGAACAGACCGCGCCGGGCGTGTTCGTCGACAAATCCGCGCATCGCGATGGGCTGGCACTGGTCTACAATACCTATGTATCGATCAAGCCGGGCACTGCACGCGACGATCACCTGCGCAGCCTGCTGCAACCGCTGTTGGCCACCTCGTATCTGCTGTTCGACTGGCTGGCCGACAATGACTGGTTCGGGGCAGGGCAGATCATCGTGGGCAGCGCCTCATCCAAGACTGGGCTGGGCCTTTGCAAGTTCCTTGCCGAACCTGCCGAACGGCCTTATCGGATCATCGGGCTGACAGGTGAGGCCAATCGCGCCTTTGTCGAGGGGGTGGGCGCCTGCGACCAGGTCCTGAGCTATGACCAGATCGACAAGCTTGCAGAAATACCCAGTGTTTACGTGGACATGGCCGGCAATGCCGAGGTCAAGGCGCGGCTGCACAGCCATCTTGGCGATCACCTGCGCCATTCGGCTGCGGTCGGCACCAGCCACTGGGACCGTTTCGCGCCGCCGCGCAACCTGGCCGGGCCGAAGCCGCAGTTCTTCTTTGCACCCTCCCAGATCGCGAAGCGCCGCGCCGAATGGGGCCCCGGCGTGATCGAGGCGCGCATCACGGCGGCCTGGAAAAGGATTGCGGCCGATGCAGACGACTGGCTGGAGGTCGTGGAACATCACGGGATCGCGACGGCGCCCGCGCTATGGGCTGACCTTGCTGCCGGGCGCAGCCCCGCGCGCGAAGGCCATGTGCTGGTGGTTTGACGGCGCCAGAGGGGGCTCTGGCCTTCCTCGATAAAGCGGCCTATCTGTGAGGCTCTCTCGAAAGGCCTGATCCATGCGACCGACGACACCCACTTCTGACGAGGCACGCGCCGAACGCCGGTCCGGCTGGCGCACGATCCGGCGGGTCTCGCCCTATCTGTGGCCTGAAGATCAGCCTTGGGTAAAACGGCGTGTGGTCTGGGCGCTGCTGGCCTTGGTGGTCGGCAAGATCATCGCCGTGGTGACGCCGATCCTGTACAAGCAGGCGGTCGATGCGCTGGCGGGGGAAGGGGTGTCCCCGCTGATGTTGGGTGCCGTGGGTCTGACCGTTGCCTATGGCATGGCGCGGCTTTTTTCGAACGGATTTCAGCAGTTGCGCGATGCGGTATTCGCCGCTGTCGGGCAACGCGCGCTCCGGGCGCTGGCGCTGGAAACCTTCACCCATATCCATCGCCTGTCGATGCGCTATCACCTGACCCGCAAGACCGGCGGCCTCAGCCGGATCATCGAACGCGGCGTAAAGGGCGTGGACTTCTTGCTGCGCTTCCTGCTGTTCTCGATCGGGCCCCTGGTCCTTGAACTGCTGATGATCGCGGGCATCCTGTTCTTCCTGTTCGATGTCTGGTACCTGGCGGTGATCGTGCTGACCATAGCGGTCTATGTCTGGTTTACCTTCACGGTCACCGAGTGGCGTGTGAAACTGCGCCGCGAGATGAATGACCAGGATACCGATGCCAACCAGAAGGCCATCGACAGCCTGCTGAATTTCGAGACCGTCAAGTATTTCGGTGCCGAAGCCCGCGAGGCGCGCCGGTATGATCGAGCAATGGAGCGCTATGAGAGCGCCGCCCTCAAGACGGCCTATTCGCTGGCGTTCCTGAATTTCGGTCAGGCATTCCTGATCACTGCGGGCCTTGTCATCGTGATGGTGATGGCCGCCGTCGGGGTCGAGCGCGGACATCTGACCGTGGGTGACTTCGTCATGGTCAACGCCTACATGATCCAGATCACAATGCCGCTGAACTTCCTCGGCACCGTATACCGCGAGATCCGCCAGGCACTGGTCGACATGGGTGAAATGTTCGATTTGTTAGAGCAGCCTGCCGAGGTTTCCGACAAAACTGGCGCAAATGTTCTAAATGTGCAAGGCGGCGAGGTCGAGTTGCGCGATGTGCACTTTGGCTACGACCCTGAGCGCATGATCCTGAAAGGGGTCAGCCTGAAGGTTGCGGCAGGCGAGACAGTGGCGATCGTCGGGTCTTCGGGCTCGGGCAAGTCCACCATCGGGCGCTTGCTGTTCCGCTTTTACGACGTGAACAAGGGGGCCGTTCTGATCGACGGGCAGGACCTGCGTGACGTGACCCAAGTCAGCCTGCATGACGCAATCGGCGTCGTGCCGCAGGACACTGTGCTGTTCAACGACACCATCCGTTACAACATCGCCTATGGCCGCGACGGTGCTACCGAGGATGAGATCGTGCAGGCCGCGCGCGACGCGCAGATCCATGACTTCATCATGCGCCTGCCAGATGGCTACGACACCCAGGTTGGCGAGCGCGGTCTGAAACTGTCGGGCGGCGAAAAGCAGCGCGTGGGGATCGCTCGCACGCTGCTGAAAAACCCGCCCATCCTGCTGCTGGACGAGGCAACATCGGCGCTCGATACCGAAACCGAACAGGAAATCCAGGGCGCCTTGGCGCGGGCCGCCGAAGGTCGCACCGTGCTGACCATCGCGCATCGGCTATCCACGATCGCGGATGCAGATCGCATCATCGTGCTGGAAGATGGACATATCGTCGAGGAAGGCACCCATACCGACCTGCTGTCGCGCAAGGGCCGTTACTGGGGCCTCTGGCAGCGCCAGGCCAGCGAGCGCGAAGCCGCGGCATGAGGCAAGCAGATCGCGGCTGAGCCGCGATGCCTCCGGCGGGGATATTTGGAGCAAGAAGAAACGGCGCCGCGGACTTTTGCGGCGCCGTTTGCTTGGGGGATCACTCTGCCGCGCGCAATGGTGGTTCGGGCGAGGTCAGCGGATCGGTGGCGGGGCGCGGCGCAAGAATTGCGGTATCCGCCTGTTCATCTTCCCAGATGATCTCGGGCGCCTTGAGCTTGCGTGCGGCACGGTTCAGCGCCCAGTCGCGCGCGGCGCGGCTGCCGCGACCGAGGGAAAGGATCGCCAGCATGCGTGACAGTGCCATCGCGTAGGTGCCGGTCCAGACCCTGAGCGCCAGAAGCGAGGGGGTGAAGACCAGCGTCAGCATAGTCGCCAGCCCCAGCCCGAAGACCACGGCCGTCGCAAGCTGTTTCCACCACAGCGCGGTGGGGCTGTCGATCGTGTAGCCGCCATTGATGAAATCGAGGCTGAGGCCGAACATCATCGGCGCAAGTCCTGCCATGGTGGTGATCGTGGTCAGAAGCACAGGGCGGATCCGGTCTTCGGCGGTGCGGATGATCGCCTCGATCCGGGGCATGTATCTTGAATACTCCTGGTAGGTATCGATCAGGATGATGTTGTTGTTCACGACGATGCCCGCCAGAGCCACGATCCCCGTGCCCGTCATGATGATCGAGAAGGTCTGATCCATCACCAGCATCCCGATCAGAACGCCCGTCGTGGACAAGACCACCGCCAGCAGCACCAGCACCGCGTTGTAGACCGAGTTGAACTGCGCCAGCAGGATGATGAACATCAGCCCCAGCGCCCCGGCGAAGGCATTGGCTAGGAAGGCACCGGATTCGGCCTGGTCTTCCTGATCGCCCGTCCATTCCCACTGCACGCCAGCCGGCAAGGGGTTTGATTCCAGCCATTCCGTCAGGGTTGCGATCCGTTCGGTGGCCGTGATCGGCACCTCGGTCACGGATCCGTCCGCCCCGGTCGTGGACAGTGTCAGACCGTCGGCAACACCGGCCTTGATGTCGAAATAGCGCTTGCCATCGACGCGCTTGATCTGCGCCAGTTTCGGAACCGGCTGGCGGCTGATGAAATTGGCCAGCGGCACCAGTCCGTCGCTGGTGCGCACCTTGAGCGTATCCAGCGTCGACAGGACGCGATCATCCTCGGGCAGGCGCACGCGGATCTCGATTTCCTCGTCCGAGGTATCAACCCGCATCGTGTCAAGCAGGATACCGCGCGTCACCAGCTGGACCATGCCGCCCACGGTGGCCACGTCAGCCCCGAAGCGACCGGCCTTTTCCACGTCGACATCGATCTGCCAGTCGATACCGGGCAGGGGCAGCGTGTCTTCGATCAGGGTCAGGCCTTCGGTGTCCTCGAACTTCGCGCGCGCCATGCGCGTCGCTTCCTGCAGGGCCTCCCAGTCATCGCCCTTCAGGCGAAGATGAACCGGCTTGGCCGAAGCCGGGCCCCGGGCCTGGGCGATGACCTCGACCTGAAGACCGGGAATGGCCGCGATATCTCGGGTCAGCTCCTCGATCACAAGGTCGCCATCCAGATCGGGCCGATCGCGCCGATCCTCCCAGGGGATGGTTTCAAGCTGGATCTGGCCGATCGTGTCAAGGGGCGGCTGCGCGCCGCCGGTATTGGCATTCAGCCCGCCATCGCCTGCAAAGGCAAAGGCATTGTCAACGCCGGGATGGGCCAGCACGATCGCTTCGGCGGCGCGGACCAGCGCGTCCTTTTCGGCCAGCGACAGGTTGCCCCTGGCCCGCACATAGACGATGGCCTGCTCGGGTTCGGAGTCGACGAAGAACTCCACGCCCTTGCTGTTCTGCTGGAAGACCGAGAAGGTGGTGACCACGAACAGACCGACAGCCACAATCGTGACCAGCGGCATCACGGGGTTGGCGGCGATGATGCGGATGAAATGCCCGAAAAGCGTGCGCCGGTGTCCGGCGACGATCGGGCGGGGCTTTCGTTCGATCCGGGCGGCGCCGAGCGTGATGGTCGCGGCAAAGCAGCCCAGGATGAACAGCATCATCCCGGGAAGCGCCGCCACGAACCCGCTGCCCAGAGCCTGACCGCCAAAAAGGTAACCCGGGTTGATCAACTGCATGGCCCCCAGGAACACCAGGTAAAGCGCCGGCGGCACAAGTGCGGCGCGGCCCCACCAGGGCAGCCTGCGGCGCAGCGCATCCGATGTGCGACCGAACAAGCGGCTCATGCGGCCGGTCACGCCGCCCATCACCGGCAGGTAGATCAGCGCCACGATCAGGCTGGCGGACAGAACGAAGATCAGGGTGATCGGCAGCATGCCCATGAATTCACCCGGCACGCCGGGCCAGAACAGCATCGGCAGGAACGCGCAAAGCGTTGTCGCGGTCGAGCTGATGATCGGCCAGAACATGCGCTTGGCGGCCTCGACATAGGCCGACATGGGGCCTGAGCCTTCCTGGATGCGTTTGTCGGCATATTCGACCACCACGATGGCGCCATCCACCAGCATGCCCACGGCCAGGATCAGGCCGAACATCACGATGTTCGAGATGGTCACCCCCATCATCGCCAGCAAAACGAAGCACAGAAGGAAAGAGGTGGGTATCGCGAAACCCACCAGCAGCGCCGCGCGCGGTCCAAGGCTGGCCAGCACAACGATCATCACCAGCGCGATGGCCGTGAGAACGGAACCTTCCAACTGGCTGACCATCGACCCCACGACGCGGCTTTGATCGTTCGAGGTGCCAAGATGCACGGCGGCGCGCATCTCATCCGGCCAGGTGGCCTGTGCTGCGGCCACCACGCGCCTGACCTCGGCAGCCGTGTCGATCAGGTTGAAACCCTTCCGCTTGACGACCTGCAGCGCGACCGTCGGCTCACCGTTGAAGCGTGCGGTGCCCAGACGGTCCTCGAAGGTCATGCGGATCTCGGCCAGGTCGCCAAGGGTCACGACGCGCGTACCATTGGTCTTGACCGGCAGGTTGTAGATGTCGCGCGGCCCGTCGAAGGACGAGGGGATCTTGACGCTGAATGTGCCTTGCGCGGTCTCAACCTCGCCTGCGGCGATCAGCATGTTGTTGTTCTGCACGACGTTGATCAGCTCGCCTGCCGTGACATTGTAGGATTCAAGCCGCAGCGGGTCGATGACCACCTCGACCATTTCCTCGCGATTGCCGGCGATACCGGCCTCCATCACGGCATCCAGCGCCTCGATCTCGTCCTGAAGATCGCGGGCAATGCGCGCCATGGTCCGTTCGGGCACGTTGCCGGTCAGGTTGACGATGATGATCGGGAACTCGGAAAAGTTGATCTCGTTGATCGAATATTTCTCGAATCCAGCCGGGAAAAGGCTTTCGGCATTGCTCATGGCTTCGCGCACATCGGCCATGATCTTGGTCTTGTCCCAGCCGAATTCGAATTCCAGTGCGACGCCGGCGTAGTTCTCGGCCGCGGTCGAGGTCATCTTCTTCAGACCGTCAAGATCCGACAGTTCGGTTTCCATCGGCTTGACCAGCAGGGCCTCGCTGTCCTCGGCAGAAATCCCTGGGAAGGGGACCGAGACGAACAGCGCCGGGATCTCGATGTCGGGCTCGCCTTCCTTGGGAAGGCTGACATAGGCAAACCCGCCCACGGCCAGCGAGAGCAGGATGAAGGCCATCACCATGCGGGCGCGCGCGGCTGCCCAATCGACCATGCCGACCATTATTGCGCCTCGCGGTAGGTTGGGATGACGGGCACGCCATCGGCCACGTATTCCTGACCGGTCACGATGATGTCGACCTGTTCGGGCAGGCCTTCGATCCAGACACCCTGGACCGTATCGCGCAGCAGGCGGACGGGGGCGAAGCGCGCGGTGTTGTCGGCATCGACCAACCGCACGCCAAGGGCGCCGTCGTCATTCAAGGTCAGCGCCGATTGCGGCACCAGATGCGCCTGCGCCCCGGCGGCCGCAATGGCGATCTGGGCGGTTTGCCCGTCGCGGATGGCCATGTCGGGGTTTGCCACCTCGATATCGACACGGAAGGTGCGCGTCGTGGGATCGGCCGAGCGTGACAGGAAGGTGACGATACCCTGCACCTCTTGGCCGGTGGCAAGGCGTGCCCCGGCCATGACGCCGATTTCGATCCGCTCGACCTCGGTTTCGGGGGCGAAACCGACAATGCGGATCGGATCCAGCTGGATCACCGTGGCGCACAGCCCGCCGGGTTGCAGCAGGCTGCCCAACTCGGCGCTGTCGCTCTCAAGGATGCCGTCGAAAGGCGCGGTGATGGTCAGGCGTTCGATTTCCTTGCGCGCGGCGGCGACTGCGGCTTCGGCGCTGCGCAGGTTCGCCTCGGTCGTGGCGACCCGGGTGGATGACGCAAAACCGTCCTGCGACAGGCGGTCGGCGGCGGCAAAGTTGATCTGCGCATCGCTCAGACGAGCCTCCGCCTCGGCCAGCATCGCCTCGCGGGTGCCGATGTCGATCTGGCAGATCACCTGGCCCGCCTTGACGGAGGCGCCGCGCCGCAGCGGATCGGACACGACACGCCCCGACGTTTCTGCCCGCAGTTCCACGTCGCGCATGGCCTGGGTTTCGCCGCGCAGGATAACCGCGTCTTCGATCTGGCGCGCGGTCGAGGACAGCGCGACGACCCGCACGGCGCCGGGAGCGGGCATGCCCGCACCCCCATCGCCCGCCACTTGCACAGACTCGGCAGGCGGCTCGTTGCCGGCGATGGCCAGCAATGCATCACGATGCATCACGAGGGCGTAGAGGAAAGCAGTCACGAGGACGGCGACAATAACCGAAACGATGCGCATCACGTGTCCTTCTGGTGCAGCGGTAAGCCGGGATCGGCCCGGGATCGCGCATGCATGGTTGAACTACATGCTTCTACGCTGAACTGATCGGTTCAGATTAAACTTTTCTGCGGTGCCGCGCAAGGACCCGCGCAACCGCCCGCCAAGCCTGCGGTGTCGGCCTCTTGGCAGGGGCAAGGCTTCACGTTAAGAGGGGGCGAACGGCAGGAGGGCAGCGCGTGAGCCAGAGCGAAAGTTTCATCGAGGAAGTCACCGAAGAGGTCCGTCGCGACCGCATGTTCGGCCTGATGCGGCGCTACGGCTGGATCGCGGTTCTGCTGGTTCTCATGCTGGTCGGCAGTGCCGCATGGATCGAATGGCGCAAGGCCCAGGCGCAGGCCGCGGCCCAGGCGATGGGCGACGCGATGATCGCAGCGCTTGAAGCCGATGAAAGCGCCGCGCGGGTCGAAGCGCTGGCCGCCATTGACGCACCGGGCACCGGCGCGCGGGTGGTTCGCGACTTCATGACCGCGGCTGAAATGATCGAGACTGGCAACACCGACGCTGCCCGCGGCCTGCTGGCCGCGATTGCAGCCGACGGAACCGTAGATGCCGCCTATCGCCAGATTGCCGGTTTCAAGGCGCTTCTGTTGCAAGCTGACACGCTCAGCCTGGCCGAGCGGCGGCTGGGCTTCGAGGGGCTGGCCCAGACCAGCGCCATGCTGCGCCTGCCGGCCGAGGAACAACTGGCCCTGATCGAGATCGAGGAAGGCCAGATCGATGCTGCCATCGCGCGGCTTCAGCGGTTGCAGGCCGATGCCGAGGTGACAGCGGGCTTGCGTCAACGCGCGTCTCAGTTGATTGTAGCCTTGGGCGGCACGCTGGACGGCACCGGCGCCACCGGAAACTGACAAGGCGCCGTATCCCCGTGCCCCTTTGGGGGCGTGCGACGGATGCGGCATGGAAGGCGAGGCAAGCGTGAAGGCAGGATCGTTGCACACCAAGGGATGGATCGCAGGGCTGGCCGGGCTTGTCCTGTTGTCGGCCTGCGCAGAGCCGCAGATATTTTTGCCGGGCCCCCGCGAAGATTTGCGCGCGTCGCCGGGTGACGATGCATCGACTGCAGTGGGTCAGGTCGCGGAGAACCGCAGCTTGCCCATTACCCTGCCGGGTCAGACCAGCAATGCAGACTGGACCAACCGGCCCAACGCGCCGCGCTACCGGACCGAAAACGCGGCACTTTCCGCGCGTCCGCAACTTGTCTGGTCGGCCAATATCGGCGCGGGTGATGGCAAGCGTCAGCGGATCACGGCCGATCCCGTCGTGGCGCAGGGGCGCGTTTTCACCCTTGATGCAGGCGCCACGGTAACCGCGACCGCGACCACGGGCGGTACGCTCTGGTCGCGTGATCTTACACCCTCCGGGGACCGCTCGGACCAGGCCACCGGCGGCGGCATCGCGCTGTCCGACGGTGTTCTTTATGTCTCGACCAGTTTCGGTCTTTTGACCGCGCTGGACGCCGCCACGGGCGAGGTTCGCTGGCAGCAGAAACTCGAGGCGACCGGATCGGGCACGCCCGCGGTGCAGGGCGATCTGGTCTATCTGGTTTCCGGCGGCGATACCGCCTGGGCGATCGAGACCGCGACCGGGCGCGTGCGCTGGCAGACCTCGACCGCGACCGATCAGTCCAACGTGCTTGGCGGTGCTGCCCCCGTTGTCAGCGACCAGTTTGCGATATTCGCCTTCGGCAATGGCGAGGTGCAGGCCACCTTCCGTCAGGGCGGGTTGCGGGTCTGGAATTCCATTGTCTCGGGCCAGCGCCGCTTCAGCGCCCTGTCGCGCGTGGCCGATATCACCGGCGATCCTGTTCTGTCGGGCGATACCCTCTATGTGGGCACCCATTCGGGCCGCATCGTGGCCTTGGATCTTGCCAATGGCGAACGTCGCTGGACCGCGCAGGACGGGGCCATCAGTCCGGTCTGGGTCACCGGCGGATCGGTCTTTGCGATCAGCGACCGGAACGAGCTGCTGCGGCTGGATGCGCGCGACGGCAGCCGGATCTGGGGCGTGAAACTGCCCAATTTCACTGAAACCCGGCCGCGCCGCCAGGTCGAGGTGGTGGCGCATTATGGACCGATCATGGCCGGGGGGCAGCTTGTCGTCGCGTCGAACGACGGTCAGTTGCGCTTCTTCGATCCGGTTTCTGGGGCGCAGACCCATGCCGTCATGGTGCCCGGCGGGGCCACATCCTCACCCGTCGTGGCGCAAGGCACGCTGTTTGTCGTGGGCGCGCGGGGACAATTGCACGCTTTCCGTTAAGCGCGCGATAGTGTATCGCAGCCGCTTGACCGGATCCGGAGCCGCAGAACCATGAGTTTCACCCTGGCCATCGTTGGCCGACCCAATGTGGGAAAATCTACTCTTTTCAACCGTTTGGTTGGAAAGAAATTGGCATTGGTCGATGATCAGCCTGGGGTCACGCGGGACCTGCGAGAAGGGGCCGCGCGTCTGGGGGATCTGCGATTCACCGTGATCGACACGGCAGGCCTGGAAGAGGCAACCGACGAATCCCTGCAAGGCCGCATGCGCAAGCTGACCGAACGCGCCGTGGACATGGCCGATATCTGCCTGTTCATGATCGACGCGCGCGTCGGCGTGACCCCGACAGATGAAATCTTTGCCGAGATCCTGCGCAAACGCGCGAAACATGTGATCCTTGCCGCCAACAAGGGCGAGGGGCGCGCGGCTGACGCCGGTGTCATCGAAGCCTATGGCCTGGGTCTGGGCGAGCCGATCCGCCTCTCGGCCGAACATGGCGAAGGCCTGAACGATCTTTACGCGCAACTGATGCCCTTGGCCGATGCCTTCGAAGAGCAGGCCAAGGCGGATCAGGACGACACGCCCGACACCGACGTGACCCTCGCGGATGAAGACGAGGATGGCGACAACGTTCCGCCGATGCGCTGGCCTACCCCAGAAAAGCCGATGCAGATCGCGGTCGTTGGCCGTCCCAATGCGGGCAAATCCACGCTGATCAACAAGATCTTGGGCGATGATCGCCTGCTGACGGGTCCCGAGGCTGGGATCACCCGCGATGCGATTTCACTGACAATCGACTGGGATGGCCTGCCGATCCGCATCTGGGACACCGCAGGGATGCGCAAGCGCGCCAAGGTGCAGGACAAGCTGGAAAAGCTTTCGGTGTCCGACGGTCTGCGCGCGGTCAAGTTCGCCGAAGTGGTGATCGTGCTTCTGGACGCGGCCATTCCATTCGAACAACAGGACCTGCGGATCGCCGACCTGGCCGAGCGCGAGGGCCGTGCCGTCGTGATCGCGGTCAACAAATGGGACATCGAGGATGACAAGCAGGGCAAGATCAACGCCCTGCGCGAAGCCTTCGAACGTCTGTTGCCGCAGCTGCGCGGCGCGCCGCTTGTGACAGTCTCGGCCAAGACGGGCAAGGGTCTCGATCGTCTGCGGGCCGCCGTGGAAAAGGCTTACGAGACATGGAACCGGCGCGTCACCACGGCGCAGCTGAACCGCTGGCTTGCGGGCATGATGGAGGCGCATCCGCCACCCGCGCCGGGCGGCAAGCGGATCAAGCTGCGCTACATGACACAGGCCAAGACCCGCCCGCCGGGATTTGTTGTGATGTGTTCCAGCCCGGAAAACATGCCCGACAGCTATTCACGCTATCTTGTCAACGGGTTGCGGACCGATTTCGACATGCCCGGCACTCCGATCCGGCTGTTCATGCGCGGGCAGGGTGACAAGAACCCCTACAAGGGGCGGCGTGAACGCAACGCGGGTGCGCTGACAAAGCATCTGGGCAAGGCGCAGACCCCTGCGAAGAAGGGGCGGCGCTGATCCGCGACAGTCAGGCACGCAGGTTGATCACCGCGCGCCAGCCTATGGCCGCAATGCCGAGTGCCACAAGGCCCAGAACGCCCCAGTTCGGACCGTCAAGGTTTGACACGGCCACGCCGATCAGCGCCCAGATCACCGCCGCCGGATAGGCCGGTGCATCGGGGCGCATCGCCTGTATCCCCAGCGCGATCACAAGGGCCAGCGTGATCCCCGTATAGGCCGCCATCTGTGCCGACAGGACGCCATGCCCTGCCAGCATCAGACCGATCGCCACGGACGATGCCGCCGTCAGCCAGCCTGCATAGAGGGCAATGGGCGCGCGCAGCCAGGCGTGATCTGCCTTGCCTGCCCGCAAAAGCGCGATCACGGCGCTGATCAGCATGGCCCAGATCAGAACGGTCGCCCAGAGGGGTGACAGTTGCGCGACCGGGATCCAGCCAGCACCAATCAGCAAACTGACCGTGAGGGCAGGGCGCATCGGTTCCCAATCAGGGTCTGTGGCCCGATCCCAGACACCAAATACCGCCCCGACCACCAGCCACAGATAGATCAGTCCCCAGATGGCAAAGGCATAGCCCGCGGGCTGCACCGGCGGGTCGATCTGCGGCACCGGGAACTGGTCAGGCGCAAAACCGTTGAAGCCCGATGACAGCAGCGGCGACAGCGCAAAGGCCAGCGCCGTGAACAGGACAAGCAAAGAGGATTTGCGGTACATCTGCAAAATTCGCCTTTCAGTCGAGGGCCGTAGGGCAGATATAGCCATCCACGGTCAAAAGCCAAAGCTCGGTTTTGCACCGACGGGCCCCGGTGCAGGCCCTTTCGGGCCTGCTTTGAAACATCTGGCGCGCGGCGGGCTTTGCTCAGACCAGCGCGCCCGCGGCGTCGATCCGGGTCTTGCCACCGAGGTAAGCGTGCAGCGCCTCGGGCAATTCCACCGACCCATCGGCCTGTTGGCCGTTTTCCAGCACCGCGATCAGGCAACGCCCGACCGCAAGGCCGGATCCGTTCAGCGTATGAACATATTCGGGCTTGCCACCGCCGGCGGGACGATACCGCGCATTCATGCGCCGGGCCTGGAAATCACCACAGACCGAGACGCTTGAAATCTCGCGGTAGGTGTTCTGACCGGGCAGCCAGACCTCGATGTCATGGGTCTTCTGCGCGCCAAATCCCATATCCCCGGTGCACAGAACCACCGTGCGATAGGGCAGGCCAAGCTTTTGCAGGATCGCCTCGGCGCAGCCGGTCATGCGTTCATGTTCGGCCAGGCTGTCCTCGGGGCGGGTGATGCTGACCATTTCGACCTTTTCGAACTGGTGCTGGCGCAACATGCCTGCGGTATCCTTGCCGGCCGAACCAGCCTCGGAACGGAAGCACAGCGTATGGGCGGTCATGCGGATCGGCAGGGCCGCATCATCCAGAACATCGCCCGCCACGGTGTTGGTCAGCGTCACCTCGGAGGTCGGGATCATCCACCAGCCATTGGTGGTGCGGTAGCTGTCTTCGGCGAATTTCGGCAACTGGTTGGTGCCGTACATCGCCTCGTCCTTCACGAGGACCGGGGTGATCATCTCGGTCAGGCCATGCTCTGTCGTGTGCACATCCAGCATGAACTGCGCCAGCGCCCGGTGCAGCCGCGCGACGGAACCGCGCAGCACGACAAAGCGCGACCCGCTGAGTTTTGCCGCCGTCTCGAAATCCATGCCCGGTTTGACGGCCGGAATGTCGAAATGCTCCAGCGGTTTGAAATCCAGCGCACGCGGGCTGCCCCAGCGGCGCAGCTCGACATTGTCATTCTCATCGGCACCTTCCGGCACCTCTGCAAGCGGGCTGTTGGGCAAGGTCATCAGAAGGTCGGTCAGCTTTTGATCAAGCTCGCGCGCCTCGGCCTGCATCGCGGCGACCTCGGCCTTCTTGTCGGCCACCAGCGCGCGCAACCGCTCGAATTCGGCCTCGTTTCCGCTGGCCTTGGCGGCGCCCACATCCTTGGAGGCGCGGTTCTGCTCGGCCTGTGCGGTCTCGGCCGCCGTGATGCGCGCGCGCCTTGCCTCGTCCAGCGCCAGCACCTCGGCCGACATCGGTGCCGCACCGCGCCGGGACAGCGCAGCATCGAAAGCGGCGGGGTTTTCGCGGATGGCGCGGATGTCGTGCATGGCTGGCTCCGGTCTGGTTCTGGGCGTTGTCCCCATATGCCGCAACTGCCGGCGCGATTGAAGGGGCGATTTGTCCTGCGGCGCCGACCGGGCTGTTTCCGCCCTCTTGCATGTCGCTTTGGCTGTTTCCTGCCTTGCAAAAGGGGGCGTCGGCACATAGGTTCCCTGCCAATTCGAAGGGGGCCAGCCGGCCCCCTGACGCTTCATGACAAGGACAGACCGATGGAAGCCTTTGCCCAGTTTATCCCGCTTATCCTGATCTTCGCGATCATGTATCTGTTGCTGATCCGCCCCCAGCAGAAAAAGCTGAAAGAGCATCAGGCGATGGTGGCCGCGCTGCGCCGTGGCGATCAGATCATCACCCAGGGTGGACTGATCGGCAAAGTCTCGAAGGTCAAGGACGACAACGAAATCGAGGTCGAACTGGCCGAGAACGTGAAAGTCCGCGTGGTCAAATCCACCGTGGCGCAGGTCATCTCCAAGACCGAGCCCGCGGCAAGCTGACAACAGTCGGCCCCGGCGGTGACACCCCCCAAGGGCCGTGAATTTCTCGACCGCGTCGATTTCGAAAGGCCCCAAGGCCGAGAACGGTACGCATTCGGTACAAGGCAGGTGACATGCTTCAGATTGATCTCTGGAAACGGCTTCTGATCTGGACGGTAGTGGCACTTGGCCTGGCGCTGGCCTTGCCCAACGGGTTCTATTCAAGGGTCGAAGGCGCCAATGATGCGCGGGCCGCGCTCGAGATGGGCAGGAGTGATGCCGCGCTCGAGGCGCAGGCGGGGCAATGGCCCTCGTTCCTGCCGTCGGCCTTGGTGAACCTTGGTCTTGATCTGCGCGGCGGCGCGCATCTGCTGGCCGAAGTGCAGGTTGCCGATGTCTATGAAGCGCGGCTGCAAGGCATGTGGCCCGATGTGCGTGACCTGCTGCGCGACCAGCGCGATACGGTCGGCACCATCCGGCTCCAGCCTTCCGCGCCCGATGAATTGCGCGTGCGCCTGAACGAGCGGCCCGAACAGGCCACACGTGCGGCGGAACTGGTGCGAGGTCTGGCCCGGCCCGTCGTCAGCCTGACCGGGGCAGGGGCCAGCGACATCGACGTGACCGTAGACGGCCCCGATATCGTGGTCCGGCTTTCCGAGGCCGAACGCCAGGCGACGGACGACCGCACCGTTCAGCAATCGTTGGAAATCATTCGCCGCCGGATCGACGAGGTAGGCACGCGCGAACCCACGATCCAGCGCCAGGGCGCGGATCGCATCCTGATCCAGGTGCCAGGCGTGGGATCGGCCGCCGAGTTGAAAGAGATCATCGGCACCACGGCGCAGCTGACCTTCCAGCCCGTCGTCACCCGCACGACCAATGCCAACATGCCTGCGGGCGCTGGCAACGAACTGCTGCCATCGATCGACGAGACGGGAACATTCTATGTCCTCGAACAGGCGCCGGTGGTCACCGGCGAGGAACTGGTCGATGCGCAACCCGCCTTTGACCAGAACGGCCGCCCTGCCGTCAACTTCCGCTTCAACCCAACGGGCGCGCGGAAATTCGGCAACTACACTGCCGAGAATATCGGCAATCCCTTCGCCATCGTGCTGGACAACGAGGTGATCAGCGCCCCCGTCATCCAGAGCCATATCCCCGGCGGATCGGGCATCATCACCGGCAACTTCACCGTCGAGGAAAGCACCCAGCTGGCTGTGCTGCTGCGCGCAGGCGCGCTGCCGGCGGGGCTGTCATTCCTTGAGGAACGCACAATCGGGCCGGAACTGGGCGCGGACAGCATCGAGGCGGGCAAGATCGCCTGTATCGTGGCGGGTATCGCCGTGCTGGTCTTCATGGTGCTCAGCTACGGGCTGTTCGGTGTCTTCGCCAATATCGCGCTGATCATCAACGTGGCGCTGATCTTCGGGCTTCTGTCGCTGATAGGGGCCACACTGACCCTGCCGGGTATCGCGGGGATCGTGCTGACCATCGGTATGGCGGTGGATGCCAACGTGCTGGTCTTCGAGCGTATCCGCGAAGAGTTGAAGACCGCCAAGGGTCCTGCGCGCGCCATCGACCTTGGTTATGAAAAGGCGCTCAGCGCGATCGTGGACGCCAATATCACCACCTTCATGACCGCCCTGATTCTCTATGTCATGGGGTCTGGCCCAGTGCGCGGTTTCGCGATCACCCTGGGCCTGGGCATCCTGACCTCGGTCTTCACGGCCATTTTCGTCACGCGGTTGATCATCGTGATCTGGTTCGAACGCCGCCGCCCCAAGACAATCGAGGTTTGAGATGCGCCTGAGACTTGTTCCCGAGACAACCAACTTCGATTTCTTCGGCAAGCCGACCCTCTGGCTGGGCATTTCAGGCGTCATGATGGTGCTGGCGATGGTGTCCTTCTTCGTGCAGGGCCTCAACTACGGGATCGATTTCCGCGGCGGGACCACGATCCGCACCGAAAGCGCACAGCCCATCGACATCGGCGTCTATCGCGCGGCCGTAGACACCCTGGCCTTGGGCGATGTCACCATAACCGAGATTTTCGATCCCAGCTTCGGACCCGATGAAAACGTCGCGATGGTGCGCATCCAGGCCCAGGACGATCAGGAGGCCGTGTCGCCCGAGCTGATCGCCGCGGTCGAGGGCGCGTTGCTGCAGGCGGTACCCGACATCCGCTTCGTCTCGGTCGAATCGGTCGGCCCCAAGGTGTCGGGCGAGTTGATCATGACGGCCGCCATCGCCGTCGTTCTGGCGATTGCCGCGGTTCTGGTCTACATCTGGTTGCGCTTCGAATGGCAATTCGCCGTCGGCGCCGTGGTGGCCCTTGTGCATGACGTGGTGCTGACGATCGGGGTCTTTTCGGAATTGCAGATCAGGTTCGACCTTGCGATCATCGCGGCGCTTCTGACCATCGTGGGTTATTCGCTCAACGATACCGTCGTGGTCTTCGACCGGGTGCGCGAGAACCTGCGCAAATACAAGCAAAAGCCCCTGCGCGAGGTGCTGAACCTGTCGATCAACGAGACGCTCAGCCGGACGATGATGACCTCGCTGACGACGCTGATCGCGCTGATCGCACTGTTTGTCCTGGGCGGCGATGTGATCCGCGGCTTCGTCTTCGCGATGATCTGGGGGATCGTGGTCGGCACCTATTCGTCGATCTTCGTCGCCTCGGTCGTGCTGCTGAAGATGGGCGTCAAGCGCGACTGGTCCAAGCCGGATGGCAATGCCGGCACGCAGTTCTCGAACATAGATGCCTGACGCCCTTGGCGCGGCCCTTGCCTTTGACGGGCTGGGGTGGCTGATCGCGGGAACCGTGCTGGCCGGCTTCGTGCGCGGATTTTCGGGATTTGGCACCGCGCTGGTCTTCATGCCGGTCGCCGGGCAATTGATGTCGCCCATCTGGGCGCTGACAGTCTTGGTAGTCATGGACGTGTTCGGGCCGATTCCGAACCTGCCGCGCGCGCGGCGTGATGGCAATCCGCGCGAACTGGTCCTTCTGTGCGTGGCGATGATCCTTGCGCTTCCGCTTGGCCTGATGGTGCTGACCTCGATCCGGCCGGAACTCTTTCGCTATGCAGTCTCGGCGCTGGCCTTGCTGGTGCCCGTACTGCTTTTGGCGGGGTTGCGGTATCGTGGCCCGCTATCGGCGCCGATCCTTCTGGGAACAGGCGGCCTCAGCGGTTTTCTGGGCGGCGTCGTGGGCGTGCCGGGGCCACCGGTGATCCTGCTGTATCTCGCCTCGACGCGCCTTGCGGCACAGGTGCGGGCGAATATCCTGATCTACCTCTTCATCTTCGATATCGTGTTGATCGCCGTGCTGGCGCTGCAGGACAGGCTCGAGGCCGTGCCGGTGATCCTGGGGCTTCTGCTTGCCTTGCCGGTGATGCTGGCCAATATGGCAGGTGCGGCGATCTTTCGCCCGGAACGGGAACGGCTTTATCGCGCGGCGGCCTACGTGGTCATCGCCGCGGCGGCGATCAGCGGGCTGCCGGTCTGGGATTGAACGACCAAAGAAGACGGAGGCAAGATCATGCGCGTGACCGAGGTGAATTTTGACGGGGCCATGCCCATCGACGGCTACGGGCCGGGGTTCTTCCGTGTCGGCAAACAGATCATCGAAGGGCCGGTTCTGGTGACGGCCACACGTGCCAGCCAATGGGGTGGCATCGGGGATGTCGAGACCCTGACCGCCCTGGCCGGTCAGGTCGACGTGATCTTTCTTGGCATGGGGGCCGAGATCGCCCATGCGCCCGCCGCCTTGCGCGATCGGCTGGAGGCGTTGGGAATGGGGGTCGAGGTGATGAACTCGCCCGCCGCCTGCCGCACCTACAACGTGCTGGTCTCCGAAGGCCGCCGCGTGGCCGCTGCCCTTCTGCCCGTGGGCGAGGGGCTGCGGTGATCTGCGCCTTTCGGAATATGTGAGAATGGGCTAGACGCGGCGCATGGAGTTGAACGTCACAGGTCTGAGCGTCGCGCGCGGCGGTATTCCGGTCCTCGAAGGGCTGGACTTCACTTTGCCTTCGGGCCAGGCGCTGATCCTGCGCGGTCCCAATGGTGTGGGCAAGACCACCGTGCTGCGCACCATCGCCGGTTTGCAGCCGCCGCTCGAAGGCCATGTCGGTCTGGAACCCGAGGCGATGGCCTATGCGGGCCATGCAGACGGTATCAAATCGACCCTGACGGTGCGCGAGAACCTGACCTTCTGGGCCGACATCTTCGGCACCTCCGGTATTGCGAATGCGCTTGATGCCTTCGATCTTGCGGCGCTGGCCGACCGCATGGCAGGGGCGCTGTCGGCGGGGCAGAAGCGCCGACTTGGTCTTGCGCGCATGGTGGTGACCGGCCGGCCCGTCTGGGTGCTGGACGAACCCACCGTTTCCCTTGATGCAAGTGCCGTGGGCCTTTTCGCACAGGCTGTGCGCAATCATCTGACGGGCGGCGGTATGGCGCTGATGGCCACCCATATCGACCTTGGGCTGGATGAGGCGCGCGTGCTGGATGTGGCGCCTTACCGCGCCAAGGCACCCGCCCATGACGATTTCGACGGGTCTTTCCTGTGAGGGCGCTGCTGATCCGCGATATTCGGCTTGCGGTTCGGGCAGGGGGCGGCTTTGGCCTTGGGCTGGCCTTCTTCCTGATCGTCGTGGTGCTGGTCCCTTTCGGGGTAGGGCCGGACAGCGGGCTTCTGGCACGGATCGCGCCGGGTATCCTTTGGCTGGGGGCGCTTTTGTCCTGCCTCTTGTCGCTGGACCGCATCTTTGCGCTGGATTGGGAGGATGGCTCGCTTGACCTCCTGGCAACAGCCCCCTTGCCGATGGAGGCGCTGGTCAGCGTCAAGGCCTTGGCCCATTGGTTGACGACCGGCGTACCGCTGGTGCTGGCCTCGCCGCTCTTCGCGCTGCTGCTGAGCCTGCCGCCCGAGGGCTATCTGCCGCTGCTGGTATCGCTCGCTCTGGGCACACCGGCTCTCAGCGTGATCGGCACATTCGGCGCCGCGCTGACGGTGGGGCTGAAACGGGGCGGACTGCTCTTGAGCCTTCTGGTGCTGCCGCTTTACGTGCCCACCCTGATCTTCGGGGCCGAAGTGGCACGGCGCGGGGCTGAAGGGCTGGAAACGGCCGTGCCACTGGCGATGCTGGCGGGGATCACCTTCGGGGCGATTGCGCTGCTACCCTTTGCCTCGGCGGCGGTTCTGCGGGTAAACCTGCGCTGACGGGGATGTGACTTGCGCCCATCGGGCGATGGAATAGGAACGAAATATGGCGTCGATCTGGGAATATGCGAACCCCAAGAAATTCATTCAGACCACGGACAGGCTGTTGCCCTGGCTGTCCGTGTTGTCCGCGATCACCCTTGTGATCGGGTTGATCTGGGGCTTTTTCTTCACGCCTGATGATTTCCGCCAGGGATCGACCGTCAAGATCATCTATCTGCATGTGCCTTCTGCGCTGATGGCGATCAATGCCTGGCTGATGATGTTGGTGGCCTCGTTGATCTGGATCGTCCGGCGACACCATGTCTCGGCGCTGGCCGCGCGCGCCGCCGCCCCTGTGGGCGCCGTCATGACCGTGATCGCCCTGGCAACCGGCGCGATCTGGGGACAGCCGATGTGGGGCACATGGTGGGCCTGGGATCCGCGCCTGACATCCTTCCTGATCCTCTTCCTGTTCTACCTGGGCTACATGGCGCTTTGGGCCGCGATCGAGAATGACGACACCGCCGCCGATCTGACATCGGTGCTGTGCCTTGTCGGATCGGTCTTTGCGCTGCTCAGCCGTTATGCGGTGAATTTCTGGAACCAGGGCCTGCACCAGGGGGCATCTCTAAGCCTCGACAAGGAGAAGAACGTGGCCGACGTGTTCTATCACCCGCTGCTGTTCTGTATCGCGGGCTTCGTTCTTCTGTTCGTCGCGCTTGTCTTCCTGCGCACGCAAACCGAAATCCGCGCTCGCCGCATGCGGGCCCTTCTGGCACGGGAGAGACTGGGATGATGCCCGATCTTGGAAAATACGCCGACGCGGTTCTGTCATCCTATGCCGTGTCCATCGTTCTGATCCTTGCCCTTGTCGCCTTCAGCGTGATGCGGGCCCGCAAGGTGCGCGCCCAACTCGATGAAGTGGAACGCAGGAGCCGTAAGAATGGCTAAAGTATCCCCCTTGATGCTGGCCCCGCCGCTGATCTTCGCAGGCCTCGCCGCGATGTTCTGGTTCGGAATGCAGCGTGACGATCCAAATCAACTTCCCTCGGCGCTCGAAGGGCGGCAAGCCCCTGCAATCGCTGTGGAACAGCTGGGCCCGGATGCGCCATTCGGCGATGCCGATCTGCGCGCGGGCGAGGTGACATTGGTCAATTTCTGGGCCAGCTGGTGCGCACCCTGCCGCGTGGAACATCCCAACCTCGAGGCGTTGGCGAAATCCGGCCTGACGATCTACGGCGTCAACTACAAGGACCAGCCCGACAACGCGATGGGCTTTCTGGAAGAACTTGGCAATCCCTATGCCGCCATGGGCGCGGATAGCTCGGGGCGGATGGGCTTGAACTGGGGCCTTTACGGTGTGCCGGAAACCTATGTGATCGACGGGCAGGGCAATATCGTGCTGCGCCATGCCGGGCCGATCACCCAGCGGGTCATCGACGCCACGATCATGCCCGCCATCGAAAAGGCGCGCGGCGCGGGCTCCTGACACAGTCATTGCGCGCATGAAAAAGCCCCGGTGCATCGCACCGGGGCTTTGTCTTTCGGGAAGGCGCCGATCAGGCCGACTTGGCCAGGTTGCGCAGCACGTAATGCAGTACGCCACCGTTTTCGACATATTCCTTTTCCACGGCGGTATCGATCCGGCATTTCACCATGATCTCGCGCACGGAACCGTCACCATAGGTGATGGTGCAGGGCACATCCGACAATGGCTTCAGATCGCCCTCAAGCCCGGTGATCGAAACGGTCTCATCACCTTTCAGGCCCAGCGATTTGCGGGTGTCGCCGCCGGTGAACTCGAACGGAATGACGCCCATGCCGACCAGGTTCGACCGGTGGATACGTTCGAACGACTCGGCGATCACGGCCTTGACGCCCAAAAGTGCCGTGCCCTTGGCCGCCCAGTCGCGGCTGGAGCCTGCGCCGTATTCGATGCCACCAAAGATCACCAGGGGCGTGCCCTGCTGCTGATAGGCCATCGAGGCATCGAAGATCGAGGTCTGCGCCCCGTCCGGACCCTTGGTATAGCCGCCCTCGACCCCGTCCAGCATCTCGTTCTTGATGCGGATGTTCGCGAAGGTGCCGCGCATCATCACCTCGTGGTTGCCGCGACGCGACCCATACGAGTTGAACTCGCGCACCGGCACCTGACGTTCGATCAGGTATTTGCCAGCAGGGGTCGTGTCCTTGAAGGAACCGGCCGGGCTGATGTGGTCGGTCGTGATCATGTCACCCAGCAGCGCCAGCACCCGGGCGCCCTTGATGTCATGGATCACACCAGCCTCGGTGCCCATGCCGCGGAAATAGGGCGGATTCTGGATATAGGTCGAGGATGCGGGCCAGTCATAGGTCTCGCTATCGGTGGTCTCGACCGCCTGCCACTTCTCGTCACCCTTGAACACATCGGCGTATTTCTTCAGGAACGCCTCGCGGGTCACGGTCTTTTCGACAAGGTCCGCGATTTCCTGCGAGGTCGGCCAGATATCCTTGAGGTAGACGGGCTTGCCGTCCTTCGAGGTGCCGATCGCATCCTTGGTGATGTCGATGTTCATGTCGCCCGCGATGGCATAGGCGACAACCAGCGGCGGGCTTGCCAGGTAGTTGGCGCGCACGTCGGGGCTGATGCGGCCCTCGAAGTTGCGATTGCCCGATAGGACCGACACAGCCACCAGATCGTTCTCGTTGATCGCCTTGGAAATCTCGGGCTGCAGCGGGCCCGAGTTGCCGATGCAGGTGGTGCAGCCATATCCGACCAGGTTGAAGCCGATGGCGTCCAGGTCTTCCTGCAGGTTCGCGGCCTCCAGGTATTCCGACACGACCTGGCTACCGGGGGCGAGCGATGTCTTGACCCAGGGCTTGCGGGTCAGGCCAAGTGCACGCGCCTTGCGCGCGACCAGACCGGCACCGATCATCACATACGGGTTCGATGTGTTGGTGCAGGAGGTGATCGAGGCGATCACGACCGATCCGTCATGCAGCTTGTAATCCTCGCCCGCGACAGCAGCACTGGAAAAGCCGGTGATGTTGCCCGGAACATGGTCGGGGCCAGGCTTGCCGCCTTCTTCCACCATGTCGGATTTTTCCAGCTTGGGCGCGGCCGGCATCTTGCGCAGGCCACGGATATAGTCGCCAAAGACCTGCGCGGCATCGGTCAGCGGCACATGATCCTGCGGACGCTTGGGGCCGGAAATCGCGGGGACTACATCGCCCAGGTCCAGATGCAGGGTCGAGGTATAGACAGGCGCGTAATCCGCACCGCGCCAGAACCCGTTCTCCTTGGCGTAGGCCTCGACCAGTGCGATCCGGTCCTCGTCGCGGCCGGTCTGACGCAGGTAGCGCAGCGTCTCGTTGTCGATCGGGAAGAAGCCGCAGGTGGCACCGTATTCGGGGGCCATGTTGGCGATGGTCGAACGATCTGCCAGCGGCATGTTGTCCAGGCCTTCGCCGTAGAATTCGACGAACTTGCCGACCACGCCATGGGCGCGCAGCATCTGCACGACTTTCAGCACCAGGTCGGTTGCGGTCACACCTTCGGTCATCGCGCCGGTGATCTTGAAGCCGACCACTTCGGGGATCAGCATCGACACGGGCTGACCCAGCATCGCGGCCTCGGCCTCGATCCCGCCGACGCCCCAGCCCAGAACCGCCAGGCCGTTGACCATGGTGGTGTGGCTGTCGGTGCCGACCAGCGTGTCAGGATAGGCGACGGTCGCGCCATGCTGATCCGTATCGGTCCAGACGGTCTGCGCCAGGTATTCCAGGTTCACCTGGTGGCAGATACCCGTGCCCGGCGGCACAACGCGGAAGTTGTTGAAGGCCTTCTGGGCCCATTTCAGGAAGTTGTAACGCTCGTTATTGCGGTCGTACTCGCGGTCATCGTTCATGTGGAAGGCACGCGGATTGACGAACTCGTCTATCTTCACCGAATGGTCAATGACCTGATCGACATGGTTCATCGGGTTGATCTTTTGCGCATCTCCAACGTGCGCCTTGATCCCGTCGCGCATCGCTGCCAGGTCGACCACGGCCGGTACGCCGGTGAAATCCTGCATCAGCACGCGGGCGGGGCGATAAGCGATCTCGCGCGGGTTCTGGCCGCCCTTGTCGGCCCATTCGGAAAACGCCTTGATGTCATCGACAGACACGGTGAACCCGCCATCCTCGAAGCGCAGCATGTTTTCCAGCACCACCTTCAGTGCGGCGGGCAGGCGCGAGAAATCGCCCAGGCCAGCGGCCTGTGCAGCCGGGATCGAGTAATAGGAAACACTCTGTCCGCCGACCGTCAGGGTCTTGCGGGTCTTGGCGCTGTCTTGTCCGACTGTGATGGGCATCTGTGGCCTCCCTCCGATCAGGAAATAAGGGGTATTGCTGCGCTGCTTTTGGCCTATAGTCGGCTTCCGATCAAGGGGGGCAACAGTAAAATGTATACCATTGCACACAAAAATCGGGCTTGCAGGACACAGTAACCTGTCTCTCTCGATTCCTTGATTGGTCATTTCAGTGATGCGCGCCTAAAACAGCACGGTAGCCATCGGAAAGAGACGGATAAACATGGGTCAGA
Organism: Rhodobacterales bacterium; assembly: GCA_033839205.1. Classification (GTDB taxonomy): domain Bacteria; phylum Pseudomonadota; class Alphaproteobacteria; order Rhodobacterales; family Rhodobacteraceae; genus Seohaeicola. Next base: position 12,644 of record JAJLKH010000066.1, on the reverse strand, counting down.
TCAGGGCTTGGATTGCGGGATGCCTCGCGGGCGGATTGATCGCGGTCGCGGCGACGGGAACGGCCAAGGCCGACACGCGCCTCGTTGTGGTCGAACTCTTCACCTCGCAAGGCTGTTCCTCTTGCCCGCCGGCTGATGCATTCCTGCACGAACTCAGCCAGCGTGACGATGTGATCCCCTTGGCCCTGCACGTTGATTATTGGGATTACATCGGCTGGAAGGATAGCTTCGCTCAGCCTGCCTTCACGCAGCGCCAGAAGGCCTATGCCAAGGCGGCAGGTCGCCGGTCCGTCTATACGCCACAGATGATCGTGTCAGGCCAGGATCACGTGGTCGGCACCCATGAGGAAGACGCCAATTCCCTGATCAGGCGTCATGCCGCCGCCCCCACGGGCGTGCGCGTGGCGCTTGAACGCGCGGCTGACGGCCAGCTTGTGATCCGCGGCGAGGCGGGGCAGGGCGTCGCGGGGCCGCTGGTTGTGCACCTGGTGCGATACCTGCCTTCCCAACGGGTTGAAATCACGCGCGGCGAGAATGCAGGCCGGCTCATGGATTATGCCAATGTGGTCACCGAATGGACAACGATCGGTGAATGGGATATGTCCGCGCCCCTGCAGATACAGGCGCGCGCCGATGGCAGCCAGCCGACCGTCGTGATCCTGCAGCGCAAGGGGGCAGGGCCCATTCTTGCCGCGGCGCGTCTGCGCTGACCCGAACCTCGGTGCTACTTGCGCGCGGCTTTGCCAAAGGTCTCGCGGTACCAGACGTAAACCCCGGCCGCCACGATGATCATGGCACCGACGATGGTCCACAGATCGGGATATTCCCCAAAGAACACAATGCCCCAGACGGTCGCGAACACCAGTCCGGTATAGGCGAAAGGCGCCAACATCCCGGCCTCGCCAATGGCAAGCGCACGGATCAGCAGCAATTGCGACAGCGTGCCGAAGGCAGCAATGACCAGCATCAGAAGGGCAGATGTCAGATCAAGCGGCTGCCAGTAGAATGGCACCGCCACAGTCATCACGACAGCACCGAACAACGCCGTATAAAGAAGCGAGGTCCACGGATCCTCGTTGCGCCCGACAAACCGCGTAGTGATGTTATAGGCCGAATAGGCGAAGGCCGCGACCAGCGGCAGCACCGCATAGGGTGAAAACACCTCGGACCCAGGCCGGATCACGATAAGCGCGCCGATCATGGCGGCACCGATCCCCAATGCGCGGCGCAGACCGATCTTTTCGCCAAGAAACAGTGCGGCGCCAAGGGTGATGATCACCGGGTTGATGTTCATGATCGCGGTCGCCTCGGTCAGGCCGATATTGGCGACGCTGAAAAAGAAGAAGACCGTGCCGAACATCAGAAAGACGGACCGCGCCAACTGCAGTCCGGGATAATTGGTGCGTGCAACGGATCGCAGCCGTGGAGCGACCAGGATCAGCACCACCAGCGCCTGGCCTGCGTAGCGCGCCCAGACCGCGGGGATCGTCCCGATGCGCGGCGCCAGCGCCTTGGCCGTGGCGTCCATCACCGAGAAACAGAAAATGGCCCCGATCATCAGAAGGATGGCGGTGGCCGTCGGGCTGAGTGTTCTCATCCCGCCGTGGCGCCGGTCTGTGGTGCTCTTGGCAGCCCGGTGCCGATCATGCAGTCGCGCGTGACAAGTTCCGCTAGTTCGGCCTCGGTCAGACCCTCGGTGCCGGCAGGCCTTGCGGGCAGCACGATGTAACGCATGTCGGCGGTGCTGTCATGCACGCGGATCGTGGTGCTGTCGGGCAGTTCCAGCCCGAATTCCGCCAGAACGGCGCGCGGTTCGCGCACGGCACGGCTGCGATAGGCGCGGGTCTTGTACCAATCGGGCGGCAGGCCAAGCAGGTTGCGCGGATAGCACGAACACAGGGTGCACACGATCAGGTTATGGGTATCTTCCGTGTTCTCTACCGCGATCAGGTGCAGCGGGCCGATATCGAACCCCATCTCGCGGCTGGCATCGCCCGCATTGTCCAGCAGACGCGACTTGAACCCCGGATCGGTCCAGGCGCGCGCGACAACGGCCGCGCCATTGGCGGGGCTGCGGCTGTCCATCAGATCAATCTGGCCCGCGATCTCGGCGGCAGTGGTCACGCCCCTTTCGATCAGCAATTCACGCACGGCGATTTCCATGCGCTGCCAATAGGTCAGCGGCGTGTCATCGTCCTGACGGTAGGGATGGCCCGATGGGCTGAGGCCGTGGTGATGATGGCCGTGGTCATCGTCGTGATCATGGTCGTGATGGTCATGGGGCATGATCGGGCACCTCTTCCAGCCAGTGGCCATAAATTTCCGCATCCAGCGTATCCGATGGCCGCTCGGCCTGATCGCCCCAAAGCTCGGCCATGGTAAAGCGCACACGGAACAGGGGTTTTTTCTCGGCGGGCAGCCCATAAGCCAGTTGCTCGGGATTGCCAAAAGACCCAAGGCTGCGTTCGATCACGCCTGTCTTGCCCCGCAGGTAAGCGGGCGCCCGCACATGGCCGGGGGGCATCAGGCTGCGGACGCGGACACGCTTAGCCACGGGTCGCTTCCCCGTAGGTTGCCCCGCGCGCTGCAATTTCGTCCATGCGCGTGGCCAGTTCTTCCAGCGTATAGACACCGCCCTCGATCAGGTTCTGGTTAACCGCCGCGATCCACCGCTCATAATAGCTGTGTTTCTCGAAAGCGTCTTCGCCCATGTCCTCCAGCGCGCGGCGCAGGCCGTCCACGGTGAAATGCCCCTTGGACGAGCACAGCACCATCAACGCATCCACGCGCTTTTCCCACAGGGCGAAATCATGCCCTTCCATGGGGACCGGCCCTGCCGTGTCCCCGCCCATGTCATGCCATCGGCGTCCTGAAATATCGCTCATGCCGGCAGGTTAGGACGACATCCGGGCACTGTCCATATCAGACTGTTACCTGCTGACGCCCCTCTCAGTCATCCTCTTCAGTGCCACGCTGGCGCATGACCATCTCGCCCGCGGCGACAAGATCCCGGATTGCCGCGACGACCGCTGACATCGCATCCTCGCCAGTCTTGGCCTTGACCTTGCCGGTTGCCGCCACCTCTTCGCGCAGACCATCGGCCATGCGTTGGGATATATTGGCAAGGATGAAATCGGCCGCCTCAGCCGCAGGGCTGCCAAGCGCGCGGGCATGGGCAAAGGCCAAGACCAGCGTCGCCTGATCCAGACCGCGGGTGATCTTGGGCGCATCGCGCGGGTCGATCCGCGCCGGAATGTCGGCAAAGGTGAAGATGGCGCGTCGCACGCTTTCCGCAAAAAGCGCGTCGGTCTCTTCAAGACCGCTCAGCACCTCGTCGCGGGTGGTGGAGCTGGACATGTTGAGAATCGCCCCCACACGTTCTTCGGGATCCTCCGAAAAGGCCCGGTCCGGCACCGCGTCTATTTGCATGGCCAGCGACAGACCGATCCGATACACGGCATCCGGTGTCACCGCCCCGGTCAGTGACATCGCATAAGCGATCCGCCGCGCCTCTGCCCCCGGAAGACGGCTGAGAAGATCGGCCGACTTTGCCACATCCAGCTTGGACAGCATCACCGCCGCCACTTCGACGGATTCACTGGTCAGGAAGGGCAGCAACTTGTCCACGGGCAGCGCGCGTAGCCGGTCCCAAGGATCGCCCGTCTGACGCACACCCGCTTCACGTCGCAAGCGTGCGGCGGTCTGCGGGCTGATGCGGCCGTCAAGCGCGGTAAGGGCGCCAGCCACATCGCGGGGAAACAGCAGCGCGATCTGTTCCAGTTCTTCGGCGAATTCCGCCACGACGGCGGCAAGGGTGGCCCGGTCAACATGGCGCATCTGGCCAAATTGCACCGTAAGGGCGGCTTGCAGATCCTCTGGCAGATCGGCAAGCGTCAATTCCGCCCCTTCGGATAAAAGGAACCGGACAACGATCGCGGCCTTTTCACGCTGGGACAACGTGACTGTCCCCGGCAGGCCAGGGTGGGAAGAGACTGGGCTGATCTTCAGCATCGCGACCTCATCGAAACAGCGTTCAGATAAGGCGAGAGCCGTGAACAAAGGCTGAACGTAACCGGCGAGATGTCGCCAAGTTTAATCAAGCGCGCGGCCAGTGTCCTTCGATGTTTTGGGAAAAGCCCGGATAGGCGTCAAACGCGCCGGGAAATACCGCGCCCTGGCCGGATGCCGGAAGGGCGCGGGAAGGGTCGTCAGCCGCTCAACTGCTTGGTGCAGCTGCGGGTCGTGCTGTCCCAGACCATCCCGTCGGCGCAAGACATCGCCTGGTGGCTGGAGGAACATTCCGCACTGACCATCAACGGGGCGAGGGTCAATGCGAGGGCGGCAAATGCTGTCTTCAACTTCATTGCGTACTCCCTTGTGACTGCAAAACAAGGGTAGCACGCAAATTCATTTCGTCAAAACGCCCGATTGCGTCACTTTGTTCCGAAAACGCGGGCGAAGATCGTGTCCACATGCTTGGTGTGATAGCCAAGGTCGAACTTTTCCTCGATCTCGGCGGGCGTCAGGGCGGCAGTCACATCCGGATCGGCCAGAAGCTCGGTCTTGAAATCGGCGCCCCTTTCCCAGACCTTCATCGCGTTGCGCTGCACCAGCGTATAGGCGTCCTCGCGGCTGACGCCAGCCTGCGTCAGGGCCAGAAGAACCCGCTGCGACATCACCAGTCCGCGGAATTTGTTCATGTTGGCCAGCATGTTGTCAGGATAGATCACCAGCTTGTCGACAAGTCCGGTCAGACGCGCCAGCGCGAAATCCAGTGTCACGGTGGTGTCCGGCCCGATCATCCTCTCGACAGAAGAATGCGAAATATCGCGCTCGTGCCAGAGCGCCACGTTTTCCATCGCAGGCACAACGGACATCCGCACCAGCCGCGCCAGGCCCGTCAGGTTCTCGGACAGAACCGGGTTGCGCTTGTGCGGCATCGCGCTGGAGCCTTTTTGCCCTTTGCTGAAAAATTCCTCGGCTTCCAGCACTTCTGTCCGCTGCATGTGCCGAATTTCGATGGCGATATTCTCGATGCTCGATGCGATCACGCCAAGTGTCGCGAAAAACGCGGCGTGGCGGTCGCGGGGAATCACCTGCGTGCTGATCGGTTCGGGCATCAGGCCCATCATCTTGCAGACATGTTCTTCCACGCGCGGATCGATATTGGCAAAAGTGCCGACCGCGCCGCTGATGGCACCCGTCGCGATTTCCTCGCGTGCCGTGCGCAGACGGCGCAGGTTGCGATCCATCTCGGCGTAAAAGCGCGCGAAGGTCAGGCCCATGGTGGTCGGTTCGGCATGAATGCCGTGGCTGCGGCCAATCCGCACCGTGTCCTTGTGCTCGAAGGCGCGACGCTTGAGTGCGGCCAGCAGCGCCTCCATATCCGCGATCAGAAGATCGGCGGCACGGGTCAGCTGCACGTTCAGGCAGGTATCCAGCACATCGGACGATGTCATGCCCTGGTGCACGAAACGCGCAGCGTCCGATCCGACATGTTCGGCCAGATGCGTCAGAAAGGCGATCACGTCATGCTTGGTCACGGCCTCGATCTCGTCGATGCGGGCGACGTCAAACTCGACATCCTTGGCTTTCCAGACGGCTTCTGCGTTTTCGCGCGGGATCACGCCCAGCTCGGCCATGGCGTCGCAGGCATGGGCTTCGATCTCGAACCAGATGCGGAATTTCGTCTCGGGCGACCAGATCGCGACCATCTCGGGGCGGGAATAGCGGGGGATCATCGGATTTCCTTGGTTGGCAGCGGTTGGCGCTGTCTTTAACGGGGGCTAGACTTGGCGGCAAGGGTTGGCGGGGACGCAGATGATCGGGCTGATGGATTTCGAAGGGCGCTGGCGGCTTGACCGAAGGATCAGCGATGCCCTTGGTCCAGATGCGAGCCTTCATGGCACGGCTGTATTCGCGCGGCAGGCCGATGGTCTTGTGCTGCACGAAGAGGGGCGGCTCGAACTGGCGGGGCAGGGCGGCTTTGCGGCTGAACGCAGATATCTGTGGCGGCAGGACGGGGCGGGTATCGCGGTCTTTTTTGCCGACGGGCGCGCCTTTCATCGTTTCGTGCCGGCCCCGCATCCGGTCGAGGCCGATCATTGGTGCGATCCCGACACCTACAAGGTGCGCTACGATTTCACCTGCTGGCCGGTCTGGCAGGCGGAGTGGCGCGTCACCGGGCCGCGAAAAGACTATGTGATGAAATCGGTCTACACACCCGATGCAGGAATATCCCCCATAGAATGAGCCTTGCCCCTTGCGATGATCCGGGGGCTGGGGCAGAAACACCGTTGAGAAAACTCAAGGTAGGAGGCTGGCGTATGGCGCTTGCACTGACAAACAAGGTTCTGACCCAGGCGATCGCGCCGCGCGAAGGCACCCAGCTGCTGATCAAGCAGGCGGCTCTGGTGGTGCTGGGGGTCGCAGTTCTGGCCATTGCCGCCAAGATCAAGGTGCCGATGTGGCCGGTACCGATCACGATGGGCACTTTTGCCGTCCTCACGATCGGCGCGGCCTATGGTGCGCGCCTGGGCCTCGTGACGATCCTGGGCTACATGATCCTGGGCGCACTCGGTTTCGACGTCTTCGCCGGCTCCTCTGCCGAGGCTTATGGCCTGACCTACATGATGGGTGGAACCGGCGGCTACCTGCTGGGCTATGTGATGGCTACCGTCGCACTGGGCTGGTTCGCGCAGGCGGGCTGGGACCGTTCCGCCGGCAAGATGGCGCTGGCGATGCTGGTGGGCAATGTCCTGATCTACGTGCCGGGCCTGATCTGGCTGGGCATGCTCTATGGCTGGGACAAGCCGATCCTGCAGTGGGGCCTGACGCCTTTCCTGATCGGTGACGCGCTGAAACTGGCGCTGGCCGCGGCCCTGCTGCCGGCCCTGTGGAAGCTGGTTGGCCGCGCCCGCGGCTGATCAGGCGACATCATGTGAAGGAAGAAAGCGCAACCATGTGTTGCGCTTTTTTCGTTTCGCAATACCCCATCTTGTATTGCCGCTCCGCAGAAACATGTCCCGCGCCCTGGGTTCAATTCGAAAAAGGGCGGCATTGACGACAGGCTTGCACCAAGCAGCATGGGGCCCATGCCTGAGAAAAGCGACTGTTTCAGCAATGTAAATCGTTCGAAAATGAGGCGCTGCATATCTTTTGACAGGATTGCCTTTCCCTCGCGCGCCTTGGCGACTTGCCCACAGGCAAGGATCGCAGGAATTGCGTCAAAAAATCATTTGGATTCAAGGTGTAAGCCTGGCTGATATTCAACCTAAAGATGTTTATCAGGCGGATATTCGCCGATGATTAGTATCGGAAAAGTGTTGCATCTTTTCAAATATGGAAAAAATAAGGCAGAAAAGAGGAGTAAAATCCACTTTGGTCTGGACGGTGATGGGTAATTTTCATCTACTGGAAAAAAAATTGAGAGCAGGCAATGAAACATAGCAGAGCATCCTCAGGGGGCGTGCCGTCGCGGTCCGTGTTTCCCGATCTCATGCCTGCCGGCAATAAACAGCCAGAGGTAGCAGGATCTCGTTTGCGTGACCTGCTTCCGGACCTTCCGGCCGTGAAGCCCAAGGTGCCCGAAGCTGTTTCGGCTGTCATGGGGCATGTCAAGACCACGACCCTGTCCTTTTCCAACATGCATCTTTACGGCGATCTCTTCGTCAGCCTGTTGAAGGCGCGCAAGAAGACCTTCATCGATCAACTGCACTGGAGCCTGCCCGAGGCCGAGGGCATGGAATTCGATCAGTACGACACGCCGCTGAGCCGTTGGATCGTGGTGCACGAATTTGGCGAGATCCTGGCCGGCATCCGTCTGACCCCGACGACAGCGCAATGCGGCGTCTATTCCTACATGCTGCGCGACGCGCAGAAGGGCATGCTGGAAAGCATCCCGACGGATGTTCTGTTCTTCGAGGCGCCTGTGAACCCGCAGATATGGGAGGCGTCACGCCTCTTCGTGTCCAATGACGTGCCCGCGCATCGCCGGCTTGCGGTGCAGGCTGCGCTGATGGGGCAACTCAGCCAGTCCGCCCGCAGCTATGGTGCGACGCATGTGATCGGCATCGTGCCTGCCGTCTGGTCGCGCTGGCTCCGGCGGCTGGATCTCAGCGCGGTGCCTGTCGGGCCGAAATTCTCGATCGACGAAACCGTTAGCCAGGCCGCGCTCTTCACCGTCGCCAAATATGTCAACTGAAGTCAGCTTCCGGTTTATTTCAGGAGGCATTCAAGGCAACCCGCATCCTGGCTTTGCGTGTTGCCTTCTTTATTTCGCATTCTGCAAACCACAGCGGTTTATCTAGGGTTGGTTGCTCAAACTTTACCATTTGACAGCCTTTTTGTTGTCATATTCCCGAAATATCCCTTGTTCTGTGAGGTTTGCATGTTTGGGTGGATTTTTTCGGTTACTTGCCCCTTCGATCTTTGGTTTGAGCAGAAGTTCATTCACCGGGTTTGAACGGGCACCGCGAAAGAAACGCCAAAGGCGATTGCAAGACCGGGCAAGAGTGATTTGAGCGTTTCAAGTTTGGGTGTGTAGGTCGCGCGGAAGATCCGGATCTTGATCCGGAAGGCCGGGCAGACAGAAAACAGGCAAATGAAGGCAGGACCGTAACCGGATCGGTCCGATAAACGGAGATCCTTGTGATCATGGCTATCGTCGAGCAATTCCTTATCAAGAAGGACGATTGGTATCCAATCGAGCGGCTAGAACGGCAGCTGAAGGATTACATCAACGTCAGCGAGAACCTGATCTGGCAACGCCAGGCGATCTTTCTTGCGGCGACGCTTCTTGCCGCGTTCTATTTTGATCCGGTTGTGTCCTTTTCGGCCTATGCCGCCGTTCTGTTCACCGAGGTGCTGGATCTGATCCTGGCACGCCGGGTGAATGAATGGACCGATCACAATCCGGACCGCGCGCGCGTTTTCCTGATCTGGGTCATGTTCAACACCGTGGCCAGCGCCCTGTCGATCAGCCTCTTCGTGATCATGATCACCCTGCAACAGACCAGCGGCGGGCACTTCACGCCCCTGTTCTTCCTGTTCGCGGCCTCGCTCTTTGCGGCGGTGAACAACCATCAACTGCTGCCGGCGCTTTTCCTGCGCCTGATCATCTACGGCCTGACCTTCATCTTCATCGGCACCTGGGACATCATCCGCCTGAACCCGCCTCTTGATTCCGATGTCTGGCTGCAATTCTTCACGGTCGCTTTCGTGATGTATTTCATCGTGGATTGCTCCTTCGTCTTCTTGCGGCTTTATCGTCGCGGTCTGGCGCAGATCGAGGAAATCACGCTTGAGCACCAGAAGACCAAGGAAGCGCTCGAGATCAAGTCGCAGTTCCTGTCCACCGTCAGCCATGAGCTGCGCACGCCCCTGACCTCGATCAAGGGTACGCTGGATCTTGTGAACAGCGGTGTTCTCGGTCCGCTGCCGGACCAGATGAAGCCGGTTCTGGCCGTCGCGGGCAAGAACAGCAAACGCCTTGCCGATCTGATCAACGACCTTCTGGACCTGCAGAAGATCGAAGTGGGGGAAATGGCGTTCCGCTTCGACCTGCTGAACGTGCGCGAACTGGTAACGGATTCCGTGGCAATGAGCGAAGGCTACGCCGAACAGATGGGCGTGACCCTTTCCGTGACCCAAGCCGACGAAGAGATGTTTATCAACGGGGATGCCGACAGGCTGTCCCAGGTCATGGCAAACCTGATCTCGAACGCGTCCAAGTTTTCCCACAAGGGCGGGACGGTGAATATCACGGTCAAGCGTCACGATGGAAAGGTGCGCATCTACGTCAAGGACAATGGCGTCGGCATTCCCGAGAATGCAAAGGAACGTGTCTTCGGCAGGTTCAGCCAGGTGGATTCCTCCGACCAGCGCCGTGTCGGTGGCACCGGGCTTGGCATGAACATCTCCAAGAAGATCGTCGAACGTCACGATGGTCAGATCGATTATGAAAGCACGCTTGGAAAGGGAACGACCTTCTTCATCGAGTTTGACATCGTTCCCCAGGCTCAGTCTGCTACCCATTCGGATACAATCCAGTCGGGCAAGCGCAAGACGGCCTGATCCGGGCGCACCTGTGGTGGCGGCAGCGCCGCACCACCGCAGAACTTTGTGGTTCGTTCCGGTTTCACGGGTTGATCGTGGAACCGATCTGACAGAGGGTAGAGCAGGGGCCTGACAGGCCCATTTTGTGCAGTAATCGTTGTTTTGGTGGCGCAATGCCCTGACTTCTGGGCGTCAAAGGCGGCTGAGATGGAAAAACTGCAACGTATCCTGCATGTGGATGATGCCGAAGACATTCGGATGATCATCAAGATCTCCCTCGAAATGATCGGGGGCTATCACGTGGATCAGTTTGAATCCGGCCAGGACGCCATGGCCGGGGCGAGCGGCTGCAATCCGCAACTCTTCCTGCTGGATTTCATGATGCCCGACATGGACGGGATGGAAACCTGGAGCGCCCTGCGCACCCTTCCGGGTTTCCAGGATATCCCGGCGATCTTCGTGACCGCCAAGGCGGAAGAGAACTTTTCCCAGAACATGCTGAACAAGGGCGCGCTGACCGTGATCACGAAACCCTTCGATCCGACCGAACTCTGCGGCGAGATCGAAAAGGCATGGGCGGCGCACTTGGAAAAGATCAACGGCAGCGCCTGACGGCAGATCCTCAGCCGGCCAGTACCGTGTGAATGGTGCTGCTTTGCCTGAGTGTGCGATGCACCGGGCACTTGTCCGCAATCTCCAGCAGTCTTGCACGCTGTTCCGCGCTCAGCGCCCCCTCAAGGTGGATTTCCCGGCGGAAACTGTCGATCTTGTCACCATGGCCGGATTTAGCATCCTGCGCATGCATCTTGTCATGGCAGACATCCACGCGCACATGATCAAGCGGCCAACCCTTGCGCCGGGCATACATGCGGATCGTCATGGATGTGCAAGCCCCCAGGCCAGCCGAAATGAAACCATAGGGCGACATGCCGCGATTTGTGCCGCCATAGGCGCGCGGCTCATCCGCCAGCGCGTGATGCTGCGGTCCGGCGACAACATCCTGCAGGAACCCCTCCGGATCGGCCTCGGAAACGCGCACGATCCCTTCGGGCACGCCGGGGGGTGGTGCGGGCGGGCGCAGATCCAGATAGCGGCTGGCCCAGCTTGCCATGACCTCCGCGGCATAGTCGGCATCCTCGGCCCGGCTGATCAGGTGGTCCGCGTCATCCAGCGTGACAAAGCTTTTGGGATGGCGCGCGGCGGTAAAGATACGCGTCGCGTTGTCGATGCCGACGATCCCGTCCCGTGGGGCGTGCATCACCAGTAGCGCCGCCCGCAATCGCTGAAGCTCGGTGGCGATCGACGCGCCTTCGACATCCTCGACGAAGGCGCGGGTGATCCGAAAGGGGCGGCCACCCAGATCGACCTCGGCCACGCCCCTGTCGCGGATACGTTCCAGCGCATCCCCGAAGTTATGGGTCACATGGGCGGGATCAAAAGGTGCGCCAAGCGTTACAACCGCCTTGACCCCGGCGATGTCTGGCGCGGCCTTGAGGATGGCCGCACCGCCCAGCGAATGACCGATCAGCAGCTTTGCGGGCATCCCGTTGTCGCGCAACCATGCTGCCGCCGCGCGGATATCCGCGACATTCGACGTGAAGCCGGTGTTGGCGAATTCACCCCCCGAATGGCCAAGCCCGGTGAAGTCGAACCGCAGGACCGCGATCCCCATGGCCGCCAGGCGCTGTGCGATCCGCCGCGCGGCGGCGATATCCTTGGAACAGGTGAAGCAATGCGCCAGCAGGGCCGTCGCCAGATGCGGCCCCTCGGGCAGGTCAAGCCGTGCGGCCAGCGTGCTGCCATCGTGGCCGGTAAAAGTGATGTGTCTGCTTGCCATGTCCATACCCTGACGTTTGAACACAAGACTGGGCTTGCAGCGGACCAGCCGCAACCCATGTGTCAGACGTCTCACGTCAAGGTGACGCCCCGAGAGCTTGTCAGCGGCCCTGTCACTGACCGCCGCAGAGCGCCGGATCGAAGGGATAGCGTGTCAGGTTCTCGTGCCCATCCTCTGTGATCAGAACCTGATCCTCCAGCTTGATCGAGAAATCCCCACCCTCGGGACTGATCAGCGCCTCGACACACAGGACCATGCCGGGTTCGAGTACATAGTCATAAGCGCCTTCGACGAAATTGTCCGGATAGCAGATCAACGGCCATTCATCGCACAGGCCGACCCCGTGCATCAGGCAGCCATACTTCCCGCGCTGGTATTGCGGATCCAGCGGATGCGACTTGAACGTCAGATCGCGCAGGCTCACACCCGGTTTCAGCAGGGACATGTTGTGGCGGATGTGATCCATCCCGTGTTGCATGGCCGAAACCATGTCAGGACGCGGGGCGCGGTCACCGACCCACCAGGTGCGGCTGATATCGATACAGATCCCGTAGGCTCCGATCAGGTCGGTATCGAAGGCCACGATCTCGTTGTTCTGAATGATGCGCGGGCCGCATTCCTGGAACCAGGGATTGGTCCGTGGCCCCGAGGCCAGAAGCCGTGTCTCGATCCATTCGCCGCCGCGCCGGATGTTTTCCGCATGCAGCACCGCCCAGACATCATCCTCGGACATGCGCCCGCCGGGGATACC
>JAJLKH010000065.1:0-12707 GCA_033839205.1 Rhodobacterales bacterium | reverse complement strand
ATATCCCCGCGCGACCGATACCTTCATCCAGCGCGAGGTTGCGGCCCTGCGCGCCCATGGCCTGACGGTCGAGACATGCTCGATCCGCCGCACCGGCGCCGAGCATCACGTGGGTGACGAGCAGCGGGCCGAGGCGGCGCGCACCTTTCACGTGCTGGAGGCGACGGGGAGCCCGCTGACCACCCTCAGGGCGCATCTGGCGGCGCTGCGTGCGCCTGCGCGGTATTTCGCTGCGCTGCGGCTGGCGTGGAAAACCGCGCCGGGAGGGATCAGGGGGCATGTCTACAACCTGATCTATTTCGCCGAGGCCGTGGTTCTGGCCCGTCACATGCAGGCGCGCGGCGTGGTGCATCTGCACAACCATATCGCCAAATCCTCCTGCACGGTGGCGATGCTGGCCAGTGCGGTCAGCGGCATTCCCTACAGTTTCACGCTGCACGGGCCGGACATCTTTTTCGAGCCCTATCACTGGCGGCTGGATGAAAAGATCGCGCGCGCGGCCTTCGTGGCCTGCATCAGCCATTTCTGCCGGTCACAGGCGATGATCTTTTCCGCGCCCGCCCATTGGGACCGTTTGCATATCGTGCATTGCGGGGTTGATCCGGCGCTTTACGACAGGCCGCGCGGGGCGTCGGGCAAGCGTTTGCTGTTCGTGGGCCGTCTGGCGGCGGTCAAGGGTGTGCCGGTCCTGTTCCGGGCCTTGCAGGATGTGGGGCCGGATCATCCCGACCTGCATCTGACGCTGATCGGCGACGGGCCGGAACGCCGCGCGCTAGAGGATCAGGCGCGGGCCATGGGACTGTCCGGCATGGTCACATTCGCAGGCTACAAGGGTCAGGCCGAAGTGGCGCAAGCGCTGCGCGAGACGGATATACTGGTGCTGCCCAGCTTTGCCGAAGGTCTGCCCGTGGTGCTGATGGAGGCGCTGGCCGCGCGTGTGCCGGTGCTGACCACGCGCATCGCAGGGGTTGGCGAACTGGTCGAGGACGGGATCAGCGGGCGGCTGGTCGCGCCCGGCGATCCGGTGGCGCTGACGGATGCCTTGCGCGCGATGCTGGATGCGACGCCCGAGGACCGCGCCGCGATGGGTGCGGCGGGCCGCGCCCGCGTGGTGGCCGAATTCGACAGCGTGACCGAAGCGGGCAAGCTGGCCGCCCTGATTGCCCAATCGGCAGGGGGTGCCGCATGAGCGCGTCCATCGCCGCCGTGATCATTGGCCGGAACGAAGGCGCGCGGCTGAAGCGCTGCCTTGAAACGGTGCAGGCGCAGGTGGCGCGCATCGTCTATGTGGACAGCGGATCGACCGATGACAGCGTGGCCTTTGCCCGGTCCATCGGGGTCGAGGTGGTCGAACTTGACCGCAGCGCGCCCTTTACCGCCGCGCGGGGGCGCAATGCAGGGGCCATGGCCCTGCGCGACAGCGGTGACATGCCCGACTATATCCAGTTCATCGATGGCGATTGCCTGCTGATTCCCGGCTGGATCGATGCTGGCCTTGCGCATCTTGAGGCGCGGCCCGATCTGGGGATCGTCACCGGCTGGCGGTCCGAGATCGAGCGGGATCGCAGCGTCTACAACGCGATCTGCGATTTCGAATGGCACCGCCCCGCCGGCCCGATCGAGGCTTGTGGCGGTGACATGATGGTGCGCGCGCAGGCCTTTCTTGATCTCGATGGTTTCAACCCGCAGGTGATCGCCGCCGAGGATGACGAATTCTGCGTGCGGATGCGCAAATCCGGGTTGGGGATCGAACGCCTGCCGCTGGCGATGACGCGCCATGATGCGGCGATGACCCGGTTTTCCGAATGGTGGCGGCGCGCGGTGCGCAGCGGGCATGGCTTTGCCCAGGTGGGCGATCTGCATCCCGATCATTTCCGCCCCGAACGGCGGCGCGTCTGGCTATATGGTCTGGCCTTGCCGCTGGTGGCTTTGGCCGGGCTGATGCTGGCCTTGTCCGGTGCCGTGCTGACCGGGCTTCTTGTGATCATCGCGGTCATGACCGGTTACGAGCTGTCCTGGCTGCGCACGATGCAGGGGCTGGTGCGGGCCGGACTGCCCACGCGCGAGGCAATGCATCACGCGCTTTACCTGTCGCTGTCGAAATTCCCGAACCTGATCGGGATGCTGACCTATCATTGGCGCCGCTGGCAGCGGCGCGACATGAACATCATCGAATACAAGTGATCCGAAGGAAGACTGCCCAATGACTGCAAGCACTCAGACCCGCGTCGGTATCATCGGGGCCGGCTATATCGCGACCTGGCACGCCGATGCGATCAAGGCCACACCGGGCGCGCAGCTTGTGGCGGTCTGCGATCAGTCCATGGGCGCGGCCGAGGATCTGGCCCGCGCCCATGGCGTGCAGGCCTTCGGGTCGGTCGATGAGATGATCGCCGCCGGTGTCTGCGATGCGGTGCATATCCTGACCCCGCCATCATCGCATCGCGACCTGGCGCTGCAAGCCTTGCGCGCGGGGCTGCATGTGCTGGTGGAAAAACCCGTGGCCCTGTCGGGCGACGAGGCAGAGGACATGCGCGTGGCCGCCGTGGATGCGGGCCGCGTTCTGGCCGCCGGTCACAATTTTCTGGGCCTGCCATCGTATGAGCGGCTCAAGGCGATGATGCAGGGTGGCGAATTGGGCCGCGTGTCATCGGTGCAGATCAACTGGGCGCTGCCGCTGGCCCCGCTGCGGTCTGGCCCTTTCGGGCTGTGGCTGCTGCGCGAGCCGAAGAACCTGCTTCTGGAACTGGGTCCGCATCTTTACGCCTTTGCCGTCGATCTGCTGGGCACGCCCGAGATCCTGCACCTGGAGCTGGGCCAGCCGGTGGAACTGTCGGGCGGCGGCACGCGGCATCAAAGCTGGCGGGTGCTGGCGCGGGCGGGCGATATCGACCTCAGCTTCAACATCGCGCTGGTCGAGGTGATGGATGACCGTTCCGTCACCGTGCGCGGGTCCTCGGCCATGGCGCGGCTGGATTATGCCGCCGATACGCTGGTGGTCGCCCGCGACAATACCGCCGACCTGGTGCTGAACCCGTTCCTGCGCCAGATGTCGCTGGCGGGCCAGAACCTGCGCGAAGGCGTGGTGAATGCCGCGCGGCAGTTGTCATCGCTGAACCAGAAATCGCCCTACGGGATCAGTTTCCGCACCGCCGTGGGCGCCTTTTATGACGCGACAAACGGCAAGGGGCCGCTGGATGCGCGCTTTGATTTCACATCCGCCACCGCCGTGATGCGCGCCATTGACGCAACGCTGGATCATATGCCCGCCCTGCCCGCCGCACCCGCGAAACCCAAGGGCACGCCCAAGCCCACCGTCATGGTGATCGGCGGTACGGGGTTCATCGGGCGCAACCTGACGCGGATGCTGGTGGCGCGCGGCCATGATGTGCGTGTCCTCAGCCGGGGGCGCAGCGGGCCGTTCGACGATATCGCGGATCACGTGGAAACCGTGCCGGTATCCCTGCGTGATCTGGAGGGGCTGACCGCCGCGATGCAGGGCATCGACGCGGTGTTCAACCTGGCCAAATCGATGGACAAGACATGGGACGCCGCGCTGGAGAATGACGTGGGCACCGCCCTGCGCGTGGCCGAAGCGGCAATGGCCGCAGGCGTCAAGCGCCTGATCTATACCGGCACCATCGCATCCTATGACATGTCCGACCGGTTCAAGGTGATTACCGAGGATACCGGCTTTGGCGAGGATATGAGCGACCGCAACCTTTATGCCCGGTCCAAGGCCGAATGCGAGGCGCAGCTGATGAAGATGCATCGCGAACGCGGCCTGCCGCTGGTCATTGCGCGGCCGGGGATCGTGGTGGGCCACGGCGGGCCGTTGCAACACTGGGGAATCGGGCGCTGGCATGGGGCGGGTGCGCTGCGGATCTGGGGGCATGGGCGCAATGTCCTGCCCTTCGTGCTGGCCGACGATGTATCCGACGGGTTGATCCGCATGATGGACAACCCCGATGCTGTGGGCCGGTCCTTCAACCTTGTCGGGGATCCGATGATGTCGGCGCGCGATTATTTCGACGCGATTCACCAGGCGCTAGGGGCGCGGATCACGGTCAAGCCGGGCAATCTGCATGCGATGTGGCTGGCCGATGGGGTGAAATACATCCTCAAACGCTATGCGCTGGGTCGCAAGGGTGCGGTGCGCCCTTCGCTGGCGGATTGGAAAAGCCGGGCGCATTTTTCGAAATTCGACAACAGCCGCACGAAAACCGTGCTGGGATGGACGCCAGAGGCGGATCGCAAGGCGTTCATCACCCGTGGAATCGTGCAGGCGAACCTGTTCGGTCTGTGACCCGCGACACTTTCGTTACCGTGCAAATGCAGAAATGTGATGAGACTGCGCCGGAATTGGCGTAATTTTGCCCTGTTCGTGGTGTGTAACCGTATGCAACGCTGGAGTTAAAAGCGATGCAGATGGGCAGGCTGGCCTCAAGCCGGACAGGTAAGATGAAAGAGTATGTTTCAAGGCGTCGCAATACGCCCCGTTTGGGCAAGGATGCGCGCGAGAAGATCCTGACGCGGATCGTCGAGCAGGCGCCCCCCGATGCGCCCGCCCCTCCGCTGCTGGCCGAGGGGAAGGGATTTCCCCTGCCCCGCATCGTCGACAGCTGGAAGGACATGGCGCATATCCCCGTCGACGAGAAGCTTCTGGATCGCAATCTTGTCATCACGGCCAACCGCAGCGATCCCGCCCATTCCACCTTCGAGGTGTTGCGCACGCGGTTGATGATCACGCTTGCCGAAAAGGGATGGTCGCGGGTGGCGATCACCTCGCCCACCGACGGGTGCGGCAAGACCTTCACGGCGGTGAACCTGGCCATCGCCCTGTCACGCTATGACAGCTGCCGGACCGTTTTGCTGGACATGGACATGCGCCGCCCCGGTGCCATGGCCCAGATGCTGGGCGCGCGACCGCCTGGCAGCATGGCCGAATTCCTGCGCGGTGCGCGCGCCATTGACGGCCACCTGATGCGCATGGGGCAGAACCTGCTGAAGATCGGCCCCAACCTGGCGATCGGTCTGAATGACAGGGTGGAATCCTATGCCTCGGAGATCCTGAAACATCCCGATACCGCACAAGTGCTGTCCCGGCTAATGACCGAGTTGAGGCCTGATATCGTGCTCTATGATATGCCATCCGTCTTGGAACATGACGATGTGCTGGCCTTCCGCGAGCATTTCGACGGGGTTCTCATGGTGTCCGGTGGCGGTGTCACCACGGCCGAGCATCTGACGGAATCGATGCGCCTGATCGGCACCTCGATCCCGTTGCTGGGGGTTGTGCTGAACCGGGGCGAATAGCGCCGGTGGCCCGACAATCCTGTCAGATCATCAGGTCAGGCGGCGCGCGCGGGGAATCCTGAGATCGGGGATCACCACGACCGGGCGAATGCCAAGAGTCCGTTCGATCTGGGCACTGGTGCGCAGATAGGGGCTCATCCATTCCAGGCCCAGGGCAAGGCCAAGCGCCATGATCACCGACGCGATCACGCCTGAAAGCACCAGTTCCCGACGGCTTGTCGAAATTGGCACATCCGGCACAAGGGCGGTTTCCAGCACCTCGAAACGTTCGCTTTGGTCTGTGTTTTCCAGCACTTGCGACATGGCCGCATCGGCCCGCCGGGTGGTGACGGCGGTGAATTCATCCTGCAGACGGGCGCGGTTGCGTTCGAGCATGTTCAATTCGCGCTCAACCTCGGGGGCGGCATCGATCAGGGCCTGCACCTCGGCGATACGGTCTTCGAGCAGCAGGGCCTGCTGTTCCAGCAAGACGGCCTGACGGCGCGCTTCCTCGTCGCGCAACCGGTCGCGCCCTGTCTCGAAGCCGATGATCTGCTGTTCCAGTTCAAGCTGCGCCTCGCGCAGCATGGCCAGCCTGTCGGTGCGCGCGCCTGCCGCTTCGGGCAAGGCGCCGCTGCGCTCCGATTTCAATTCTGCGATCTGCGCCTCGACCTGCGCGATCTCTTCGCGCACGCGGGCTTCTTCGGACAGGAAGAAGCTCAGCGTGTTGTCGGCGCGGGTCGTGGCGCGGTCGCGCCCTTCGCGCATGACCAGGTCAAGCAGGTCGTTCGCCACCGCCGCGGCGATCACGGGATCGCCAAGCATCACCACAAAGCGTATACCCGTCGGCGCAAGGTCCGTCCGCCAGCTTTGCGCGGGGTCCGCGAGTCGCTGGATCATGATCGAGTCGCGCAGCATGTCGACGCGCAGGGATTCGCTGAACCCGTCCTCGGGGCGCAGCAGGCCGTGGCGGTCGGCCAGTTCGATCATCGTTTCACGCGACAGGAGTTTCTGTTCGATCAGCCGGATGCGATTTTCGATCTGGCTGCCGGCGCCGCTGCCGGGTGCCATCGCGATTTGCGGCATTTCGATCTGGATCGAGGATGAGGCCTCGTAGACACGTTGCTTGGACATGGCGAACCAGACCGATGCCAACGTCCCCAGGACGATGATCACGCTGACCATGATGGCGCGCCGTCGGATCGCCTTGATCGCCTGTCCGACAGAGTCGATCTGCGCCATTGCGCGTGTCCTTGATTGCGAGTCCTGCGCAAGCTGCCAGTCACCCCATTGGGGTGCCGCAGTCAAACTGGCGGGCGGAAGATTGAACATGGGGCACAACTTTAACAAAAAAACGCACTCGTACTGCCTAAGAGTTGCCACAATTTGACGTGTTTGGAAAGGAAACCATGCCGAAACAATGCGTTTCGGGTTTCACTTCTTCGCGAAATGCGGATCAAGCGGGCAGAGTCACCGCCGCAATCAGAAGACCGCCGCAGCGGTCATCGGGCCCGGCAAGGCCGCAGCCCGCGCCCGTCCCGGGAAAAAGCCCCGCCAGACCCGGCACCATCTGGCCGGTCCGCGTGGCTGCAACGCGGGCTTGCGATGCCGCGTCGGTCAATGTCACCTGTAGCGCCTGAAACCCGATGACCGCCCCGGTCAGGGGAAACTGCGCCTTGTAGGCGGCTTCCTTGATCCCGAAGATACGCTTGGCCGCAAGACCGCGCGCCGGGACGGGCAGCGTATCCAGCGCCACGATCTCGTCCGGGGTCAGGACCAGTGGCCAAAGTTCGGCATCCAGCGGGGCGGGATCCTCGATATCCAGCCCAAGGTTGCGGCCCGTATCCCGCGTCAGAACCACGGCGCAGAGCCCGGCTGCATGGCTGATGGACCCGGTCAGACCCGCAGGCCAGATGGGGCTGCGATCCGGGGCGGCGGGAACCGCCTGCGGCAACAGTCCCAACCGCTGCATCGCCAGGCGCGCGGCGGCGCGGCCGGCGGTGAATTCCGCGCGCCGCTTTGGCACCGCGCGGGCAATGGCGGGTTCCTCGACCGGCAGAAGCGGGGGATGGTCCCCCTCCACCGGCAGGACCGCCACAGCGACATCAGCGCCGAACAGCGCCGCGATACTGTCTTCGATCGCGCCGATCATCCCGCCCGTGTCAGCCTTTCCGCCCTGAGTTGGCGGCGGCGGATCATCGCCTCGGTCCGGTAGGCCGGGCGATCATCGGCGGGATGGGCGACTTGCGCCGTGGCGGGTTGCGGTTGTGCCGCCACCTGCGGCGCAGGGGCAACCGCGACAGCGGGTGCGGCCGGTGCCGCCGGTGCTACCGGCGCGGCTGGAGCCGCGACAACGGGCGCAGGTGCCACGGGGGCGGCAGGTGCCACCGGTGCCGGCGCGTCCGCTGCCGTTCCGGCAGGCATGGGCTGCCCCACCAGCTTCGTCGCCAGCGCCGACAGGACCGGGAAACGGAAAATGTCGGTGATGCTCAGGCTGCGAATGCCCAGATCGGCGCGGATCTCGCGATGCGCCTGCACGGCCAGCAGCGAATGACCGCCAAGATCAAAGAAATTGTCCCGCGCGCCGATGCCTTGCACACCCAGGATGCGCGACCAGATCGCGGCAATCGCCGCCTCTGCCGTGGCTTGGGTGAAGGTATCGCCAGCGGCCTCTGCGGCCGGTGCGGGCGTGTCCGCCTTTGGTGCCTCGGCCACAACCGGCGCGGCCACGGGGTCAGCCACGGGGGCTGGCGCCTCGACAGGGGCCGCCGCCGTCCGCACCTGCGGGGCCGGCAGCGCCTTGCGATCGACCTTGCGGTTGGGTGTCAGCGGAAACGCCTCCAGCGCGACAAAGGCAGTGGGCACCATGTAATCGGGCATGATCGCGGCCAGATGCGCCTTCATCGCGGCCTCGTCCACCTGGCCGCTGGCGGTGTAATAGCCCACAAGCCGCACCAGCCCCGGCACATCCTCGCGCGCCATCACGACGGCCTGGCGCACTCCGGCGAAGCCGTCCATCGCGGCTTCGATCTCGCCCAGTTCGATACGGTAGCCGCGCAGCTTGATCTGGTGATCGGCCCGGCCCAGGAAATCCAGCCTGCCATCGGCGCGCCAGCGCACCAGGTCGCCCGTGCGGTACATGCGCGCCCCCCAGGGGGCGGCGCGGTCGGGTGTCACGAAAGGATCCGTCAGAAAGCGTTCCGCCGTCAGATCCGCGCGCTGCCAATAGCCGCGCGTCACACCGTGACCACCGATATACAGCTCTCCGGCGACACCGACGGGCACGGGCTTCTGATCCTCGTCCAGCACATAGACCTGGGTATTCGCGATGGGTGTTCCGATATTGATCACCCCCTGCCCCGGTGCCGCGCTTTCCGTGGTGGACCAGATCGTGGTTTCCGTGGGGCCGTACATGTTTTCGACGCGGGCTTTCGTCAGTTCCGCGAATTCCGCCACCAGCGCCCCCGGCAACGCCTCGCCGCCCAGCATCAGGTGACGGACCTTCGACAGGGCGCCGCGCGCCTCGTCATTCATGGCGATCATGCGCGCCATGCTGGGGGTGCATTGCAGATGGCTGACCCCGTGGCGCACGATCTGCGCCGCGATGGAATAATCATCGGCCTCGGGTTCCAGCCCGGTATTGGCGCGGCGCAGCACCTCGGCCAGCGGCACAAGCCCCTCAAGCACCTGCGCCACCGGGATGCCGTAATCGATCAGGCAGGCCACTTCCGTCACGCCGATGCGGCGCACCTGTTCGACCCGCTCCATTGCGTCTTCGATGGTGCCGAACAGGCCGGAGTCGTCGAAATAGCGCAGGAAGGCGAAATCAAGGATCGCTTCCAGCTCGTCCGCCTCCAGCGTGCCAAGATCCAGTTGGAAGGCGTTGTTCACGCCCTGCGGCCGCTTGAAGGCCGGGAAGGCCCAGGCATATTGCTTGATCAGCCCCGCAGCCGAGCGCAGGTAATCCTTCATCGGTTCGCGCGCGATCTCGCGCACCGTGTCGCGATCCTGCCCCAGGTAGGTGTGCAGCATCAGCGTGACCTTGAAGTCATCGGGATTGTGCCCCGCCTCGCGCAGCGCCTCGTGATAGATGCGGATCTTGCCCGCGACCTCGTCGATGGACTGGCCCAGAAGATGCGTCAGCACATGCGCACCGATCTGCCCGGCCTCGCGCCATGTATCGGGGTTGCCCGCCGTGGTCACCCAGATCGGCAGTTCCTTTGACACCGGGCGCGGCTGCGTGACGACGCCATGCATGCCGCCCGCCGCCGTGGGATATTCCACCGCCTCGCCCGCCCAGAGTTTGCGCAGATCCGCGATGGCCTGCATCATCGCGGGCTTGTTGTGCGGCGGCGCGTTTTCCGGGCGCAGCACGAAATCATCGGGCTGCCAGCCGCTGGCGATGGCCAGCCCCGCACGCCCGTTGGTCAGATTGTCGATGACCGCCCATTCCTCGGCGATCCGCGCCGTATGATGCAGGGGGGCCACGCAGCTGCCTGCGCGCACGCTGATGTTATGCGTGACCGCCGCCACCGCAGCACCGGTGACAGAGGGGTTCGGATAGGGACCGCCGAAGGCGTGGAAATGCCGCTCGGGTGTCCAGAGGGCGCAGAACCCGTGTTGATCGGCGAATTTCGCGCCTTCCAGCAGAAGGGTATATTTGTCGCGCCCGACCCCGTCGTCATTGCCCCAGTAATACAGGCTGAACTCCATCCCGCGCCCGGTCACGTTCACGGGGCCGTTGGACACCAGCGCGCGCGTCTCGTCGCTGCTGAGCACCAGCTTGAAGCCGCGCGCCAGCGTCCAGAACAGCTCAAGCACGGAAATGTCGAAGGACAGGGATGTGACCGCCAGCCATGTATCGCCGGGCTTGTGCGGAATGCGGGCATCCATGCCGATGCAGAAATTCACCACGTTGCGATGTTCGACCATCACGCCCTTGGGCCGCCCGGTCGAACCCGAGGTATAGATCATATAGGCCATGTCGGCCCCGGTCGCGGCGCAATCGGGGCGCGTGGCGGGGGCATCGGCGATGCGCGGATCGGTATCGATCACCAGAACCTGTGCTGCATGTTGCGGCAGATCGGGGGCCAGCGCCGCCTGTGTCACGATCACCGGGCAGGCCGAATCCTCGATATAAAGTGCGATGCGATCCGCCGGAAATGCCGGGTCCAGCGGCACATAGGCGCCACCGGCCTTGAGGATACCCAAAGCCCCGATCACCATGTCCGGGCTGCGCGCGCAGTTCAGGCCCACCAGCGTGCCCTTGCCCACACCCATGCCCTGCAGCACATGCGCCACGCGGTTGGCGGCGGCATCCAGTTCGGCATAGCTCAGCCGCGTTCCTTCGAACACCAGCGCGGGGGCGTCGGGCGTGGCGTCAACCTGCGCCTCGATCATCTGGTGCAGGCAGGCGATATCGGGCAGTTGGGCGGCTGTGTCGTTCCAGCCTTGCGTGACCAGCGCCAGTTCGGCATCGGGCATCACCGACATGCCGGACAGCGGCAGATCACCCGCATCGTCGCGCGCCAGCGTCTCGGTCACCACCGCCAGACGCCCTGCGATCAGGTCCAGCGCCATGGGCGCAAGGCGGGCGGCATCGGCGATCAGCTGCGCGCGTCCGTCGTGAAAGGCCAGTGTCAGCACGGTGCCGGGAATGCGCGTCAGCGCGTCTTCGGCCAGACCCACGGCGGGCATGGGCAATGCACCGCATCCGGGAATCCGCCCCGGCAGATCGGCCATGAAACCGCCGCTGGCCCGCGCACGGGCATGATCGGCGGCGAAATCATCGAAAGCCTGCCCCAGCGTCGCACCGCGCGCCACGCGCAGCGGCGCCCAGGGGGCGACATATCCGGCCAGCGCCGGATCGCTCAGCCCGGCGTCGCGCCAGGCGATATCCACATGATCGCGGTCCGACAGCCGCGCCACCAGCATCGCAAGGGCGGCCATGATCAGGTCAGGCGCATGATCCAGCGCGATATCGCGCGTGATCTCGCCGGTCTCGCCGGTGTCCTGCGCCAGGTCCAGCGGCGCGGGGGACAGCGTCTCGATCCGCTTGCGCCAGAACCCCTCGGCCCGGATGCGCGGGGCAAAGCCTGCATCCAGCGCTAGACCCTGCGCGGTATCAAGGCTGGGCAGCACCTGCCCGGCCTGCACCCCATGCGCCACCGCCTGCCCGTTCAGATCGGTGAACCCCCACAGCTTCAGCGGGCCGGTCGATGTCACCACCATCAGGCTGTCGGCATCGGCCTGCAGCACCGTGCCCGGCAGCGCCCCGGCACCGCCCTGCACCGCCTGCGCCGCGCGCACGGCCACAAGCCCCTGCGGTGTCATCACCTTGGGCAGGCACAGCGGATTGGCGTGATCGCCGTGATCCAGCGCCATGACCAGCCGCGCCAGCGTCTCGGCGGGCTTGGCGAAATCCAGACGCCCCGCCACGGCCGGACGGTCGTAAAGCCCGAAATAGCTGCGCTGCGCCAGATCCTGCCGGTGCCGCTGCGGCGCGCCTGTCGCCAGCATCGCCACCAGGTCGGGAAAGCTGTCGATCGCCTCGGCAAAGCAGCGGCTGTTCAGGGTCAGGCCGGTATCGTCGGGGGCGATATCGAAGCTGCGTTGCAGCAGGATGTCGCCTTCATCGACGCCGCCACCGATCAGGTGCCAGGTGATCCCGTGCCGCGTCTCGCCCGCGATGCGCGCCCAGACCGGCGCGTTCAACCCGGCGTAGCGCGGCAGCGGGCCATCGTGGAAATTGACGGCACCCTTGCCAGCCCGCGCCAGCAGATCGGCGGGAAGCATGTCCAGGTTGGCGATGCTCAGCAGCCAGTCAAAGGACAGATCCCCCAGACGCTGCACCAGATCCGCGCCCGGCGCCTCGATACGCAGACCCGCCCCGGTCGCCCAGGCGCGCACATTCGGGCAGCGCGTCACCACGGCGGCCAGCCGGTGGCCCGCATCCAGCAGGACCTGGCCACAGTTCAGCGTCAGGGATTCATTGCCGATCAGAACAGCAGTAAACGGGGACATCACGATTTGCCTTTCATGTCGTGCAGGCGGCGCGGGGCATCGGGGCCACGCGGCCGGCTGCGCCCTGCCCCACCGGACCGCCAGGCAGCCATGTCATGGGACAGAAGATCGCGCAGGAACGCAGGGGGACGGCTGCGGCTGGCGGCGGGGCGCAGACGATGCAACGCACCGCCCACCGCCTGTGCCAGCGTGCAGCCCATCGCATAGACGGTGCCATGCGACTTGGTGAAATAATGCAGCCGGGAATCGAACCAGTAGGTCGGCACCTTGGCCCAGCCCTTCATGCCGGTCGAGACCGAGCCGATATGCGGCACCCGGCTTTCGGGGACATAAAGCGTGCGGAACCCGGCGCGCGCCGCGCGCAGGCACAGGTCGGTTTCCTCGAAATA
>JAJLKH010000064.1:0-2939 GCA_033839205.1 Rhodobacterales bacterium | reverse complement strand
GACTGTTAATCAATTGGTCGTAGGTTCGATCCCTACCGCCGGAGCCAAAATCAGATAAATAGCTACGATCTCTGGGTCGTTGCCTTGTGCAAACCAAGGCTTGGGTCACCTGGACTGCCGCGTTTCGCGCGATACTCACGTGGTGCTGGTGTCACTTCGGCTTGCTTGCGCGGCTGGTCTGCGGCCCGCATCTTTCCGTTTTGCGTCAGCCGGCATCCTACCTTCAGACTGACGGCCATGACCCTGTCGTTGGAGTGTCCCCACTGAAGTGAGCCGCCAACCGGCATTGTCTGATCTCGTTTCAGAAGACCCGAGGATGCGGCGCTGACGCTTCGGCAGGATGACCGGCTGCAAGGGCAAGGCCTGACGGCTGAAGGCGCGGCGCGCCGGATCTGCGTGACGGTTCAATCTTGTTGCCGCCGACGCGGGCAGCATGGCGGCATGCAGGATCAGCTCAAGATACTCAAGAAGGCTGAGGCGGAAAAACAGCCGGTGCGACGCCCCCTGCCTGATCCGACCCAGCACCATGTGATCGTGGCCGAGGCGGCCCCGGGCGCGCCAGCCACAAAGCGGACTGAACAGGCATCGCCACCGCGGTTTCACCCGCGATGGCGACCCGTTCCGATCAATCGCTGATCGAACCTTCCTCGTCACGGCGGGCGTGCATCCCGGCCTTGACCCGCGCGCCGAAGATCAGCGGCAGGATAAAGCCGACGATGGCGATCCCCCAGAGCGCCAGCGCGAGCGGGCTGTCGACCAGCGTCCACCAGTTGCCGTTGTCGATGGTGACGGCGCGGCGCAGGTTGTTCTCCATGGAATTGCCCAGAAGCGTTCCAAGGATGATCGGCACCAGTGGTACGTCGAACTTGCGCAGGACCCATCCCATCACCCCGAAGCCGATCATCACCAGCAGATCGAAGCTTGATCCCGAGATGCCGTAGATACCCACGAAGCTGATCATCGCCACGATCGGCATCAGGACGCGCGAGGGGATCAGCAGCAGGCGGGTGAACAGACCCACCATGGGAATATTCAGCGCCAGCAGCATGAAGTTCGCGATGAAAAGCGCGGCGATCAGGCCCCAGACAACATCCGGGTTCTGCGTGAACAGCAGCGGCCCCGGCGTGATGTTGAGCGCAAGCAACACCGCCAGCAGAACCGCCGTCGTGCCCGATCCGGGCACACCCAGCGCCAGCATCGGCACCAGCGCCCCGCCTGCGGCCGCGTTGTTGCCCGCCTCTGGGGCGGCCACGCCACGCGGATCGCCCCTGCCGAAGGTGCCTTGCTTGTCCACGAGGCGCTTTTCCATCGTGTAGGAAATGAACGATCCCAGCGATGCCCCTGCCCCCGGCAGAACCCCCGCGATGAAGCCCAGAACCGAGGTGCGCAGCATCGTCGGCGTGCAGGATTTCAGCATGGACATCGGCGGCGTCAACTGGCCGATCTCCATCTTCTTGCCGGCCGCATCCGACCCGCCGTGGCGGTGTTCGAGGAAGATGAAGACCTCGGACAGGGCAAACAGACCGACGATCGCGACCAGGAAATCAAGCCCGTCGTAAAGATGGACCTCGCCGAAGGTAAAGCGTGGCACACCCGTTTGGGTATCGACGCCGATGGTGGCAAGCCCAAGGCCAAGGGCCGCGGCAAAGGCCGCCTTGGCCTGGTTGGTCGAGGACACGCCGCCCAGGGTCATGAAGGCCAGGGCGAAGAGGGCGAAATACTCTGCCGGCCCGAAGAGCAGCGCAATCTTGACCAATTGCGGCGCCAGAAGCGCAAGGCCCCATGTGGCAAAGAACGCGCCCACGAAGGACGCGATGCCCGACAGCGCCAGGGCCTCGCCTGCCATGCCCTTCCGGGCCATCGGGTGTCCATCAAGACAGGTCATCATGGCCGGTTCGTCGCCGGGGATGTTCAGCAGGATCGACGATATCCGCCCGCCATACATCGCGCCGTAATAGACCGATGTCAGAAGGATAAGCGCCGGTGTCGGTCCCAGCCCCATGGTAAAGGCCAGCGGGATCAGGATGGCCACACCGTTCGACGGGCCAAGCCCAGGCAGCGCGCCCATGACGGTTCCAAGAAAGCAGCCAAGCAGCGCAAGCGCCAGGTTCTGCCACGTGAGCGCGACGGCGAAACCGTCGCCAAGGGATGCGAAAAGTTCCATATCCGCCTCCTCAGAAGCCCAGGGGGCCGCGGGCCAGCGACAGGCCCAGGACCAGGTGGAAGATCGTGTAGATCCCGACCGAGGTACCGATGCCCACGGCCGCCGCTTCCAGCACCGAGGACCCAAGCCGCCATGCCAGATAGGCGGCGGCGAAAGCCGTCGCGATGACAAAGCCGATCACGGGCAAAAGCTCGGCATAGAGGATCATCACCACGACGGCGGCGGCGATTTCGGCCAGACGGCCAAGCGCGGGCCAGGCGGGTTCGGGATCAGGACGCAGCGCGATGGCGGCGCTCGACAGCCCCAGAACGGTTGCAATGATCAGTGGAAAGGCCTTTGGGCCGACGGCATCCGACAGAAAGCTTTCCTCGATCGCAAGCGCGGCGAAGACATAGCCGATGGCGAGGAGAATACCGAAGACCCCGAAGATGCGATCGCTCATGGCGGTCTCCTGTTCGGGTAGGTGTCCGTGAAGGACGCGGTGAAGGTCCGGGCGTAGCACGTGATGGCTGCGCCCGGTCACGGGACGTGCCCGGATTACTTGATGATGCCGATCTCGCGCGAGATGGATTCGATCTGCGCGATCGAGTCGGTCACGAACTGCTGGAATGCGGCGCCCTGCAAATCCAGCGGGGCCAGACCGTTGGTGGCCATGACCTCTTTCCATTCGGGCGATGCGTAAAGCGTGGCGATCTTGTCGACCCAGGCATTATAGGCGTCGTCGGACATGCCGCCGGGGGCGTAGAAACCGCGCCAGTTGGCGCCGATGGCATCA
>JAJLKH010000063.1:0-38526 GCA_033839205.1 Rhodobacterales bacterium | reverse complement strand
CCTGCGCGCCCGCATCGAACAACTGACCCGCGATATCGAGCGCGAAGCCGGCCTGAACCGCGACGCAGGCGACACCATCGCCCGCCTGGAATGGGAGGCCCGCGAATTGGCCAAGGCGGGCGAAGGCCATGCTGACAAACTCGACGCCGCCGCCGCTGCCGCCCGCGACGCCGCCGAGGTGCTGCAACAACGCGAAGCCGACCTCAGCCAGTTGACCGAAGACGTCGCCCGTCTGGCCGCGCGCCACCAATCCGCGCATCGCCTGCTGGAAGACAGCCTCAAGACCCGTGCCCGCAGCGAGGCCGAGGCAACCCGCGCCCGTGACGCGGTCGAAGCCTCCCAAGGCGCGCTGGACGCCGCCATCGCCGCCCTGGAAGAAGCGCAGGCCCAGGAAGAGGCCGCCACCGATCTGGCCGCCCGCGCCGATGAAACCCTGCTCGCCGCCGAAGCCGCCCGCGCCGAAACGCAGGAGCGTGAGGCCGATGTCCGTGCCGAACGCTCCGCCGCCGAAGGCGAGCTGAACGCCCTGCGCGCCGAGGTGACGGCCCTTGCCCGGCTGGTGCAGCGCGACACCGCCGAAGGCGGGCAGATCATGGACCGGCTGCAGGTGGAACAGGGGTTCGAAAAGGCGCTGGGTGCGGCCCTCGCCGATGATCTGCGCGCCCCCGAGGTCGAGGCCGATGGCCCCTCGGGCTGGACGCCGCTGCCCGCCTATGCCGATCCGCAGCCCCTGCCCAAGGGGGTCACGGCGCTGACCAACCATGTCTCGGTCCCCGATGTGCTGGTGCGCCGCATGGGCCAGATCGGTCTTGTCGATCCCGACGATGGCCCGCGTTTTCAGCCGCTTCTGAAACCCGGCCAACGCCTTGTCAGCCTCGAAGGCGATCTGTGGCGCTGGGACGGGTTTCGCGCCTGGGCCGAGGATGCGCCCTCGGCTGCCGCTCTGCGCCTGCAGCAGCTCAACCGCCTTGAAGAGCTCAAGCAGCAGATGGAACGCGCGACCGCGCGCGCCGATGCCGCCCGCGCCGCCCATGAAAGCCTGGCCAAGCGCCTGGCCGATCTGACCGCCGCCGATCAGGCCGCGCGGGGCGCCCGCCGCGCCGCCGATGCCAAGGTCAACGAGGCGAACCGCGCCCTCAGCCGTGCCGAGGCGGATCGCAACCTCGCCGCCTCTCGGCTGGAATCGCTGGGCCTTGCCGTGACCCGCCACGAGGAAGAGGCGATGACCGCCCGCGCCCAGGTGATCGAGGCCGAACGCGCCGTCGCCGGGCTCGAGGATCTGGACAGCGCCCGCGCCGGGATGGAAGACCTGCGCATGACGGTCGAGGCCGCGCGCATCACCATGATGACGCGCCGCTCCACCCATGACGAGATCCGCCGCGAGGGCGAGGCCCGCACCCGCCGCTCGCAGGAAGTCACCAAGGAGCTTTCGGGCTGGCGGCACCGCCTGCAGACCGCCGAAACCCGCAGCGCCGAACTGGTGCAGCGCAAGCAGGAATCGGCCGCCGAGCTGAAAGAAGCCAGCGCCGCCCCCGAGGAAATCGCCGCCAAGCGCGAGGAACTGACCAGCGCCATCGACACCGCCGAGGCCCGCCGCCGCCGCGCCGCCGATACCCTGGCCGAGGCCGAAACCGCCCTGCGCGCCGCCGAACAGGCCGAACGCGACGCCGAACGCGCCGCCTCCGAGGCGCGCGAGGCCCGCGCCCGCGCCGAAGCCCGCGCCGATGCCGCCCGCGAAACCGTGGCCTATGCCGCCGAACGCATCAGCGAGGATCAGGAAACAACGCCCGCCGGCCTTCTGGAAAGCCTTGGCGCCGATCCCGATGCCATGCCCGCCTCGGATGTGATCGAGGCCGATGTGAACCGCCTCAAGCGGCAACGCGACGCGCTGGGCGCCGTCAACCTGCGCGCCGAGGAAGACGCCGCCGAAGTGCAGACCGAGCATGACGCCCTCGCCCGCGAAAAGGCTGACCTCGAAGAGGCGATCAAGACCCTGCGCACCGGCATCGCCAGCCTCAACCGCGAGGGGCGCGAAAGGCTGCTCACGGCCTTCGAACAGGTCAACAGCAACTTCGCCCTGCTCTTCAAGCATCTCTTCGGCGGGGGCGAGGCCGATCTGGTGCTGGTCGAAAGCGACGACCCGCTCGAAGCGGGTCTCGAGATCATGTGCCAGCCGCCCGGCAAGAAACTCTCGACCCTCAGCCTCTTGTCAGGCGGCGAACAGACCCTCACGGCGCTGGCCCTGATCTTCGCCGTGTTCCTCGCCAATCCCGCCCCCATCTGCGTGCTCGACGAGGTGGACGCCCCGCTTGATGATGCGAACGTCACCCGTTTCTGCGATCTGCTCGACGAGATGTGCCGCCGCACCGATACACGCTTCCTGATCATCACCCATCACGCGGTCACGATGGCGCGGATGGATCGCCTGTTCGGCGTGACGATGCAGGAACAGGGCGTCAGTCAGCTGGTCTCGGTCGATCTGAAAAAGGCCGAAGCGCTGGTCGCCTGAAGCGCGCGGCCCCTGCTTCTTCTTGCTCCAAATATCCGATCCGACCGTGCGGCCCGTGCCGCCGCCCGCCTATAGCCGCGACAGCAGCGCCGCCGTGGGCCAGGCATCGGCGGGCAGGCCAAGGCGCGCCTGTTCCGCGCGCACCGCGGCCCGCGTGCCCGCGCCAAGAATGCCGTCGATGGCGCCCACGTCATGGCCCCGCGCCGCCAGCTTTTGCTGCAACCGTTTCATGCCGTCCTGATCCAGACCGGCATCGGGATTGCCGGGGGCAAAGACCGGCGCGCCCGACAGCCGCGTGGCGAAATAGGCCGCTGTAAGCACATAGGTGAAGCTCTGGTTCCACTCGAACATGCGGCTGAAATTCGGATAGGCGATGAAGGCCGGCCCCTTGTGGCCCTGCGGCAGGATCAGGCTGGCGCTCAGTCCCTGGCCCTGCCAGTCGCCCGTCCTGGGCCGCACGCCCATCGCCTGCCACTGCGCCAGCGGCAGCGCCGTGGCGATCCCGCTCTGGCTCCAGTCCATCTGGGCGGGCACCGTCACCTCCTGCAGCCAGGGTTCCCCCTTGCGCCAGCCGAAATGCGCCAGCATCTTCGCCCCCGACAGCAGCGCGTCGGGCACGGATGTCTTCAAAAGCACATGCCCGTCCCCGTCGCCATCCACACCATTCTCCAGGATGTCGCCGGGCAGCATCTGCACCATGCCGATCTCGCCCGCCCAGGCGCCGGTGGTGCTGGCGGGGTCCAGGTCACCCGCCTCGAACAGGGTCAGCGCATGAAAGACCTGCGGGCGGAACAGATCGGGCCTGCGGCAATCATGGGCCAGCGTGACCAGCGCATTGACCGTGTTGAAGTCGCCCTGGAAGGCGCCGTAATCCGTCTCGAAGGCCCAGAAGGCCAGCAGGATCCCGCGCGGCACGCCATATTCCGCCTCGGCCCGGTCAAAGACCGCATCCCATTCCCGCGCCTTTGCCAGCCCCGTGTCCAGCCGCGACTGGCTGATCAGGCGGCGCGAGAAGGTAGTGAAATCCAGCGTGAACACACCCTGCCGCCGATCCGCGGCCAGCACCTTGGGATCCTGCCTGACCGGGGCAAAGAAACGCACCACGCTGTCGGGCGCATGTCCCTTCGCCTGCGCCTCGGCTTTCAAACCTGCGACGAAGTCGGAAAAGCTGCCGCCGCATTGGGCAAGGCCCGGCAGCGCCGAAAGTGACAAAAGACATAAGGCAAGGGGCAGGGCGGGCTTCAACATCGGATACCTGTCAAATCATGCTTGTTCCGCAAAAGCTTAGCAGCCTTGCCGCCGCCTTGCGATCACAACAGCGCCAGCACCGCCGCAAGGCAGAAAACCGCCGCCCAGACCGTCCAGAGCACCCGCACCGCGGCTTCGATATCCTGCGCCAGCAGCGGTTTGCGCCCTGCCGCGTTCACAAAGGGAAAATCCTGCATCCGCCCGTCATAGGCGCGCGGCCCCGACAGCGCGATGCCAAGGGCCCGCGCCATCGCCGCCTCGGGCCAGCCTGCATTGGGCGACCGGTGCAGCCGCGCATCGGCCACGATCCCGCGCCAGTCGCGCCAGACGCCCTGGCTCAGCGCGATCAGCAGGGCCGTTCCCCGCGCGGGGATAAGGTTCAGCAGGTCGTCGAACCGTGCCGCGGCCCAGCCGAAGGCCGCGTGCCGGGGCGTGCGATAGCCGATCATGCTGTCGGCCGTATTGGTGATCTTGTAAAGGATCAGCCCCGGCAGCCCCGCCACCGCGAACCAGAACAGGGGTGCCACCACCCCGTCCGACATGTTTTCGGCCGCGGATTCGATCGCCGCCCGCGCCACGGCGCTTTCGTCCATCGCGGCGGTATCGCGGCTGACGATCATCGCCACCGCGCGGCGTCCCTGCGGCAACCCCTGCCGCAACCCCGCCGCCACGGCCTGCACATGTTCCACAAGGCTGCGCTGCGCGATCAGGATCGCCGCCACGATCACCTCGACCACCGGGCCGAAAGACGCCAGCACCGCCCCCAGCCCCAACGCGCCCAGCCCCAGCGCGACCATCACCGCCAGGCCCTTCAACCGTTGCGCCCCGCCACGGTTGAAGCGCGCGTCGGCCCAGCCGATCAGCCGGCCCATCAGCACCGCCGGATGGGGCAGGCGCGACCACAGCCAGCGCGGCTCGCCCGCCCAGGCATCCAGCAGCATCGCCAGGATCAGCGTCACAGCGCGGCCTCGATCCGCGCCCATTGGTCGGGC
Source organism: Rhodobacterales bacterium (assembly GCA_033839205.1). Classification (GTDB taxonomy): domain Bacteria; phylum Pseudomonadota; class Alphaproteobacteria; order Rhodobacterales; family Rhodobacteraceae; genus Seohaeicola. Next base: position 33,777 of record JAJLKH010000063.1, on the reverse strand, counting down.
GCGGGCAGGCCCAGCCGGATCAGGGTCGGCGACCATGGGAAGATCCGGCTCCAGATCCGTGCCTCCGCCAGCCTGGCTTGCCAGGCTTCGGCATCATCCACCGCGTAAAGGCGAAACAGGTCGCACCCCCCTGTCACCACAGCCCCGGCCCCCGTCATCAGCCGGTCCATCCGCTGCGCATCCGCCGCCAGCCGCGCCCGCGTCGCCTGCGCCCAGTCACGACCCGCCAATGCTGCCGCACCGATGGCCAGCGCCGGGCCAGACACAGGCCACGGCCCCATCCCTTCTGCCAGTCGGTCCAGCAGGGCCGGATCGCCGATCGCAAAGCCCAGCCGCAGCCCGGCCAGCCCCCAGAACTTGCCGAAACTCTTCAGGATGATCCCGCCCCTGCGCGGCAGATGCGGCAGCAACGACCGCTCTGGCGCCACATCGCAGAAACTTTCATCTACCACGATCAGGGGCACCCCCTGCAGATCGGCAGGGCCATACCATCTGCCGTCGGGATTGTTCGGATGCACGATCACCCGCGCCTGGTGCGCCGTGCCCGCCTGCGCGCTGACCTGCCAGCCATGGCCCGCAAAGGCCGCCGCATGTTCGTTATAGGTGGGCTGCGGGATATGCACCGCTCCGGGCGCCAACAGCCCCGGTATCCGCGCGATCAGCGCGGATGCGCCGGGGGCCGCCAGCAGCCCCATGTCCTCGGGCACCTGCCACAAGGCGCGCGCGGCATCTTCCAGCGCCTGTGCCGCGGCACGGTCCGGCAGCGCGGTCCATGCGGCGCCGGACACCGACACGCGATCCACCGGCCAGGGACAGGGGTTGATACCCGTGGACAGGTCGATCCAGTCGGCCCGCGCCCCCCCGAAACAGGCCACCGCCCCATCCATGCCGCCGCCATGATCGCGCCGCGCGGCCGATGGCCGGGGCAGGGCTGCGACAAAGGCGGGATCGTTCTGTGTTTCGGTCATCGGCGGCTCCTGCATGGGGCCCATCAAGCGGATTCGCGCCCAAAGCGCAAGCCGGACAGCAAGCCTCCGCTGAAGTGCCGAAGATGTTAACAAATCCTTCGTATTCATTAACGCTTTGTTAGGTTTTGAGCGTCATCACAGTTGGCACAAGCCGGGACGATCAGAAAACCCGGCACCCCAGGGCGCGGCGGACCCTGGTGACCGGATGAGGAAATTATGATCGTCTTGATAGTCGAGCCGGACCCGGATCTTGGGCGGCTCTGGAAGCGTCATATGGAGCGTCAGGGCGCCCAGGTGCATCTGGTTCAGGGCCAGGCCGCAGCGGTCGAATTGCTGCGCGCCCTGCCTGTCAACATGATCGTTCTGGATCTGGTGCTGCAGGACGGCAGCGCCTTGGCCATCGCCGATTACTCCAGCTATCGCCGCCCCGAGGCGCGTGTGATCTTCGTCACCAACACCACCTTCTTTTCCGACGGGTCGATTTTCCTGCACAGCCCCAATGCCTGCGCCTTCCTGCAAAGCAACACCCCGCCCGAGGATCTGGTGGCCATGGTCTGCCACTACTGCAAGGCCAGTTGAGAGCGCACCTTACCCGCGCCGCCGGGGGCTAAAGCCCCTTAACCACGCGCATGGGGCGCAAGCCCCTTAACCACGCCCATGGGGCGCGAGGAAATCCAGAACGGGGTTGATCGGAATGATCCTGTGCGGATTGATCGTCTCGTGGCTGTAATGATAGTGCCGCACGATGTGATCCAGGTTCACCGTCCCCGCCACGCCGGGCACCTGGTACAGCTCCCGCGTATAGGCCCAGAGGTTCGGGTAATCCACGATCCGCTTGCGGTTGCACTTGAAATGCAGGTGATAGACGGAATCAAACCGCACCAGCGTGGGAAACAGCCGCCAATCGGCCTCGGTCAGCCGGTCACCCATCAGGTAGCGGTTGGAGTGCAGATGATCCTCCAGCCAGTCCAGCGTGTCGAACAGCGGCACGACAGCTTCGTCATAGGCGGCCTGCGTGGTGGCGAACCCGGCCTTGTAGACACCGTTGTTCACCGTGTCATAGACCCGTGCATTCACCTCTTCGATCCCGTCCCGCAGGGCCTCGGGCCAGTAGTCATCGCCATTCCCGGTCAGACCGTCGAAGGCCGAATTGAACATGCGGATGATTTCCGAACTTTCGTTCGACACGATGGTGTCGCGCTGCGTGTCGTAAAGGATCGGCACCGTCACCCGCCCCGACACCTTGGGATCGGTCCGCGTATAGATGTCGCGCAGGAACGGCAGGCCGAACAGCCGGTCACCCGTGGCGCCGGGATAATCCGCGGCAAGGGTCCAGCCGTCGTTCAGCATATCGGGATGCACCACGGATATGTCGATATGATCGGTCAGCCCCTTCAGGGCGCGGAAGATCAGGGTGCGATGTGCCCATGGACAGGCCAGCGAGACATAAAGGTGATAGCGCCCGCTTTCCGCCTTGAACCCGCCAGTCCCCGACGGACCCGCGCTGCCATCTGCCGTGACCCAGTTGCGAAAGCCCGCCGTGCTGCGCTTGAACGCGCCGCCCGTCGATGCGGTGTCATACCAGGTATCGTGCCATTTGCCGTCAACCAGTTGGCCCATCGGTCCGTCTCCTTTGTGCAGCGCATAACCTAGGCCAGATTTGCCGCTGCCGTAACCCAAGGGACCGCGCAACCGCCCTGCATCAGCGCACATCGCGGCCAAGCGGCGCATGACGCGCCGCCGGATTTCCCCGAATCGATCAGTCTTGCGGCGCGACAATCCCCGGCCTTGCGCCGGATTATGCCCAGGCCGTGGCAGACCTGTGGCCACAGTGCCGCAGGGCGCAAGGCTTTGCGTGCAAAACCTATGGTAGAAGATTCACGATTTGGTCAGGTTTTCGAAGAAAACAGGCGTTTGGCGCTGACGGTAACGGGTCGGAAACGAAATGTCGTCAAAGCTTTACTTGACGATTTTCAACCAAAGCTCATCTTCAACTTCAAGGATGGTAAGGGGGATGCCATGACGACTTTTCTGTCCAGGGAATTGCGTGAAGGCCTGGCCGCGGCTCACAAGCTTGCGCAGAAGCGGAAAAGCCGCCTGCGCATCGATGTCGATGGCAAGACCTATCCCGTCCTGCGCGTGTGGGACGGCGGGTTCGCCATGGACCTTGAAGATGCCCCCCATCTGCGCGGATTGGTCGATCTTTACGATGGCGGGCGGCACCTGTCGCATTGCCTGATCCTCGCCTCGGAAGAGCGCGATGATGAAATGTGGTTCGACTTCAAGTTCAGCACACCCGCCACCGATCATGCGGCGCTGGATTTCGCGCGCGATGAAAACGCACCCGTGGCGCTGATCGCGCGGGACTGACGCAAGGCTCTTGTCCAGACCCTGATCCACCGGGCGGTCGCTGCCGCCCGGCGCAACCCGGCCTTATTGCAGGTCTGCAAAGGCTCTCTGCATCCGCTCCACGGCTTGCTCGACCAAGGCGCGCGGCGTCGCCAGGTTGAACCGAAGAAACGTCTCGCCGCCCTTGCCGAAGGTCGGCCCGTGATTGACCGCGATATGCGCGCCCTTTTCGACACGGGCCGTGAATTCGGCCGCGTCCATCCCGGTCCCGGCGAAATCGACCCAGGCCAGGTATGTCGCCTCCAGCGGCATGGACGCCAGGCCGGGGATCGCGTTGATACCGGCATCGAACACCTGCCGATTACCCTCCAGATAGGTCATCAACTCATCGACCCAGGCCGCCCCCTCGGGCGTATAGGCGGCGGTCGCCATGAACAGGCCGAAGGAATTGGGCGACAGACCCAGCGCCATCATCCGCCCCTCGAACTTCGCCCGCAGCGCAGCATCGGGGATGATCACGTTGCCGGTATGGCTGCCCGCGATGTTGAAGGTCTTGGTCGTCGCGGTCATCATGATCAGACGATCGGCGATACTGTCATCGACATTGGCCATCACCGTATGGGTGACGCCGGGATAGACCAGATCATGGTGGATCTCGTCCGACACTAGGATCAGGTCGTGCCGCTTGGCGAAATCGGCAACCCCCTGCAACTCGGCCCGCGTCCAGACACGCCCGCCCGGATTATGCGGCGAGCACAGGATGACCATCTTGGCGCTGCCATCCATCTGCGCATCATAGGCGTCGAAATCCATCTCGTAGCGCCCGGCCCTATTGACCATCGGGCATTCGATCACCCGCCGCCCGTTGGCTTTGATGACCTTGGCAAAGGCGTGATAGACCGGCGTGAAAAGAACCACCCCGTCGCCGGGTTGCGTATAGGTATCGACACACATCGCTGTGCCATTCACCAGGCCATGGGTGCTGAAGATCCAGTCCGGTTGCACGCTCCAGCCATGGCGCGTCTGCATCCACCAGCAGATCGCCGCGCGATAGGCGGCATCGTCGCCGTAATAGCCGTAAACCCCGTGATCATGCATCTTGGCCACCGCATCCTGGATGCAGTCTGGCGCGCGGAAATCCATATCGGCCACCCACATGGGAATGCCGTCCGAGGCCGGCACGCCATAGAGTTTCTCCATCATGTCCCATTTCACGGAATGGGTGCCGAAACGGTCGATCGGGGTGTCAAAGCTCATGGGTATCTCCTGTTTGGGCACAGCCTAACCCGTGACAGGGCGGCTGCAACGGGCAATTTTGCGCCAAGGGGGCCGTTTTGCACCATTGCACCGCAAGGGCCGCTGTCCTATCTCGTGCTGCATGACAAAACGCCCGATCCTGATCCACCCCGACCCGCGCCTGAAAAAGGTCTCGGCCCCCGTGCCGGACCTGAGCGACGATCTGCGTCGCCTGGCCGATGACATGCTGGAAACCATGTATGACGCGCCGGGTATCGGGCTGGCGGCACCGCAGGTGGGCGTGAACACCCGCCTGATCGTGCTGGATTGCGTCAAGGCCGAGGGCGAGGCGCCGCGCCCGCTGATCATGTTCAACCCCCAGATCATCGCGTCATCGGACGAGCGCAGCGTCTACGAAGAAGGCTGCCTGTCGATCCCCGAACAATATGGCGAGGTCGAACGCCCCGCCGAAGTCACGGTGCGCTGGATCGACCGCAACGGGCATGAGCAGCAGGAAGATTTCGCAGGCCTCTGGGCCACCTGCGTGCAGCACGAGGTGGACCACCTCGATGGCAAGCTGTTCATCGACTACCTCAAGCCGCTGCGCCGCCAGCTGATCACCCGGCGGATGCAAAAGCTGAAACGCGAACGGGCGCGGGTGTGAGCCTGCTGCCGATCCTGCGCTGGCCCGATGCGCGCCTGTCCACGGTCTGCGACCCGGTCCAGCCCGGCGAAGACCTGGGCGATCTGGTGCGCGACATGTTCGAAACCATGTATACCGCCCCCGGGCGCGGGCTGGCCGCGCCGCAGGTGGGCGTGCTGAAGCGGCTCTTCGTAATGGATTGCGGCTGGAAGGAAGGCGATATGACCCCGATGGTGTGCATCAACCCCGAAATCCTGTCCTCCGACGGCATGGCGCCGGGTAGCGAGGGCTGCCTGTCGATCCCCGGCGTGCTGGCCGAGGTGATGCGCCCCGAACGCATCACCCTGCGGTTCACTGACCTTGACGGACGGACCCAGGAGGTGGAACTCGACGGCTTCGCGGCGCGTTGCGCCCAGCATGAGCTGGATCACCTCGACGGGATCGTGACCTTCGACCGGCTGTCGGCCGAGGCGCGGCGCGTGGTCGAAGCCGCCTATGCCGTCAGCTTCCCGGTGCGCCCCGCGTGACCGCGCGGCGCTGCATCCCCTGGCCTGACGCGCGCCTGCGGACCCCGGCGGCGGATGTGCCCGCCATCACCGATGACATCCGCGCGATCTGGACCGACATGATCGACACGATGGAGGCGATGCCCGGTGTGGGCCTTGCCGCCCCCCAGATCGGTGTGATGCTGCGGCTGGCGGTTGTCGATGCCTCGGACAAGCGCGGGCAGGCGGTGCGCATGGCCAACCCCGAGGTTGTCCATGCTTCGGTCCAGCTGCGCGAGCATGACGAGGCCAGCCCGAACCTGCCCGGCGTTCACGCCAGGATCAGCCGCCCCCGCGCCGTGCTAGTGAGGTTCCTGAACGAACATGGCGTGATCGAGGAACGGGATTTCGTCGGCCTCTGGGCCACATCGGTGCAGCACCAGATCGACCACCTGGCAGGCCGGATGTATTTCGATCACCTGTCCAAGGTGAAACGCGACATGCTGATCCGCCGCGCAAGGAAACTGGCATGAAGGTCGTTTTCATGGGCACGCCCGATTTCTCGGTCCCGGTGCTGGACGCGCTGGTCGCGGCCGGGCACGACGTTGCCGCCGTCTATTGCCAGCCGCCGCGCCCCGCAGGGCGCGGCAAGAAGGAAACGCCCACGCCGGTGCATCAGCGCGCGACAGAACTTGGCCTGCCGGTGCGCCACCCGGTCAGCCTGAAGACGCCCGAGGCACAGGCAGACTTCGCCGCCATTGATGCCGATGTGGCGGTGGTCGTGGCCTATGGCCTGATCCTTCCGCAAGCGGTGCTGGCCGCGCCCCGCCATGGCTGCCTGAACATCCACGCCAGCCTGCTGCCGCGCTGGCGCGGTGCCGCGCCCATCCACCGCGCGATCATGGCGGGCGATGCCGAGACCGGCATCTGCATCATGCAGATGGAGGCAGGGCTGGATACCGGTCCCGTCCTGCTGCGAGAGGCAACGCCCATCGGCCGGGAGGAAACCACAGGGCAGTTGCACGACCGGCTGTCGGCGATGGGCGCGCGCCTGATCGTGGATGCGCTGGCGCGGCTTGATGATCTGGTGCCCGCGGTGCAGCCCGAGGCGGGCGTGACCTATGCCGCCAAGATCGACAAGGCCGAAGCCGCCGTGGACTGGACCCGCCCCGCGCCCGAGGTGGACAGGCTGATCCGGGGCCTTTCGCCCTTTCCGGGCGCCTGGACCGAACATGACGGCCAGCGGATCAAGCTGCTGGCCTCGCGACTGGCCACCGGCCAAGGCGCGCCCGGCACGGTGCTGGACGATGCCCTGACCGTGGCCTGCGGCCGCGGCGCGGTGAAGCTTTTGCGCTTGCAACGCGCAGGCCGCGGCGCGCAGGATGCGGCAGAGTTCCTGCGCGGTCAGCCCTTGCCGAAAGGGACCCGGCTATAGGCGGTTTTCACAGGAGTATGTCATGTTTCCCATGCTGATCGGTACGGTGGTGATTGCGGGGATCGTGGGCTATGCCTCGGAAAAGACGGGCTTTACCCGCAACGGAATCCTGCAGTCGATCATCATTTGCGTGGGCGGGGCTTTCCTGTTCTACTTCGTGCGGATCATGTTCGGATTGAGCATCGGAAGCCCCGGTGTCGATGCGATCCTGTCCTCGGTGGGCGCGCTGATCCTGGTGCCGACCCATTGGCGCAAACGATAGGGAGGGCGTGATGGGAGTGATCTGGTTGCTGATCGTCGGGGCCGCGGCGGGGTTCATCGCCACGCGGCTGATGCGGGTCGAGGCCGATATCGTCACCACCATCGTCATCGGCATGGCCGGCGCGTTGATCGGCGGGCTGGTGCTGCGCACGCTTCTGGCGGTGATGGGCATCGGCGCCGGTCTGGTGGGCGCGATCCTGGGATCGCTGCTGCTGATCTGGCTCTGGCAGCTTTACGCGGGCCGCAAATAACAGGCCTTGCGCGGGTTGCGCGGGCGGGATCTGGATATTTTTAGCAAGAAGAAGCCGCAGGTCAGAGCGCCTGTGCCGCGGCGGCGAAACCGCGCGCCTCGTCCGGGGCATGGCCCATCTGGGCGGCGGGGTCGAACACCGGGGCAAGATCCAGATCGGGATAGGCCTGCATCGCCAGCGCGGCCAGATCCGCACCCGTGGCGCCCGCCTCCTTGCAAAGGGTCTTGATCGCCGCCTGCGCCTCGGGGCGGGGCAGGTGCCGGGCCAGCGCGAAGCTCAGCGCCTCGGCATGGATCAGGTTCTGACCATCGCGCATCGCGGCCAGCATCTGCGCAGGCACCGGGGCCATGGTTTGTGACAGGCTTTGCGCGTGGATCAGCGTGGCGGTCGCGGCAAGGCAAAGCTGCGGCAGGGTCAGCCATTCGGTGAACCAGGCCGCGCCATCGCGGTCTTGCCGGTGCAGCGCCGCGCCTTGCAGCGTGGCGTTCAGCCCGCTGACCTGCCGCGCGGCGGCGGCCATGGCCGAGGGCAGCACCGGGTTCTGTTTCTGCGGCATTGTCGATGAGGCGCCAGCGGCCCCAAGCGAGACCTCTGCAATCCCGGTCTGGGTCAGCAGCAGCAGATCCTCGGCCATCTTGCCAAGGGCCAGCGCCAGCCGCGTCTGCCAATCGGCGATCCGCAGGATCGGACCCCGGTCGCTATGCCAGCTGCGCCGCGGGTCGGCCAGGTTAAGCGCCGCGGCCAGTGCCGCACGTGTCTCGGGCGCCTTGGGGCCAAGTGCCGCCAATGTGCCCGCCGCCCCCGACAGCGACACCCAGAGCGCGGATTGCCGCAGCGCGGGCAGGTCGCCCAGCAGTTCCAGCAGGGGGGCGCCCCAATGGGCGACGGTCGCGCCGAAACTGGTGGGCGTCGCATGCTGCCCATAGGTGCGCGCGGCCATGGGCGTTGCCGCGTGATCGGCGGCCAGTCGCCCCAGCGCCTTGACCGTGTCGGTCAGCATGTCCTCTTGCAGCGCCAGCATCCGGGCCAGCCGCAACATCAGCCCGGTGTCGATGATATCCTGCGAGGTGGCACCCCAATGGGCATATTGCGCATGTTCCGGCGCCTCCATCGCGGCGCGGAAGGCGGCCACCAGTCCCGGCACGCTGACCCCGTTCTGCCCGGTGGGCGCGGCCAGCACCGCAGGGTCGATCTGCACCTCCATCGCGGCGCGGTGGATATAGGCGGCGGCGGTTTCCGGGATCACACCCAAGCCGCCCTGCACCTTGGCCAGCGCGCCTTCGACAAGCAGCATCGCGCGCACCTCGGCGCTGTCGGTGAAAAGCTTGCCCACCTCGCCCGATGGGAAAAGACGGCTGTAAAGCGGGCTGTCGAACACCGATGCGGCCATGGATCAGCCTTTCGCGATTTGGGTCAGCAGATCGGCCAGCCCGGCGGGATCCGCGAAGAAGGGCGAATGCCCTGTGGGCATGGCATGGACATCCTGCGCGGGCCAGCCTGCGGTCATGCTGCGCTGATATTCCGGCGGGATCGTCTGATCATTGTCGCAGCGGATATAGCTGCGCTTGACACTGCGATAGGCTTCGCCCAGCCGGATCTGCGTAGCCTGCGGCCTGATCGCCTGGATGCACAGGCGCGGCAGCGCGTAATCCACCGCCTCGGCCGGACAATCGTTGTAGAACAGCGCGGGCGCCTTGGACAGGTCGACGCGGAAGGCCAGACCGTCTTCGGTCCTGATCGCGGCATCGGCCATGGGCTGGCGTGGCGCCTCGGCGCGCATCTCGACCAGGCTGCGACCGTCCTGCGCGGCATAGGCGCAAAGATAGATCAGCCGCTCGATCTTTGCGGGCGCCATTTCCGCGGCCAGCGAGATGGGAAAGCCTGCCATCGAATGGCCGACCAGCGTGACCGGCGTGTCGATCGCGTCAAGGATCGCCTGCGCGTAGCCCTCAAGCGTGACCTCGGTATAGGGGGTCTTGTCCGCGCCATGCCCCGGCAGGTCGATGGCGCGGGCGGTATGGCCGCGCGCCACAAGTTCCGGGATCAGGTCGCGCCAGCACCACGCGCCGTGGCACGATCCGTGGATCAGAAGAAAATCAGCCATTCAGATATCCAGAAATACCGTTTCGTCCTCGCCCTGAAGGCGGATGTCGAAGCGATACTGGCCTTCGCCTGTCTTCTTTGCAATCAGCGTATCCACACGCGGGCGCTGTTCGATGCGCGCCAGCAGGGGATCGGCGCTGTTGTCCTCATCCTCGAAATAGATGCGCGTGGACAGGCCGATGTTGATCCCCCGCGCCACGACCCACAGGCTGATATGCGGGGCCTGCACCCCGCCGCTGCGATGGGGCACTGGGCCGGGCTTGACCGTGGTCAGGGTGAACAGCCCGCTGTCCTTGTCTGCGGCAAAGCGGCAAAAGCCGCTGACGGCGGGATCGGCGCCATCCTGACCCGCAAACAGCCCCGCCGCATCGGGTTGCCAGCTTTCGATCATCGCATCGCGCAGCGCCCAGCCGGTCCCGTCGATCACCGCGCCGGTGATGGTGATGATCTGCCCTTTGGCCCCCGGCGCGATAGGCGACAGGCCCAGATCCTGCGGATAGACACCCGGCACGCCCGCAAAGGTCGGAATGCAGCCGATATGCACATAGGGCCCTGCGGTCTGCGACGGGGTCTCGATCAGCGTATCAAGCGGTTGCACCATGGCTCACATCCCTTCCAGTCGGTTTTCGAACATGGTCTGACGCCGCCCGCGCAGCACGATGTCGAACTTGTAGGCCAGGAAATCCAGCGGCCTTGCCCGCGCCATGTCCAAGGGCGCCACCAGCCGGTCAAGCTGGCTGCGGTTCTTGATCGTTGCTGCGATGGGGCAGCGGTCGATCAGGGGGTCGCCCTCGAAATACATCTGGGTGATCAGGCGCTGCCCGAAGCTGTGCCCGAAGACCGAGATATGGATATGCATCGGGCGCCAGTCATTCGCCCGGTTGGGCCAGGGATAGGCGCCGGGCCGGATCGTCAGGAACTGGTAACGCCCCTCCGCATCGGTGATCGTGCGCCCGCAGCCGCCGAAATTGGGATCAAGCGGCGCAAGGTAATTGTCCTTCACATGGCGATAACGCCCGCCCGCATTGGCCTGCCAGATCTCGACCAGCGTATGCGGCACGGGGCGCGCGTTTTCATCCAGAACGCGCCCATGCATGAGGATGCGCTCCCCGATCGCGGGGCTGCCATCCTTGGAAAAGTTCAGGATCAGGTTGTTGTCCAGCGGCCCCAGCAGGGAATGGCCAAAGCGCGGCCCGGTTTCTTCCGAGGGCGTGCTTTCCATCGACAGCAGCGGCCATTTCGGCGAGCGCGGCACGGATGTCTTGTAATCCGGATCATAGGGCACCGGATGCATGTCGCGCTGGCGCGGGATCAGCGGCCCCGCATCACCTTCACCGTTATCGGTCATGTCTTTCATCTTCTGCCTCCATCTCGGCATAGGTGGCCTTGGCCAGCTTCAACGCATGATTGGCGCGCGGGACACCCGCATAGATCGCCACATGCTGGAACGCCTCAAGCACATCCTGCTTGCTGGCCCCGGTGCGGGCGGTCGCGCGGATATGCATGGGGATTTCCTCGAAATTGCCGGTCGCGGCCAGCAAGGCCAGCGTCAGCATCGACCGCTCGCGCAGGGATATCCCGTCCGAGGCCCAGACCGTGCCCCAGGCCCCTTCGGTGATCAGCGTCTGAAAGGGTTCGTCAAACGGCGTCTTGGCCCGTTCCGCCCGGTCCACATGGGCATCCCCCAGGACCTGGCGACGCACCTGCATGCCCTTGTCGAAACGCTCAGACATGGCCGACATCCTGCATGAACTTGGTTAATACGGCTGCGTATTCTTCGGGCTGTTCGACGCAGGGCAGATGGCCCGCCTTGCGGATCAGGTGGAATTTCGATCCGGGGATCAGATCGACGGTCTCGCGCACCAGGTCGGGCGGGGTCGATCCGTCATCGGACCCGGCAATGCCCAGCGTGGGCAGCCGCAGGCCACTGGTGGGCGTATAGAAATCCGTCCCTGAAATGGCGGCCGAACAGCCCATGTATCCCTCAGCCGGTTGGCGCACCAGCATGTTGCGCCAGGCGTGGAATGCGTCCGTCTGGCGGAACGCAGCCGAAAACCAGCGCTCCATGATGCTGTCGGCCAGCGCTTCGATCCCGCCGGCCTTCACCGCCGCGATCCGGTCGTCCCACATCGCGGGCTGGCCGATCTTGGCGCCGGTGTTGGACAGCACCATGGCGCGCACCAGGTCCATGCGCTTGACCGCCAGACCCTGTGCGATCATCCCGCCGATGGACAGCCCCACGAACAGCGCATCCTTGATCGCCAGGTGATCCATCAGCCGCTCGACATCGCGCACCAGCGTGCCCATGCCATAGGGCGCGGGTGTCAGCTCGGTCAGGCCATGACCGCGCTTGTCATAGCGGATGTATTTCAACCCCTGCGGCAGCAGCGGCAGCACCTGGTCCCACAGACGCAGATCGGTGCCCAGCGAATTGGCAAAGACAACGGGCCGCCCCTCTGGGTTGCCGTCGATACGGTAATGGACTTTCAGGTCTCCAAGGTCGGCAATACGCATCAGTATGGCAATCCCACGTAGTTTTCGGCCACCACGCGCTGTGCGGCGGCAGAGGTTTCCAGGTAATCCAGCTCGGCCTCCTGCATCCGCTGGTCAAAGGCCGACTGGTCCGGGAACCGGTGTAGCATGGTGGTCAGCGACCAGGAAAATCTTTCGGATTTCCAGACCCGCGCCAGCGCGCGCTCGGAATATTTCTGAACGCCCTCGTCATCGCCCTGGTAATACTGGATCAGGCCTTCATGCAGGTAATGCACGTCCCCGATGGCCAGGTTCAGGCCCTTGGCCCCGGTCGGCGGCACGATATGCGCGGCATCCCCCACCAGGAACAGCCGCCCCCAGCGCATCGGTTCGGCCACGAAGGACCGCAGCGGCGCGATGGATTTCTCGATCGACGGGCCGGTCACAAGGCTTTCGGCGGCATCGGCCGGAATCCGGCGGCGCAGCTCGTCCCAGAAGGCCTGATCGGACCATTGATCGACCGTGTCGGTCAGCGGGCATTGCACGTAATAGCGGCTCAGGTTGGCATTGCGCATCGAACACAGCGCGAAACCCCGCTCATGGTTGGCATAGATCAGCTCGTGACTGACGGGCGGCGTTTCCGACAGGATGCCCAGCCAGCCGAAGGGATAGACGCGCTCGTATTCGCGCAGCACATCGGCGGGGATCTCCTTGCGGCAGGGGCCGTGGAACCCGTCGCACCCGGCCACGAAATCGCAATCGATCCGGTGCACCTTGCCATCCTTGAGATAGGTCACATAGGGCTTGTCCGTATCCAGATCGTGCGGCTTGACGCCTGCCGCCTCGTGGATCACCACGCCGCCCGCCTTGGCGCGCGCATCGTAAAGATCGCGCGTCACCTCGGTCTGACCATAGACCATGACCTGCTTGCCCACCAGTTCGTCGAAGGCGATGCGAAAGCCCCGGTTGCGCGCGGCGAGGTAGGTGCCGCCATGCACGAAACCTTCCTTGTCCATGCGCGCGCTCACGCCCGCCTTGCGCAGCATCTCGACGCTGCCCCATTCCAGCACGCCTGCGCGGATCCGGCTCAGCACATAGTCGCGGGTCTGGCGTTCCAGAACCACGGTGTCGATACCCGCATTGTGCAGCAGTTGTGACAGCAGCAGGCCGGACGGACCCCCGCCGATGATACAGACCTGTGTGCGCATGTGATGCCCCCCTGTTCGCCAGCCAAGGGAAGCAAAAATAGTTTACGCTGTCAATTAAAATGGCGCGGGCCGCGCAATGGCGTGATCGCCACCGGAGAATGCGAGAGAGACAAGGCAACGGGCCTTGCAGGATCACCCCCCCCCAAGGCCCGCAGCCTCCCCATCAAGTTGATTGTTGCGTGGACCGGCCTACAGATCCGGCGCTTTCTGGCCCTCGCCGGAATTGGCCGCAAGGAAAGTTTCGATCTCTTCCGCGATGCCGCCCCGGATCCGATACCAGAAATCGTTCGCGCCAATGCCCGCCGACAGGACCGTGATGAAATAGCTCCGCACCAGCCCGGTGTTCAGGTCAATACTGAACCCGCTGCCGACTTCGGTCCCGCAATAGGGCGAGGTCGAGCCGCCACTGCGCGCCGATGTCGCCCAGGGAAAGCCTTGCATCGTTCCTGTGCCGCACCAGGTGTTGAATTCGGCCCTCTGGCCGGACCGGTCGAAATAGCGGGTGCCAGAGTCCCCCTCGATCTCGCCGTATTTGTCGGACAGCGCCTTGCGGATCACACCGGGCTGCAAGCCCTCGCTCACATCGGCCTCTACGTTGCGCTGCAACGCCATCACGCGCTCGGGCGGGGTATTTGATCCATCCGCCGGCGCGGCGGTATAGGACAGCGTGACGTGGTCCTTCGTCTGCAGGCCCTCCACCCGCGGCTTGGCATAGGTCACGATATCGGCGCCCCAATCGGGCCCCTGTATCCGCCGGGTCTGGCGCGCGTCCTCGGCATAGCCGCGCTCGGTCAGGATCGCCACGGCATCGGCCCGCTCCATCCCGATGGTTAGCCCCAGGATATCCGCCCCGTCGGGCAATATGGGCATCTCTTCCGCTGTCAGGGGGCGCAACGCCTCGTTCAGCATCAGGGCACCGGGCTCAAGACCAACAATGCCCTCCATCGCGAACTCGATCGTCTCGGGCGCGACACGGGTGAACCGCGCGGCACTCGTCTTTGCGCAGACCGTACTCCAGGTATTCGCGGATTTTCCCTCCGACAGCAGCAGGTTGGCCGTGCCACCGTCCTCCATCCGCCCGTAATAGACGCAACGGCCGATACCGATCCCCTTCCAGCCGTCGAAATTCACGATGACCTGCACCAGGTCATCCACGACATAGGGCTGAAACGTGACCGACGCCCCCTTATGGGACCATTCCTGCGGGCCGTTTGCGACCCCCCCCGAACCAGATCCCCTCCAGATCCTCCGCCGTGACGACCGATGGCAGAACACTCAGAACCAGCACTTGCAAGGCTTTCACAACACACCTCTTACCTGACAATCATACGCATACGTACAAGACCATGAACCGAATCACCGGCATGGATCAAGCGCGGGGGGCCAAGCGCCTTGGTCAGGGTTTCAGGGTGTTCAGCGCCTCTTCGTACATCTCCAGATCCACATTCCCGCCCGAGGCGACCACGATCACCGCATCGCCCTCGATCTGGTCGCGCCGGTGCAGCGCCGCGGCCAGTGCCACGGCGCCGCCCGGTTCCAGCACGATCTTCAGCCGCAGAAAGGCCTGCGCCATGGCGCGCAGCGCCTCGTGATCGGTCACGACAAGGCCCGGACCGCACAGCCGCTGCATGATCGGAAAGGTAAGGTTGCCGGGGCTGGGCGTCACGATCGCATCGCAGATGCTGCCGGTCATGCTGGCATTGCGCTGGATCGCACCCGCGGCCAGCGACCGCGCGGTATCGTCGAAATCCTTGGGCTCCACGGGCCGCGCCCGCAGGCCGGGGGCCTCGGCCTCCAGCGCCAGCGCGATGCCCGATGTCAGGCCCCCGCCACCGCAGCAAACCAGCACATCGCAAGTGTCTATGCCTGCGGCGCGCGCCTGTTCCGCGATTTCAAGCCCCGTGGTGCCCTGGCCCGCGATCACCTGCGGCTCGTCGAAGGGCTTGATCAGGGTCAGGCCACGCTCTTGCGACATGCGTTCGCCGATGGCGTCGCGATCCTCGGTCGCGCGGTCATAAAGCACCACCTCGGCCCCCAGCGCGCGGGTGTTCTCGATCTTCAGGCGCGGCGCGTCCGAGGGCATGATGATGACCGATGGCACGCCATGCTGGGTCGCGGCCAGCGCCACGCCCTGCGCGTGATTACCCGATGAAAACGCGATCACGCCATTGGCGCGCAGGTCCTCGGGCAGGGCCGACACGGCGGAATAGCCCCCGCGATACTTGAAACTGCCTGTATGTTGCAGGCATTCCGCCTTGATGAAGACCCGCCGTCCGGCCAGGTGGTCGATGAAAGGCGAGGACAGCAGCGGTGTCACCCGTGCATGGCCCCTCAGCCGCTCTGCCGCGGCGCGGATCATCTCGATATTCATGCCATCTGCTCCAGCCAGCGATGCAGCGCCGCCAGCGCCTGCGGTTCGTCAAGGAAAGGGATATGCGCGCGGTCTGGCACATGGGCCACGATCAGGCCGGGCATGCGGTCTGCCATCCGCGCCACGGTGGCGGCGCTCAACAGGTCCGAATTCACGCCATGGATCACCGCGCAGGGCAGGGGGGCTATGGCATCGAACAGCGGCCACAGGTCGGGCGCCCCCTTGGCCCCGGCAGCGATCACCGCCTCGCGCAGGCCGGGATCATAGTTGATCCTGACACCATCTGGCGTCTCGACATGGGTATGGGTGACCTCCTGCCGCCAGCGCGTCAGCGGCACACCGGGGAATTTCTCTGCCAGCGCCGCGGCGCGCTGCACCGCCAGATCGTCCAGCGTGGCGGCATCGGGATGCCGCCCCAGGTAGCCCATGATCACATCCAGCCCGCCGGGATCCAGCTCCGGCCCGATATCGTTCAGCGCGACACCCAGCAGCCGGTCCTTGGCCATCGCCGCCAGCACCATGGCGATCAGCCCCCCGCGCGAGGTGCCGATGATCGCGGCCTTGTCCAGCTTCAGATGATCCAGCAGTTCCAGCACGTCCTTCGCTTCGCGCGGTACCGTGTAGCTCAAGGGATCGGGCGACCAGTCCGATTGCCCGCGCCCGCGATAATCCAGCCGGATCAGCCGCACACCCGGCAGATGCGGTGCCACGAAATCGAAGTCCCGCGCATTCCGCGTCAGCCCGGACAGGCACAACACGGGCAGGCCCGCGCCCGCATCCTCGACATGCAGCGACACGCCATCGGACGTCACGAAGCGCGGCATCAGCGGGTCACCAGCGCCGGGATCGCCGTCAGATCCTTCAGCACGTGATGCGGACGGCCGGGCAGGCGGTCCACCGGGTCGCCCGCGCGGTTCACCCATGCGGTCTCGAACCCATAGGCCGCGGCGGCCCCGGCATCCCAGCCATTCGACGACACGAACAGAACATGCGACTTGGCGCAGCCAAAGCGCTGGATCACCATGTCATAGACCTGCGGCGCGGGCTTGAAGATCCCCACCGATTCGACCGACAGCACATCGTCCAGCAATTCGCTCAAGCCGGCGGACTGCACCGCGCCCGACAACATCTCGGGGCTGCCATTCGACAGGATCGCCGTGTTCATCCCCGCGGCCTTCAGCTCCATCAGCATCTCGGGCACCTCGGCAAAGGCGCTGAGTTGCCAGTAAAGCGCCAGCAACCTGTCCCGCAGCGCGGCGTCGCCCGCCAGCCCCTGCGCCTCCAGCGCCCAGTCCAGCCCATCCTTCGTGACGGTCCAGAAATCGGTGTGATCCCCGGTGATCGCGCGCAACCAGCTGTATTGCAGCTGTTTTTGGCGCCACTTCTCCGAAATCGCGGGCCAGTGTCGGGCGAAATCCTCGCGCCCCGGTTCACCGGCCACCTGGCGTGCGGCGGCGGCGACGTCGAACAGGGTGCCGTAGGCGTCGAATATGCAGGTCGTGATCATCTGTCGGCATTGTCCTTTTGGCGCAAGACTGGCACGGCGGCGCGCAAGGGAAAAGAGTTAATGAGCCCGGAACCCCATGATCGCGCAGTCGGTTTGCAAATTCCCGCCGGCCTCTGTAGCCTTGTGTCCGCAAACCCGAGCACCCGTTCGCGCCATGGGCGAAACGGCCTCGATCATTCATCTTTCCCTAGCAGAACTGGAACAATCATGACGCAGGTCAAACCGGGCGATACCGTCCGTATTCATTACACCGGCACCCTGTCCGACGGGGCCACTTTCGACAGTTCCGAAGGGCGGGATCCGCTGGAATTCGTGGTGGGCTCCGGGCAGATCATCCCAGGTCTCGACGTGGCTCTGCCGGGCATGAGCGTGGGCGACAAGAAAGTCGTCGAAGTGCCCGCAGACCAGGCTTATGGCCAACCCGACCCCAACGCGCGCCAGGCCGTTCCGCGCGCCGAGATCCCCGATCACATCCCGCTGGACCTGGGCACGCAGCTGCAGGTCCAGACGCCCCAGGGGCAGGCGATGGCCGTGACCGTGGTCGAAGTGACCGAAACCGAGGTGACGCTGGATGCCAACCACCCGCTGGCCGGGCGCGACCTGACCTTCGCGATCGAACTGGTCGCCATCGCCTGATCCTGCCCTGCGGCAAGGGCAGCACAAGGCGCGGGGTGGATTTGCCCCGCGCCTTTTCTATGATGGGTACATCCATCATCCCGGGAGGCATGCCATGACCACCCCCGTCGAGACGCTTCTGGCCCGCATGCGCGAGCTTCAGGACCAGCTGGAGGCCGAATTCGACCGCCGCGCCGAGGCCTTTCGCTACCGGCTGGAAAACGGCCGCATCATCTTCGACGAAGAGGCCCGGCGCCGGCACCGCGCCTTCCGCGTGCGCCTGTCCGATTTCCTGCGCAACACAAGGCCGCTCGTGGTGCTCAGCGCACCGGTGATCTACAGCCTGATCATCCCCTTCGCCTTGCTCGACCTCATGGTCACGATCTACCAGCGCATCTGCTTTCCGATCTACCGCATCGCCCCGGTGCGCCGCGCCGATTTCATCCGCATCGACCGGCATCACCTGGCCTACCTCAACGCGCTGCAGAAACTGAACTGCGTCTATTGCGGCTATTGCAACGGGCTGATCGGCTATATCCAGGAGGTCGCAGGCCGGACCGAGGCCTATTGGTGCCCCATCAAACATGCCGCCCGCGTCGGCGCGCAGCACGCCTACTACGCGCAATTCGTCGATTACGGCGATGCCGAAGGCTTCCGTGACGGTCTTGCCGCCAGCCGCGACCGCGTCGCGCCCCGCAAGCCGGGCTGATGTTCTTCTTGCGACAAATATCCTCGGGGGGCGTCCCGCAGGGACGGAGGGGGGCAGACAGCCCCCCCCTCAACCGATATCCAGCAAAACCGCGCCTGACCGGCGGCCCGCCTCGACGGCCCTGTGCGCGGCGGCGCAATCGGCAAGGGCGAAATGCCCATGGATCGCGGGTTTCAAAGCCCCCGCCGCATGGGCGCGGTGCAACAGCCCGATCGCGGTGCTGCGCTGTGCCTCGGGCAGCAGGTAGATCAGCACCACATCGATGGTGATCGCGCGAAACAGATAGGCGCCGAAAGGCAGCACGGGGTTCATCTCCAGCGCTGATCCATAGGCCGCGATACTGCCGTTTTCGGCCACGGCCTGCGCCAGCATCGCGGCATTGCGCCCGAATTCCACCTCGACCGCGCGATCGACACCGCGCCCGCCCGTCAACTCCAGCACCTTTGCCGCAAGCTCCGGGTCGCGGTAATCCAGAACCGTCTCGGCCCCGGCGGCGCGCACCCGGTCAAAGTCCGCAGCCGAGGCGGTCGCGATCACCCGCGCCCCACCCCAGGCCGCCAGTTGCACCGCGTCATGGCCCACGGCCCCCGCGCCGCCCGATATCAGCAGGGTCTGGCCGCTGATGTTGCCGCCCCCGAACACGCAATGCGCCGCCGTCAGCCCCGGAATGCCCATGGTCGCGCCCTCGGCATTTGTCATGGCTTCGGGCAGCGCCACGGCCTGCGCCGCAGGCAGGGCGATCATCTCGGCCGCGGTGCCGAAGGGACGGCGCCATTGCCCGTTCCAGATCCAGACCCGCTGCCCGATGCGCGCCTTTTCCACGCCCGCGCCCACCGCCGCGATCACCCCCGCCCCGTCCGAGTGCGGCACGATTACCGGAAAGGGCGGTGCCGTCACACCCGGTCGCGCACCCGCGCGCGCTTTCACATCCGACGGGTTCACACCGGAATGGGTCAGCCGCACCAGCACCTCGCCCGGCGCGGGGGCGGGCGTCGGCAGGTCGGTCATCTGCAGCACATCGGCGGCAGGGCCGAAGGCGGAATAGGTGATCGCTTTCATGGCGTGGCCTTTCCTTGGGTCGTGACAGTGGAACGCCCTGCACAGTGGCAGGGCGCGCGCCGTCATTCAATGCCCGTGAAAGCGCCCGTGAAAGCCTACTTGCGGCGCAGCCGGATCACCACGTCGACCGCGGCGATCTCGGCGCCCTCGGGGGCGTTGGGGATCCGCACGATCTCCAGCTCCTCGCTGGGCGCATCGGTCAGCGTGCCGCTGTCCTCCCAGTAGAAATGCGGATGATCATGGGTGTTGGTGTCGAAATAGCTTTTCGTGCCGTCGACCGTGATCTCGTGCATCAACCCGGCCTCGCAGAAGGCGCGCAGCGTGTTGTACACGGTGGCAAGCGACACGCGTTCGCCCCCCTCCTGCGCTGCGGCGAACAGGCTTTCCGCCGTGACATGCCGATGCTCGCCATCGCCGATCAGAAGGGCCGCAAGCGCCACGCGCTGGCGCGTCGGGCGCAGCCCGGCGGTTCCCAGCCAGGTGGCGCCACGGGCCTGGGCCTGCTCGGTCTGGTGGCTGCCTGCCGCGGGTATCGTCAGCTTCGTCATTGTCATCCGTTCCAATCTCCTCCCCCTTATAAAGCCCATGGCGGGAAAAATTCAATTGCAAACAGGTGGAACGGCCCAGGGCGCGGCGCGGCAGCGGCGGCGCTGTCCCCGCCGGCAGGCTTGCATGGGGCGCCAAGCGGGTGCTAGAGGGGGCAGGCTGCATGGCCAGTGACAAGACGACACAGATCAGAAAAGGACCGCGCCGCGATGGCCCAGTATCCGAACCGTTTCGACAAGGAAGACCTGCTGAAATGCGCGCGCGGCGAGCTGTTCGGCCCCGGCAATGCCCAGCTTCCCGAACCGCCGATGCTGATGATGGACCGCATCACCGAGATTTCCGAGGATGGCGGCGCCCACGGCAAGGGCCATGTGGTGGCCGAGTTCGACATCAATCCCGACCTGTGGTTCTTCTCCTGCCATTTCCCCGGCAACCCGATCATGCCGGGATGCCTTGGCCTTGACGGGCTGTGGCAGCTGACCGGCTTCAACCTGGGCTGGCGCGGCTGGCAGGGGCGCGGCTATGCGCTGGGCGTGGGCGAGGTCAAGCTGACCGGCATGGTGCGCCCCGACCGCAAGATGCTGACCTACAAGGTCGATTTCACCAAGGCGATCCAGACCCGCCGCCTGACCATGGGCGTGGCCGACGGCATCGTCGAGGCGGATGGCGAAGTCATCTACCAGGTCAAGGACATGAAGGTCGCCCTCAGCGAAAGCTGAGGCTTCCGGCGCGACACCACGGCAATCAGCCTCACTAACTCAGCCGCACCAATCCGCCGCAGCAATCCGACCCCGACACGTGATCGCCCGCCCGGAAACCCGGCGGGCGCTTTGCATATCCGGCCATGTGATCCGCCTTGCCTTCTCGGCACCGCGACGACAGCCCCGGATCCCGACGCCCCAACCCCGCCTAAGCGCTTGCCCCTCAACCCCTGCTGTCCTACACAGGCCAAAGCCAATTGAAGGGAGGGCGTCCATGCGCCGTGTCGTCGTCACAGGGCTGGGGATCGTCTCCAGCATCGGCAACAATGCCTCCGAGGTTCTGGACTCGCTCAAGGCGGGCCGCTCGGGTATCCGCGCCAATGCAGCGATGCAGGAACACGGGTTCCGCAGCCAGATCGCGGGCGACGTCAAGCTGGACATCACCGAACACGTGGACAAGCGCACCCTGCGCTTCATGGGGCCGGGCGCGGCCTATGCCCATATCGCCATGGGTCAGGCCATCGCAGACGCCGGCCTGACCGAGGCCCAGATCTCGCACGAGCGCACCGGGCTTGTCGCGGGATCGGGCGGGCCCTCCACCTCGGCCATGCTGCTGGCGCACCAGACCGTGCTGGCCAATGGCAGCCCCAAGCGGATCGGGCCCTTCGCGGTGCCGAAATGCATGTCCTCGACCGTGTCGGCCAACCTCAGCACGGCCTACAAGATCAAGGGCATCAACTATTCCATCACCTCGGCCTGCTCGACCTCGCTGCATTGCATCGGCAACGCGGCCGAACAGATCATGATGGGCAAGCAGGACATCATGTTCGCGGGCGGCGGCGAGGAACTGGACTGGACGCTGTCCTGCCTCTTCGATGCGATGGGCGCGATGAGCAGCAAGTATAACGACACGCCCGAACTGGCCTCGCGCGCCTTCGACGCGGATCGCGACGGTTTCGTGATCGCGGGCGGCGGCGGCATCGTGGTGCTGGAGGATCTTGAACACGCCCTGGCGCGCGGCGCGAAAATCTACGCCGAGGTGACAGGCTACGCCGCCACGTCCGATGGCCATGACATGGTCGCCCCCTCGGGCGAAGGTGGCGAACGCGCCATGCGCCTGGCGCTGGCGGGGCTGAACAAAGACCGCAAGGTCGGCTATATCAACGCCCATGGCACATCGACCCCCGTGGGCGACGTGGGCGAGGTCGAGGCCGTGCGCCGCGTCTTCGGCCGTGGCAACACGCCGCTGATCAGCTCGACCAAATCGATGACCGGCCACAGCCAGGGCGCGACCGGCGCGCAGGAGGCGATCTATTGCCTCTTGATGCTCGAGCATGACTTCATCGCCCCGTCGATCAACGTGGCCACGCTGGACCCCGCCATCGACACGGGCGAGATCGCGACCAAACGCATCGACAACGCCGGGCTTGATACGGTGATGACCAACAGCTTCGGCTTTGGCGGCACCAACGGATCCATGCTTTTGTCGAAATATCACGGGTGATCTGACATGACGGGACAGATGCAGGGCAAACGCGGCCTTATCATGGGGGTCGCCAACGACCGCTCGATCGCCTGGGGAATCGCCAAGGCCATGAGCGAGGCAGGGGCCGAACTGGCCTTCACCTACCAGGGCGAGGCCTTCGGCTCGCGCCTGAAACCGCTGGCCGAAAGCGTCGGATCGGATTTCATGGTCGATGTGGACGTCACCGATGACGCCAGCCTCGATGCGGCCTTCGAAGCTCTGGCCGCGCGCTGGCCGACCATCGATTTCGTGGTCCACGCCATCGCCTTTTCCGACAAGAACGAACTGACCGGGCGCTTTCTGAACACCAGCCGCGCCAATTTCCGCAACTCGCTGGATATCTCCTGCTATTCGCTGATCGAGGTGGCGCGCCGCGCGCATCCGCTGATGGTCGAAAACGGCGGCACCATCCTGACCCTGACCTACCAGGGATCGAACCGCGTGACCCCGTTCTACAACGTGATGGGCGTGGCCAAGGCCGCGCTGGAATCGGCCGTGCGCTACCTTGCCAACGATCTTGGCCCCGAAGGCATCCGCGTCAACGCGATCAGCCCCGGCCCGATGAAGACGCTGGCGGGTGCGGCCATCGGCGGCGCGCGCAAGACCTACAAGCATACCGACATGAACGCGCCGCTGCGGTCGAACGCCACGCTCGAGGCGGTGGGCGGCACGGCGGTCTACCTGGCCTCGGACGCGGGCGCCTGCACCACAGGCGAGATCATCCGCGTCGATGGCGGCTATCACGTGCTGGGCATGCCGCAGCCCGAGAACATCTGAGGGCGGATCCCGTCGCGGGCCGAAGGACGCTCCGCGGGGGATATTTGAGGCAAGAAGAAACGCAAGGCCGGGGAGGGCCGGGGGATGACCGTTCTGATCGCAGGGGCCGGGATCGCCGGCCTGTCGATGGGATTGACCCTGCACCAGCTGGGCATCCCGTTCCGCATCTTCGAACGCGTGGGCGATATCCGCCCCCTGGGCGTGGGGATCAACATCCAGCCCAACGCGGTGCGCGAGCTTTTTGACCTGGGCCTCAAGGACCGGCTGGACGCGATTGGCGTGCGCACACGGCAATATGGCTTCTACACCAAGACCGGGCTTGAAATCTGGGTCGAGCCGCGCGGGCAATTCGCGGGCTACACCTGGCCGCAATATTCGATCCATCGCGGCCAGTTGCAGATGATGCTGCTGGACGAGTTGCGCGCCCGCGCCGGGGCGGATTGCGTCGTCACCGGCGCAGGCGTCGCGCGCTACGAGACGGGGCCGCAAGGCGCCACGCTGATCCTGACCGATGGTACCAGGGTCGAGGGCGACCTGGCGATTGCCGCCGACGGGATCCGGTCTGCCATCCGCGCGCAGATGCTGCCCGATGAGGGCGAGCCGATCTGGAACGGCGCCATCATGTGGCGCGGCACCAGCCCCGGTGTGCCCTTCCTGGGTGGCGCGGCGATGATCCTGGCCGGTCACGATACGCAGCGCTTCGTCTCATACCCGATCTCGGCGACCGATCCCGAAACCGGGCTGGCGCTGATGAACTGGATCGCGGAACTGCGTGTCGATCCGAACCGCGCCATGGCCAAGGGCGACTGGAACAAGCCCGCCGATCCCGCGGATTTCCTGCCCGCCTTCGAGGATTGGGATTTCGGCTGGATCGACTGCCCCGGCATGATCCGCGCCGCCACCGGCCCGATCTATGAATATCCGATGGTGGACCGCGAGCCGATGGCGCGCTGGACCGACGGGCGCGTCACGCTGATGGGGGACGCCGCCCATGCGACCTATCCGGTGGGATCGAACGGCGCCAGCCAGGCGATCATCGACGCGCGCAAACTGGGCGCGGCCCTGCGCGATCACGGCGTGACCCCTGCCGCGCTCGAGGCCTACGAGGCCGAGATGCGCCCTCGCGCCGAAGGCATCCTGCGCGCCAATCGCGGCGCCGGCCCCGATGCGGTCATGCAGATGGTCGAGGATCGCTGCGGCGGCACCTTCGAAAATATCGAGGATGTCATCCCCCGCGCCGACCTGGCCGCCCATGCCGAGAAATACAAGCGCCTGTCGGGCTTCTCGATAGAGGTGCTGAATGCCCAGCCGCCCATTCTGGGCCCCATGGATCAAGCGGCCGAGTGACCGGTCCACGGATCTAGAACCGCAGCCTCAGAGCCGCAGCCTCAGAACCACTGGCCCGGCTCCATCAGGCCCAGGTCCAGCAATTGCCGCGAATGCCACTCGAACGGTGTCGAATTGTGCCAGCGGAAATTGTGGATGTCGAAGGTCGATCCCGGATTGGCCTTCAGCGCCTTGGCGGTGCGGAACGAACAGACCGCCGCCGTGATGTTGTGATGCCAGGGGCAGGCGTAGGTATTGTATTCCTGATCGTTGAACGTGTGATCGGCGCGCAGCTCCAGCCCCGGCGCGGCGCGGAACAGCGCGATCCGGTCGATCTTGCGGCGCGGCGCGGGCACATGTTCCTCGTAGCGCCAGCGCAGCCCGCCGAAGAAATCCAGCTGCCGCTCGCGCGGGTGGTTGTGATTGTCGGGATCGTTGCGCGCCAGCGCGTAATAGCCCGATTTGTCCAGATAGGCATCCTCGATGCTGACGGCCAGCGGATGCGCGTCCAGATCCCCCGCGTAAAGGTCGATCACGTAGCACAGCATCGCGTCGCGCCTTTCCTCGGCATGAAAGGCCAGCATCTCGGCCACGCTGCGGCTTTCGCAGAACGGGTAGAACAGGTATTCCGCGTTGTAGCAGTAGTAGAACCAGGTGCCCGGCGCGGCCGCGATCAGCGCATTGACCGTATCGGTCAGCATATCGGGCGCCAGCGTGTCCAGATCCACCCGGTGCACCTGCGCGGCGAGCGTATCGTCTATGGCAAAGGCATCGGGCATGAAGGCGATGACCGCACCAAAGCCCGAGGTCAGATGATGCCGCAGGGTCGAAGCCAGCTCGACCTCGTCCTCGGCAAAGATCAGCGCGATCGGCCCCTTGGCCAGGATCTTGCCCCCGCGGTTCAGAAAATCCTTCAGACTGTCGTATCGCATCGCCCTGAAATCGCCCCGAACCTGAACTGCCTGTGACCGCCCGCAAGGTCCGCGAAATCCGCACGCATTGCAAGGGACCCCTGTTCTGGTATAGGCAGCGGTGTTGTTTCGACCAGCAGGACCACTCCCGTCAGGATATCCCCATGAGCGCGCCCCGCAAACTCTATATCAAGACCTATGGCTGCCAGATGAATGTCTATGACAGCGAACGCATGGCCGAGGCGCTGGGCGGGCAGGGCTATGTCGAAACCCAGACGCCCGATGACGCGGACATGATCCTGCTCAACACCTGCCATATCCGCGAAAAGGCCGCCGAAAAGGTCTATTCCGAGCTGGGCCGGTTCAAGACCCTCAAGGCCCAGAAGCCCGACCTCAGGATCGGCGTTGCCGGCTGCGTGGCGCAGGCCGAGGGCGAAGAGATCATGCGCCGCCAGCCGCTGGTCGACCTTGTGGTCGGCCCGCAAAGCTACCACCGCCTGCCGCAGCTCGAAGCGCGGGCGCGCGCGGGTGAAAAGGCGCTGGATACCGACTTCCCCGAGGATGACAAGTTCGAAACCCTGCGCCACCGCCCCAAGGCCACGCGCGGGCCCACCGCCTTTCTGACCGTGCAGGAAGGCTGCGACAAGTTCTGCGCCTTCTGCGTGGTGCCCTATACCCGCGGCGCCGAAGTCAGCCGCCCCGCGCCCCGCATCCTGGAAGAGGCGCGCGACCTTGTGGACCGCGGCGTGCGCGAGATCACGCTGCTGGGCCAGAACGTCAACGCCTATCACGGCGCGGGCGAGGGGGGCGACTGGTCGCTGGCGCGCCTCATCCGCGAGCTGGCCGCCATCGACGGGCTGGAACGGATCCGCTTCACCACCTCTCATCCCAATGACATGTCCGATGACCTGATCGCGGCCCATGGCGAATGCGCCAAGCTGATGCCCTATCTGCATCTGCCGGTGCAATCGGGCAGCGACCGCATCCTGAAACGGATGAACCGCAGCCATACCGCCGAACAGTATCTGCGCCTCGTCGAACGCATCCGCGCCGCGCGCCCCGACATCCTGCTGTCGGGCGATTTCATCGTGGGCTTCCCCGAAGAGACCGAGGCCGATTTCGAAGCGACGATGGACCTGATCCGCGCGGTCGAATACGGGCAGGCCTATTCCTTCAAATATTCCACCCGCCCCGGCACCCCCGCCGCCGAACGCCCCCAGCTTGACGAAGAGGTCAAGAATGACCGGCTCTACCGCTTGCAGGCGCTTCTGACCGAACAGCAGCGCCGCATCCAGGACAGCATGATCGGGCGCGTGGTGTCGGTCCTGTTCGAACGCACCGGGCGCCGCGAAGGCCAGATGGTCGGCAAGTCGGAATACCTGCACGCGGTCCATGTGGAAGATGCGGCAGGCGATGGTGCCGCCCCGATCGGTCAGATCGCGCGCGTCAGAATCATCGGCAGCGGATCGAATTCCCTCTCGGGTGTCCTGCTCTGACGACCGGAATGGGTCCAGGGGCGCTGTGCCTGGCATGTAAAGCGGCCCGGTTGCTACCGCCTGGGTTGAGAAGCCTCCGGCGACACCGACGATTTGTTGAAAATCCGCGCTGTTTCTAGGGATTGTTGCGTGTCTCTGCACAATATCTTGTGGATTTTTCTTTCCTCTCAACGGGTTTTGAGTAAAATAAACTAAATGTGTGTGCGCCCCCGGCAGGTCTCCTGGGGGGCGAAGGTTCTAACGAGTGAGAATGGGGGCTCTTCCAGCATGGCAATGAAATCCAGACGCTTGGCGCTGGCGGGTGTGGTCGCATCGGCGCTGGCCCTGTCAGGAATCGCCGCACCGGCGGTTGCCCAGCAAAATACCATCAGGGGCGAACGCTACGTGCCCACGATCTGGATCGATCCGGACGGATGCGAACACTGGGTCATGGACGATGGCGAAGAAGGCTTCATGTCGCCGCATATCGACCGCAAGGGCAACCCCGTCTGCCACCGGGGCGAGATCTGCGGCGTGATGCCCACCGATCAGTTCTTCGCGACCGACCGCCACCAGATCCATCCCCACGCCAAGCAGAACCTGGTCAATTTCTTCCGCTCGGCCAATGCGCGCGCCTTCCTGGTGCACGGTCACACCGACAGCCGCGCCTCGGATGAATACAACATGCGCCTCAGCCAGCGCCGCGCCAACGCGGTCGCGCAGGTCGCGCAATCCATCGGTGCCAATGTGATCGATGTGCGCGGCTTCGGCGAACGGATGCCGCGCGCCACCAATTCCACCGCTGACGGCATGGCGCAGAACCGCCGCGTCGAAATCATCTGCCTGCGCTGAGGAGACCGGGAATGACTTATCTCAAGGGTATCGCGATGCTTGGCGCGCTTGTGACGCTGACCGCCTGCCAGGAAATCGGCCCGGACAAGACCCGCGATGGCGGCCGGGATGCCAAACACCTCAGCCAGCTGGTTGCGGGCATCTGGGTCGATCCGACCGGCTGCGATCACTGGATCATCGACGATGGCGTCGAAGGCTACCTGTCCGCGCGCCTGCAACCCGATGGCTCGCCCGTCTGTTCCAATGCGGCCCCTCCGGGCGTGGCGACAGGCCCGTTCAAGTCCGGCTCGAACATCCCCGACTGGTTCTGATCAGCCGGCCATATGCCAGAAAACGCACCACAGGTCCCCGCCTGTGGTGTTTTTTTGCCGGATGCACCCTACATGATGATCATGCCGCTTGCGCGATGGCGCGCAACTTGGCACGATTCAATTCAGGTGACAGGGTCCGCCCTCCGCAGGCCCGGCCTTTGCAAGGAGACCTGCTTGGCTATCACAGTGCTGCCCCCGCCCTTCGATGCCGCCACCCAGATCGAACGTCTGGCTGAATTTCCCGACAACCGCCTGCTGATCGACCTTTGCGGCGAATATGACCGCAACCTGGCCGAGCTGGAAAAGAAACTGGGGGTGCAGATCCTGCGGCGCGGCAACCAGCTGGCCGTCTTCGGCGAGGAAAGCGCCACCGCCAATGCCATCGAAGTGCTGGACGCGCTCTATGAACGGCTCGAGGCCGGGCGCGGGCTGGAACAGGGCGACATCGACAGGCAGATCCGTATGGGCAGCTCCGAACAGGGCACCGGCGCGCAGGCGGGCGACCAGCTCGAAATGTTCCGCTCCGGCCGGGTCGAGATCAAGACGCGCCGCAAACTGGTCGAACCCCGCACCGAGGCGCAGAAAGCCTATGTGCAGAACCTCTTCAAGCATGAACTCTGCTTCGGCATCGGCCCTGCGGGCACCGGCAAGACCTACCTGGCCGTGGCCGCGGGCGTGTCCATGTTCATCACCGGCCAGGTCGACCGTATCATCCTCAGCCGCCCCGCGGTCGAGGCGGGCGAAAAACTGGGCTACCTGCCCGGCGACATGAAGGACAAGGTCGATCCCTACATGCAGCCGCTCTATGACGCGTTGAACGATTTCCTCCCCGGCAAGCAGACCGCCAAGCTGATCGAGGAAAAGCGGATCGAGATCGCGCCGCTGGCCTTCATGCGCGGCCGCACCCTCAGCAACGCCTTCGTGGTGCTGGACGAGGCGCAGAACGCCACCTCGATGCAGATGAAGATGTTCCTGACCCGCCTGGGCGAAGGCAGCCGCATGGTCATCACCGGCGACCGCACCCAGATCGACCTGCCGCGCGGCGTCTCCTCGGGGCTCGCGGATGCCGAACGCCTGCTGAAATCCATCGACAAGATCAGCTTCAATTACTTCACATCCAAGGATGTGGTGCGCCATCCCCTTGTGGCCGCGATCATCGAAGCCTATGAGGCAGAGGGCAGCGTCTGACGCCGCCCCTCGCTTCTTCTTGCCGAAAATATCCTCGGGGGTGTGGGGGCAGACAGCCCCCACCGCGACAGCCCCCACTGTGACAAGGCCGCATGCTGACCGATACGCAGATCGAAGACGACCGCTGGGCCGAGGCCGGGCTTGAACCGCTGGCCGAGGCCGCGGCCCGTGCCACGCTGGATCACCTCGGGTTTGATCCCGATCTCTACATGATCAGCCTGCTGGGCTGTAACGACGCGCGCATCGCCGTGCTCAACGCCGAGTTCCGGGGCAAGCCCGCGCCCACCAACGTGCTCAGCTGGCCCGCGCAGGATCTGGCCGCGGACGAGGACGGCGAAGCCCCCTTCGTGCCCGATGAAACCCCGCAGGACGATCCTTTCTTCGACGAGGATCCGGGCGAGGGGATCGAACTGGGCGATATCGCCATCGCCTATGATACCTGTGCGCGGGAAGCCGCCGAGGCGGGCAAGACGATGACCGATCACGTGACCCATCTGGTGGTGCATGGCACCCTGCATCTGCTGGGCTACGATCATGTTCGTGACAAGGATGCCACTTTGATGGAGACAATCGAGGTGGCGATACTTGGCAAACTGGGGGTGGCTGACCCATATTAGCGCAGCGTGGCGCGCCTTGGGCGTGCCGACAGGTATTTCAAGGAAGCACCGCTTCCGCATTCTGGAAAGGCAAGATGGGCGACAGCATAGACGGGTCTACGGAGGCAGCGCAGAGCGCGCTGCCCTATTCCGAGACCGAAAAGACGTCATCCGGTGGATTTTTCCGCCGCATCATCGGGGCGCTCAGCCCCGCGGACAGCGGCGACGATGACGGTGACGCGGGGCCGCTGTCTTCGACGCCAGAGCGTCAGCAGGTCCACAATATCCTGAACCTGCGCCGCATGCGCGTCGAGGATGTGGCAATTCCCAAGGCGGATATCACCGCCGTCCCCGACACGATCACCATGGATGAACTGGTCGAGCTGTTTCGCGAAACCGGCCTGACCCGCCTGCCGGTCTATTCCGGCACGCTGGATACGCCGCTGGGAATGCTGCACCTCAAGGATTTCGCGCTCAAGCACGGGTTCAACGGCGCCTCGGGCGAATTCTCGCTCAAGCAGATGTTGCGCCCGCTGCTCTATGTGCCGCCTTCGATGTCCATCGGCGTGCTGCTGCAAAAGATGCAGTCCGAACGCAAGCACATGGCGCTGGTGATCGACGAATACGGCGGGGTGGACGGGCTTGTCACGATCGAGGACCTGATCGAGCAGATCATCGGCGAGATCGAGGACGAGCACGATACCGACGAGGACCAGTTCTGGACGATCGAGAAGCCGGGCCTCTATCTGGCGCAATCCAAGACCCCTCTGGACGAGTTCGAGGCCGAGATCGGCCTGTCCCTGACCGACCACGAGGATGTCGACGAGGAAGAGATCGACACGCTGGGCGGTCTTGTCTTCATGCTGGCGGGCCGCGTGCCTGTGCGCGGCGAAGTCGTGCAGCATCCCGCCGGGGTCGAATTCGAGGTGGTCGATGCCGACCCCCGCCGCATCAAACGCCTGAGGGTCCGCCTGCCACATGCGTCTGCCGCCTGACATGCAGCCCCGGTTCACGGGGTTGCGCAGCCAGCTTGGGCTGGCGGTTCTGGCGGGCGCGCTTGCGGCGCTGGGGCAGGCGCCTTTCGATCTGTGGTATCTGGCGATCCCCGGTCTGGCGCTGGCCTTCGTGCTGCTGCGCCGCACAGATGGCCCGCGCCGTGCCGCCCTGATCGGCTGGGCCACGGGCACCGGCTATTTCGCGCTCTCGCTGTTCTGGATCGTCGAGCCTTTCATGATCAACCCGGCCCGTCACGGCTGGATGGCGCCCTTCGCGCTGGTGGGCATGTCGGCGGGACTGGCCCTGTTCTGGGCCGGGGCAGGGGCGCTCACCCGCGCGCTGGGCGGCACGGCGCTGGCCTTCATCGCCAGTTTCACCGCGGTCGAGGTGGCGCGGTCCTACGTCCTGACCGGCTTTCCCTGGGCGCTGATCGGCCATGTCTGGATCGACACGCCGCTGGTGCATGTCGCCTCTCTGACCGGGCATCACGGCCTGACGCTTCTGGCGCTGCTGGCCGCGTCGGGGCTTGTCCTGCTGCTGGCCCCGGCGCGCCGCTGGTGGGGGGCAGCCAGCCTTGGCGCCGTGGCCTTGGCCGCGAGCGGGGGCGCAACTGTGCCGATGGGCGCGCCGCCAGCCGATCCCGCCACCCTGACCGACCGCCCGGTGATCCGCATGGTCCAGCCCAACGCGCCGCAGCATCTGAAATGGGATCGCACCATGATCCCGATCTTCTTTCAGCGGCAGGTCGATGACACCGCCGCGTTGTCGGACGATCCGGCCCGCCCCCGCCCCGATCTGGTGATCTGGTCCGAAACCGCGCTCAGCGTCATTCTGGAAAACGCAGAGCCCGAGCTTGAGGCAATCGCCCTTGCCGCCGACGGTGTGCCCGTGGTGCTGGGCATCCAGCGCTTCATCGGGCAGCGCACCTACAACTCCGCGCTTTACCTGGATCAGGGCGGCGTGATCCGCGCGATCTATGACAAGCATCAACTGGTGCCCTTCGGCGAATACATGCCCTTCGGCGAGACGATGGCCAAGTTCGGCATCCACGGCATGGCCGCCTCGCGCGGGGGCGGCTTCTCGCCCGGTCCCGGCGCGCGGCTGATGGACCTTGGCCCCCTGGGCCGCGCCCTGCCGCTGATCTGCTACGAGGCGGTCTTTCCCGATTTCATCAATTCCGCGCCCGACCGCCCCGACTTCCTGATGCAGATCACCAATGACGCATGGTTCGGCGCGCTCTCCGGCCCCTATCAGCACCTGGCGCAGGCGCGGCTGCGCGCGGTCGAGCAGGGCCTGCCCATGGTGCGCGTCGCCAATACCGGCGTCTCGGCCATGATCGACCCGCTGGGTCGTATCACCGCCGCGCTGCCGCTGGGCGTGGCGGGCTGGATCGACGCGGCCCTGCCCGCCCCGCGATCACCCACCCTTTACGCCCGCACGGGCGAATGGCCCATGCTCTTGATCACGCTTGGGTTGATCGTCCTGTCGGCGGGTTTCCACATGGCCGCAAGCCGCCGCGCCACAGCCGCCAAATAGCGATTGACGCCATGACTCAGCGCGCGTAACCACGCTGCTATTCCTGTCACAACGGCTTCCTGGCGTGACGGGTGAAACCCAATGGAGCACTTTTCATGTCACGACAGAATTACGTTTTTACCTCCGAGTCCGTCTCGGAAGGGCACCCTGACAAGGTCTGCGACCGCATTTCCGACGCGGTTCTGGACGCCTTCCTCGCCGAAGAACCCGAGGCGCGCGTCGCCTGCGAGACCTTCGCCACGACCAACCGTGTCGTCATCGGCGGTGAGGTCGGTCTGTCGGATCAGGCCAAGCTGGCCGAATATATGGAACGCATCCCCGACATCGCCCGCGCCTGCATCAAGGACATCGGCTATGAGCAGGAGAAGTTCCACCACGCGACCTGCGAAATCACCAACCTGCTGCACGAACAGTCCGCCCATATCGCGCAGGGCGTGAACTCCAGCGCCGACAAGGACGAAGGTGCCGGCGACCAGGGCATCATGTTCGGCTATGCCACGAATGAAACCGACGCCCTCATGCCCGCGCCGATCCAGTTCGCCCATGCGATGCTGCGCCGCCTGGCCGAAGTGCGCAAATCGGGGGCCGAGCCCAAGCTGGGCCCGGATGCGAAATCGCAGCTGTCCGTGCGCTATGAAAACGGCGTGCCCGTGGGCGTGACGCAGATCGTGCTCTCGACCCAGCATCTGGACGAGTCCATGACCAGCGCCGATGTGCGCGCCGTGGTGGAACCCTACATCCTCGAAGTGCTGCCCGAGGGCTGGGTCACCAAGGACACGATCTGGCACGTCAACCCCACCGGCAAGTTCGTCATCGGCGGCCCCGATGGCGACGCAGGGCTGACCGGCCGCAAGATCATCGTCGACACTTATGGCGGGGCGGCCCCCCATGGCGGCGGCGCCTTCTCGGGCAAGGATCCGACGAAAGTCGACCGTTCGGCCGCCTATGCCGCGCGCTATCTGGCCAAGAACATCGTGGCCGCCGGCATGGCCGACCGCGCCACGATCCAGCTGAGCTATGCCATCGGCGTGGCCAAGCCTCTGTCGATCTATGTCGACACCCATGGCACGGGCGAGGTGGACGCCGCCGCGATCGAGGCCGCCATCCCCAAGGTGATGGACCTGACCCCGCGCGGCATCCGCACGCATCTGCAGCTGAACCGCCCGATCTACGCCCGCACCGCGGCCTACGGCCATTTCGGCCGCGAGCCCGAGCCCGATGGCGGGTTCTCCTGGGAGAAGGTCGATCTCGCCGACGAGCTCAAGAGCGCATTTGCCTGAAGATCGCGCACGCCGGCTGCTTTACGGCCGGCATAAGGGACACAAGCTGCGGCCCCGCCAGGCGGGACTGCTCGAGACGCTGCTG